>NZ_JANJXQ010000240.1 GCF_024708915.1 Thiobacillus sp.
CAACTCCATCGCCTGCTCTTTCAGTTTCGCCTGCACGCGGCGTTTCACTTCGCGCTCCAGATTGGTCTTGACCTCGGCCTTGAGTTTCTCGACGTCACCGTCCTCGACTCCCAGCGCCTTGGCAAACTCCGCATTCACCGGCGGCAGCACAGGAGCCTGTACGTCCTTGACCTGCACCTCGAAATGCGCGGCCTTGCCGGCGAGTTCCTTGGCGGCATACTCGGCCGGGAACGTCAGATCGAATCCCTTGCTGTCGCCCGCCTTGAGCCCGGTCAGGCTCTGTTCGAAATCCTTCAGCAAACGGCCCTCGCCGATTACCGCGGCGAAGTCTTCGCCCTTGCCGCCTTCGAATGCCGCGCCATCCACCGTGCCTTGATAGTCGAATTTGACCAGGTCGCCTTCCATTGCGGCCCGATCGGTCGCCTCGAAGCTGCGGCGTTGCTTCTGCAGCACCTCCAGCGTCTTTGCGACATCGGCCTCGCCCAGGCTCACGACGGGGCGGCTGAGTTTGCCGGTATTCAACACGTCGATCTTCACTTCAGGATAGACCTCAAAACTGGCGCTGAAAGTCATTTCCGCCGCCGTCTGCCCCGCCTTCGGTTCGAAGCGCGGATAACCCGCGATTTTCAACTGGTGGGTCTGCACGGCCTCGCCAAAGCGGGATTGCAGGGTTTCACCCAGCACTTCCTGGCGCACGCCGGCGCCGTGCTGGCGCACCACTGCGCTCAGCGGCGCCTTGCCAGGGCGGAAACCATCCATCTTAACGTTGCGTGCCAGGCGCTTCAGACGGCTCTGCACTTCGGTTTCCAGCTGATCCATGGGCACGCTGATATCCAGGCGCCGGGCCAGACCTTCGAGGACTTCAAGATTTGCTTGCATCAAAATACTTCCTGGCTGAATTGAAATGTAAGGGTAAACGGCATAAAGCCGATGGTGCGAAAGGGGGGACTCGAACCCCCACGCCTTGCGGCGCTGGAACCTAAATCCAGTGCGTCTACCAATTCCGCCACTCTCGCGGCTTGGCCGCAAAACTATCGACCAATAAGTGTAATATAATCAAAGCGATGCTGTCACCCAAGCTAACCCGGCATCCTGCCTAAGTCATTATTCCCATTCCGTTTTTTTGTTGCCGGTGCCGGTCGATCACTACGAAAACTTCCCCGTTGCGTCCTGGTTGCTGCCCAAACCGCTGCGCAAACCGGTCGAAGCCATTTATCGGTTTGCCCGCACGGCGGACGATATTGCCGACGAAGGCGACGCCTCCGCAGCAATGCGTCTTGAGCAACTGGCGGCATACCACGCCGAACTGGATCGCATCGAACGCGGCGAGGCCTCGACCCATCCGGTTTTTGCGCCGCTGGCTGCCGCAATCCGCGATCACGCCATTCCGATGGCACCGTTTCGCGACCTGCTGTCGGCGTTTGCGCAGGACGTGGGAAAAAAACGCTATGCCAACTTCGGCGAAGTCATGGACTACTGCCGCCGCTCGGCCAACCCGGTGGGGCGCCTGATGCTGCATTTGTACGGCGACCACGACCCGCGACATGTGGCCTATTCCGACGCCATCTGCAGCAGCCTGCAACTGATCAATTTTTTGCAGGACATCGCGGTGGATTACCGCAAGGACCGCATCTATCTGCCGCAGGACGAACTGGCCGCGCACCGCGTCGGCGAAATGCAGATCGCGCAGGGCGACACGCGCGGTTTGTGGCACATGATGATGCACAAGCAGATCGAACGCGCACGCAAGCTGCTGCAGGCCGGCGCACCGCTCGGCCGGACACTCAAGGGACGCATCGGGCTGGAGTTGCGCGTGACCATCCTCGGCGGCGAAGCCATCCTGCGCAAACTGCACGCCGACCCCGGCTGCGTGTTCCACAACCGTCCGGTACTAACCAAAAGAGACTGGATCGTCATGCTCGGACGCGGGCTGTTTTGAGCATGGATGTTCATCAGTATTGCCAGGAACGGGCTGCCGCCAGCGGTTCCAGTTTCTATTACAGCTTCGTCTTCCTGCCGCCGGACACGCGGCGCGCGATCACCGCGTTTTACGCCCTGTGCCGCGAACTCGACGACGTGGTGGATGAGTGCCACGAAAGCCAACTCGCCCTGACCAAGCTCGACTGGTGGCGCGAGGAGATCATGCGGTTTGCGGCCGGCGCGCCGGAGCATCCGGCCACCCGCGCCCTCCTCGATACTGTGCAAGGCCGCAATGCACCCGCTGCCCTGCTGCTGGAAATCGTCGACGGCATGGCGATGGACCTGGAGCATTCACGCTACCCCGACTTCAAGTCCCTCAACCTGTACTGCTATCGCGTGGCAGGCGTGGTGGGTGAAGTCGCGGCAGCGATTTTCGGCGGGCCGCGCAGCGCGGACGATCGCGCGGTTCGCCGTTATGCGCACGAACTGGGGCTCGCGTTCCAGCTCACCAACATCATTCGCGACGTCGGCGAGGACGCGCGACGCGGACGGATTTATCTGCCGCAGGATGAACTCGCACGTTTCGGCGTACGCGAAGCCGACATCCTGCATGGCGCGGCCACTCCCGCATTTCAGGCGCTGATGCAGTTCCAGTTCGAACGCGCCGCCGCCTGCTACGAGCGCGCGTTCGCCGCGCTCCCCGCCAGTGCGCGCCGCGCGCAGCGCCCGGGGCTGGTGATGGCGGCGATTTATCGCGCTTTACTGAATGAAATCCGGCGCGCCGAATTCCCCGTGTTGCGTGCGCGCGTCTCGCTCACGCCAATGCGCAAGCTGTGGCTGGCCAGCAAGACCTGGCTGTTTCCATGACCGCCCGTGTCGCGGTGATCGGCGGCGGCTGGGCGGGCTGCGCCGCCGCGCTGACGCTGGCCGAGGCAGGGGTCGACGTCGCCCTGTTCGAAGCCAGCCGCACCCTGGGCGGCCGCGCGCGCGCGGTCGAGTTCGCCGGCCGGCCGCTCGACAACGGCCAGCACATCCTGCTCGGCGCGTATGCACAGACGCTTCAGCTGATCGAGCGCCTGCGCCCCGCCGCCGCCCACGACGGTTTATGGCGCCTGCCGCTGACCCTCAGCCAGCCGCCGGATTTCAGCCTCGCCTGCCCGCGCCTGCCGGCGCCGCTGCATTTGCTGGCGGGGCTGCTCGGTGCGCGGGGGCTGGGCTGGCGCGACAAGCTCGCCGCCGCACGCTGGGCCTACGCGCTGCTGCGCGACACGGCCGCGCCGGATCGGCTAAGCGTCAGCCAGATCACCCGCTCCCAGCCCGAAACGCTGCGCCGTCTGCTATGGCACCCGCTGTGCGTATCGGCCCTCAACACGCCGCCGGAAACGGCCAGCGCCAGGGTTTTCCGCGACGTCATCCGCGCCGCTTTCGGCGGGCGCAATCATGAGAGCGACCTGCTGTTGCCGCGTCGCGACCTGACCGCCCTATTCCCTGCGCCCGCTGCGGCGCGCCTGATCGAATGCGGCGGCCAGGTGCACCTGGCTTGCCGGGTAACCGCGCTCGATGCCGCCGCGGATGCCGTCACCTTGAGCACGCGCGACGGGTCGACCGCCTACAGCCACGTCATCCTCGCCGTCGCGCCGCAACATCTGGCGGGTTTGGCTGCCCCGATCCCCGCGCTCGAATCGGTGGTGCGCGAAGTGTCGGCCTATCACTATCAACCGATTGCCACCGGCTACGTTCAGTACGATCAGGCTTTTCAGCTGGCCAAGCCGCTGTTTGCCCTGGCGGATGGCCCCGCGCAGTTTGTGTTCGACCGCGGCCAGAGCCACGGCCAGGCAGGGCTGCTGGCGTTTGTTGCCAGCACCGCCACGAATCTGTCCGCAAACTGGCTGGGCCAGGCCGAAGCCCAGTTATTCCGGATCGCCCAACCCGGCCCTGCACAGTGGCGCAAAAGCATCGTCGAAAAACAGGCGGGCTACGCCTGCACCCCCAACCTGAAACGTCCTGCCGTCCGCACCGCGCATCGGCGCATATTCCTGGCGGGCGATTACACTAGCGGGCCTTACCCCGCTACGCTCGAAAGCGCAACCCTGAGCGGAGTACAATCGGCCCGCGCTTTACTTGAACAGCTATGAAAAACTATCTTCCCCGCTCTGACCTGCTCGCAGGTCGTGTCATTCTCGTCACCGGTGCCAGTTCGGGCCTCGGGCGCGCCGCCAGCCTGGCGTTTGCGCGCCACGGCGCCACCGTCGCCCTGCTCGCTCGCAACGAGGCCAATCTCGAAGCGGTCTACGATGCCATCCTGGCCGCCGGCGGCCCCGAGCCTGCCATGTTTCCGTATGATCTGGCCGCCGCCGACGACCGCAGCCTGGAGACCCTCGCCGGCACCCTCGCGCATCACCTGAAACGGCTCGACGGATTGCTGCACAGCGCACACCAGTTTTACAGCCTGACACCCCTCCACCTGCAAACGATCGAGCAGTGGCAGGCCCTGATGCGGGTCAATCTGATCGCACCGTTTGCGCTCACCCGCGCCTGTTTGCCGCTGCTGCGACAGGCGCCGGATGCGTCGGTCGTGTTCACCGGTGAAACCCACGGCCATCAACCCAGCGCCTACTGGGGCGGCTATGCCGTAGCAAAATCGGGCCTGGAAACGCTCACCCGGATCTGGGCCGATGAACTCAGCGCGGACGAAAACCTGCGGATCAACACCCTGATTCCCGGCCAGGTGGCGACCACCTTGCGTTCGCGCACCCATCCCGGGCTTGCGCCCGAGACGATTCCCGGCGTCGACGACCTGATGCCCTGGTATCTGTACCTGATGGGGTTGGACAGCCGCACCGTGCGCGGTCAGATCGTGGAATGCCAGGCCTGACGCTCACCCCGTCATGAAAATCGGCCGCTATGAAATTCTCGATGAAATCGGCCAGGGCGCGATGGGTACGGTTTATCGGGCGCGCGACCCGCTGATCGAACGCACCGTCGCCATCAAGGCCGTGCCCATCGCGCAATTGCGGCAAGACGGCACTGATGCGGAATCCCGTTTTCTGCGCGAAGCGCAGAGTGCCGGCCGGCTGTCACACCCCAATATCGTGACGATCTACGACGTCGGCGAGGCCGACGGACTAGCCTACATCGCCATGGAATACCTTCCCGGCGCGACCTTGCGCGATCTCATGGACAAGGGCCCGATGCCGCTGGATCTGGTGCTCGATACCGCCACGCAGATGGCCGAGGCGCTGGCGTTCGCGCACGAGCACGACGTCATCCACCGCGATGTCAAGCCCGCCAACGTCGTCGTCACCGGCCGGCGCGGACGCATCAAGCTGACCGATTTCGGGATCGCCCATTTCGTCAACAGCGACCATACCCACGTCGGGCAAATGCTCGGTTCGCCACGCTACATGTCGCCGGAGCAGGCGATGGGGCGTGAAGTCAATGGACGCTCGGATATTTTCTCGCTGGGTGCTGTGCTGTATGAAATGCTCACCGGGCGGTATGCCTTCGATGGCAACAGCCTGCCGACCATTGTTTACCGTGTGGTCAATGAAGCGCCTGTCCCTGCAGCAACCCTGCGCCCTCAATTGCCCCCTGATCTGGCCAGGTTGCTGGCGCGCATGCTGCACAAAAACCCGGAAGCCCGGCCGGACGCGCGCAGCCTGGTCAGCGCCTTGCATGTGCTGGCACCTGCAGCACCACCGGCGTCAGCACAGCCGCCTTCCAGGCAGGTGTCACGTCTGCTGCGGGTACTGGCATTCGGCGCACCCATCGGCGTGTTCTTGTTGATCGGCCTGGGCATCATCGTCATCGAGCATTTCATCAGCCCCGCCCGCCCGATCCTGCCCCCGCCCTCGTCACCGCACGCCAGCCTCTCCCAGGGTACCGCACCGCAGCCCGATGCGACCCCGGACGCGGAGACGGATGTAAACAACCAGCCCGCCTCCAGGCCGCCCCAGCCGGAACGCCCAGCGGTAGCCGCCGTCCAGACAGATCCCTACCTTGCCGGTCTCGACAGGAAACAGGTCGAGCTGCGCATCAAGCGCGCCGAACTGCTGCTGGAATACACCGAGCAGCATCCCGACGTGGTGCAGGTGGACCGGCAACTCGAACAGCTGCAAATCGAGCGCCGCAGGCACCTGCGGCAATTGAAAAAAAACTAGCCGGGCTACCAGTTGGTTTCGCGTTCGGCTGTCGCCGACACCTTGTGTATGCTGAGGTCGGCACCATTGAACTCCGCCTCAGCGCCCAGCCTCAAACCCACAGCCCGTTTCAGGATGCCATACACCACCAGACCGCCAAGTGCAGCGACAGCCACGCCGCCTAGCGTGCCGATCAGCTGGGCCACCAGACTGACACCGCCCATTCCCCCCAGTGCCCTGGTACCGAAAACTCCCGCCGCAATCCCGCCCCATGCACCGCACAGGCCGTGCAACGGCCACACTCCGAGCACATCGTCGACCTTCCATTTGTTCTGCGTCACCATGAACATCCACACGAACAGCGCACCGGCGATCGCGCCGGTCGCCAGGGCGCCCAGCGGATGCATCAGGTCGGAACCTGCGCACACGGCCACCAGACCGGCAAGCGGACCGTTGTGGATGAAACCGGGATCGTTGCGGCCAATCACCAGCGCCGCAAGCGTACCGCCCACCATCGCCATCAGCGAATTCACCGCCACCAGCCCCGATACGGCTTCGATCAGCTGGGCCGACATCACGTTGAAACCGAACCAGCCCACCGTCAGAATCCATGCGCCGAGTGCCAGAAACGGAATATTGGACGGCGGATGTGCCGAGATCATGCCGTCCCTGGTATAGCGTCCGCGCCGCGCACCGAGCAACAGTACGGCAGGCAAGGCAATCCAGCCGCCCATGGCATGCACCACCACCGACCCGGCAAAGTCATGGAACTTCGCTCCCACGGCAACTGCCAGCCAGTCCTGAAGACCATAATTACCGTTCCAGACGATCCCTTCAAAAAACGGGTAAACCAGCCCCACCAGCGCGAACGTGGCCGCCAATTGCGGATTGAAGCGTGCGCGCTCGGCTATGCCGCCCGACACGATAGCCGGAATGGCCGCCGCAAACGTCAGCAGAAAAAAGAACCTGACCAGGTCATAGCCATTTTTGGCCGACAGTATCTCGGCGCTGGAAAAGAAGTCGATTCCGTAGGCGACGCTGTAGCCGATGAAAAAATAGGCAATAGTGGAAACTGAAAAATCGGTGAGAATCTTGACCAGGGCATTGACCTGGTTTTTCTTGCGCACCGTGCCCAGCTCAAGAAAGGCAAACCCCGCATGCATGGCCAGCACCATGATGCCGCCTAGCAATACGAACAAAACGTCACTGCCCGATTTCAGCGCTTCCATGCCCCGGTTCCTATTGATAGCCGGCGGGTATAAGCAAGCGCCATTCCCGCTGCTTAAGTCACGGATTTAAAACGAAAGGCGTCAATAAGGACATGGCGCAACGGCACTGCACTGGTGCATGGCGGCGCATTGCGCACCGCCACGGTGCGTTAACGGCTATTGGGCGAGCCGGGTTCGGCTTGATCAGGCAAGCTTGGAGGAGGATCGATCAGACTGGCTTCGATGCGGTCCAACTCTGCATCCATGTCGGATTGCGACATCGGCGTGTAATCCGTGGCGGATTCACTCGCCTCGGATTCAGGCTTGGGCTTGGTGATCAGTGCGGCAACGACGATGCCCAGTTCGTACAGCACCCACAGCGGCATCGCCAGCATGAATTGCGAGATCACGTCGGGTGGAGTGAATATCGCGCCGATGATAAAGGCGCCGACGATGACATACGGCCGGATTTCACGCAGTTTGGTCACCGACACCATGCCCATTTTGACCAGCAGCACCACAGCGACGGGGACCTCGAAGGTAATCCCGAAGGCCATGAACAGGGTCATCACAAAGTCGAGGTATTTGCCGATGTCGGTCATCACCGCCACCCCCTCGGGCGCGACGCCGACGATGAAGCCGAATACCACCGGGAACACCAGGAAATAGGCGAACGCCATCCCCAGCAGGAACAGAATGACGCTGGCGATCACCAGCGGCACGCCAAGACGCTTTTCATGCTGGTACAGCCCCGGCGCGACAAACGCCCAGACCTGGAAGAATACCCATGGCAACGCCAGCAGGAAGGCGGTCATCATGGTGACCTTGACCGGCACGAAGAACGGTGTCGTGACCTCGGTGGCGATCATCTGCCCGCCCTTGGGCAGCGCCGCCAGCAGCGGCTTGGCCAGCAGCGCATACAAATCCTGCGCCCAGGGGAACAGGCAGACGAAAATCACCACCACCACCGCCACTGCGCGCAGCAGGCGATCGCGCATTTCGATCAAATGCGAGATAAAGGTTTCCTGCACGTCGCTCATGCGGTTTTTCCTGCCGTTTCGTCGCGCGCCGTTTCCACCACGGCAGACGGCGTGTCAACCGCAGGGTTCTGATCCGGCTCGTCCAGCGGCAGGCTTTGCTGCACGACCGGCTCCGGGGTCTCTTTCAGCGCGGGTTCGTCGACAGGATGCTCGCCCCCGGTTGCGGCGGCTGCCGTCGCCGTCAACGCCTTGTTGATGCCGCTTGCCTCGTCGCGCAGGTAATCGTCAACCGCGCTGACTTGCTGCTTGGCGTCCAGCGCCGCCAACTCGGCCGAGTTCTTGATCTCCACGCCGACACGGCGAATTTCATCCAGCTGTATCTCGTGGCTGATGTCCGATTTTACGGACGACACATAGCGTTGCATGCGGCCATACAGATGCCCCGCCGTACGCGCGACCTTGGGCAGACGCTCAGGGCCGATGACGATCAGCGCAACCACGCCGATGACGATGAGTTCAGTAAAGCCGATATCGAACATTCAGGTCCAACCAGGAATAAGGCGATAGTGGGAATCGTGCTCGGCGGACTTTCATCCGCCCCCACCCTGTTCCGCATCCTCAAGAGTGGTGCTTGTCCTTGACTTCCGCGTCGATGGTGTTGCCG
This sequence comes from Thiobacillus sp., assembly GCF_024708915.1. The sequence goes on from NZ_JANJXQ010000240.1 coordinate 8,912, forward strand.
CTTTGTTCGGCGCCGTCGCCGAGCTTGGGCGCATCTTCCTTCATGCCTTCCTTGAAGCCCTTGACCGCCCCGCCAAGATCGCTGCCGATGTTGCGCAGCTTCTTGGTGCCGAAAATCAGCAGCACCACGACCAGAACGATTAGCCAATGCCAGATGCTGAAGCTACCCATAATACGTCTCCTTATGACTCAACTGCGTGAAACGGGGTCGCCCCCGCCAAATACATGCACATGAATGTGGAACACTTCCTGGCCACCGCCACGTCCGGTATTGATCAGGGTCTTGAACCCGCTATCGAGCCCCTGCTCCTTTGCCAGGCGCGGCGCCAGCAGAAGCATCTTGCCGAGCAGTTTCTCGTGCGCGGGCGTGCAATCGTCCAGCGTAGCGATGTGCTGCTTTGGAATGATCAGGAAATGCACCCGCGCAAACGGGTGGATATCGTGAAACGCCAGCACGTCCTCGTCTTCGTAGACCTTGCCGCACGGCAGTTGGCCGGCGACGATTTTGCAGAAAATGCAGTCACTCATGTCGATTCGCCTTTTCCGCCAGACCCGACAGGCCTTCCCGGCGCGCCAGCTCGTTCAACACATCTGCCGGCTTCAGCCCCTTGTGTGCCAGCAAAACCAAAGTATGAAACCACAAATCGGCGACTTCGTAGATGATCTTTTCCGCCTGGTCGTCCTTCGCCGCCATCACGGTCTCGGTCGCTTCCTCACCGATTTTCTTCAGGATGGCGTCGGTGCCCCTGGCGTACAGTTTGGCTACGTACGAACTGTCGGGCGACGCCTGCTTGCGCGCTTCCAGCGTCTCTGCCAAGCGGTCCAGGATGTCGCTCATTTGCGGTAGATCTCGTCAGGGGCTTTCAGCACCGGGGCGATCGTCACCCAGCGATCGCCGCCCTGTTCGTCGCGGTCGAGCTTCTGGAAAAAACAGGAGCGTCGTCCGGTATGACAGGCAATGCCGCCGAGTTGTTCAACTTTCAGCAGCACCACGTCGTTGTCGCAATCCAGGCGGATTTCGCTGACCTTCTGTACATGGCCGGATTCCTCGCCCTTGCGCCACAATTTGCCGCGCGAGCGCGACCAGTACACCCCGCGCAGCGTGCGTGCGGTTTCCTCCAGCGCCTCGCGGTTCATCCATGCGACCATCAGGATTTCACCGCTGGCGGCATCCTGGGCAATCGCCGGCACCAGCCCCTGCGCGTCCCATTTGATTGAATCGAGCCAGTCGCTCACAGGCGCACCTCGATGCCGTGCTGCTTCATGTATTTTTTCGCTTCGTCGATGCCGTACTCGCCGAAGTGGAAAATGCTCGCCGCCAGCACCGCGTCGGCGCGGCCTTCGCGCACGCCGTCGACCAGATGCTGCAGGTTGCCGACGCCGCCGCTGGCGATGATGGGAATGTCGACCGCCTCGGAAATCGCACGCGTCAGTTCCAGGTCGAAACCGCTCTTGGTGCCGTCGCGGTCCATCGAGGTGAGCAGCAGTTCGCCCGCGCCGAGGCTTTCCATCTTCTTCGCCCATTCGATCGCGTCGAATCCGGTGGCCTTGCGCCCGCCGTGGGTGAAGACTTCCCAGTGGTCGCCCGTCCGCTTGGCATCGATCGCCACCACGATGCACTGGCTGCCGTAGCGGTCGGATGCGTCCTTCACCAGTTGCGGATTCATCACCGCCGAGGTGTTGATGCTGACCTTGTCGGCGCCGGCGTTGAGCAGGCGCTGCACGTCGCCCACTTCGCGCACACCGCCGCCGACCGTCAGCGGAATGAAGACTTCGGCGGCGACGGCTTCGATGATGTGGAGGATCAGGTCGCGGTTGTCGCTCGATGCGGTGATGTCGAGAAAAGTCAATTCGTCGGCACCCGCTTCGTTGTAGCGGCGCGCGATTTCGACCGGGTCGCCGGCGTCCTTCAGTTCGACGAAATTGACTCCCTTGACCACACGGCCATGGGTGACGTCGAGACAGGGAATGATGCGTTTTGCCAGCATGGTCAGCCTCTCGAATCAGACCCCGAACACGCCGCCGGCCAATTCGTCGGCGAGCTTTTGCGCCGCGGCGAAATCGAGCGTGCCCTGGTAGATGGCGCGGCCGGTGATCGCGCCGATGATGCCGTCCTTGGCCACGGCGGACAGCGCCTTGACGTCGTCGAGGTTGGTGACGCCGCCGCTGGCGATGACCGGGATCGACAGAGCCTGCGCCAGGCGCTGGGTGGCGTCCACGTTCACCCCGGTCAGCATGCCGTCGCGTCCGATGTCGGTGTAGATGATGGCTTCCACCCCGTAGCCTTCGAAGCGCTTGGCCAGGTCGATGACGTCGTGGCCGGTGATCTTGGACCAGCCTTCGACCGCAATCTTGCCGTCCTTGGCATCGAGCCCGACCATCACATGGCCGGGGAAGGCATCGCAGGCTTCGTGCAGGAAGCCGGGGTTTTTCACCGCCGCGGTGCCGATGATGACGTAGCGCACGCCGTCGTCGAGATAGCGCTCGATGGTGGCGAGATCGCGGATGCCGCCGCCGAGCTGCACCGGCATCTCGTCACCCACGGCCTCGACGATCGAACGGATCGCTGCATCGTTGACCGGCTTGCCGGCAAACGCGCCATTGAGATCGACCAGATGCAGGCGCCGCGCGCCCAGATCCTTCCAGTGACGGGCGGTCGCCGCAGGATCCTCGGAGAACACGGTGGCACGGTCCATTTCGCCTTGTTCCAGGCGCACGCAGTGGCCGTCTTTAAGGTCGATCGCAGGAATAATTAACATGGCTGATCAGCGGGGTCATACAGAATAAACATTAGGCGCAGGCCGCGCCGGACATATCGCAGGCGGTTTCAGAGGCACCCGGATTCCAGATTACGAAATTACCCAGCAGCGTCAATCCGGCATTCTGGCTTTTTTCCGGATGGAACTGGACGGCAAACATGTTCGCAGACGCCACCGCGCAGGTGAACGGGAACGGGTAATGCGAAAATCCCGCAATCACCTCAGGCGAAGCCGGCTGCACGAAATAGCTGTGCACGAAGTAGAAGCGCGCGCCTTCCTCGATCCCTGCCCACAACGGATGCGGCACCACCTGATGGACGTTGTTCCAGCCCATGTGCGGCACTTTCAGTTTATTCCCCCGACCGTCGTGCATCGCCTCGTGCGGGAAACGCTGCACGCTGCCGGGCAGGATCCCCAGGCAGGCGGTATCGCCTTCCTCGCTGTGCTCGAACAGCACCTGCATCCCCATGCAGATGCCCAGAAAAGGCTTGCTGCGGGCAGCATCGACGATCGCCTGGCGCAGGCCGCGTGCGTCGATTTCGCGCATGCAGTCGCGGGCGGCGCCCTGCCCCGGGAACACGACGCGGCCGGCTGCGGCAATCACGGCCGGGTCGGAAGTCACCGCCACGGTCGCAGCCGGCGCAACGTGTTCGATGGCTTTGGAGACCGAACGCAGATTACCCATGCCGTAGTCGATGACGGCGATATCGACGCTCACAGCTCAGCCGCCTCGATTTGCGGGACACACATCGCGTAGCCGCCTGAAATTGCCGCCGCCCTCATAGCGCACCTTTTGTCGATGGCAGCACGTCGCCCATGCGCAGGTCGGTTTCCACCGCCATGCGCAGCGCACGGCCGAATGCCTTGAAAACGGTTTCGGCCTGGTGGTGCGCATTGATGCCGCGCAGATTGTCGATATGCAGCGTCACCCCGGCGTGATTGATGAAGCCACGGAAGAACTCGAGGAACAGGTCGACGTCGAACTCGCCGATACGCGCGCGGGTGTAATCGACGTGATATTCCAGTCCGGGTCGCCCCGACAGGTCGATCACCACACGCGACAGCGCCTCGTCGAGCGGAACATAGGCATGGCCGTAGCGGCGGATGCCCTTCTTGTCGCCGAGCGCCTGGGCAAACGCCTGACCGAACGTAATCCCGGTGTCTTCCACCGTGTGATGGGCGTCGATATGCAGATCGCCCTGGGCCTCGATATCCAGGTCGATCAGGCCGTGGCGCGCGATCTGGTCGAGCATGTGATCGAGAAACGGCACGCCGGTGGCAAGCTTGGCGCTGCCGGTGCCGTCCAGGTTGAGACTGACCGTGACCTGGGTCTCGAGGGTGTTGCGGGTGACTTGGGCGGTGCGCATGGCGTCGGAAAATAAGACTGTAAAGGGATTCTAGCAGGCCGCTCTGGTTTTCAGCACAGCGCTTTCAACGCAGCGAGCAGCGCATCGCATTGCGCATCGGTGCCGATCGTAATGCGCAGGAACGGCGCGATGCGGGCCGGATTCCTGAAATGGCGCACGATGATGCTGCGCTCGCGCAGCGCGGCCGCCAGTTCGGCGCCATCATGCGCGGGGTGGCGGGCAAAGACGAAGTTGGCGGCCGAGGGCAGCACCTCGAAGCCAAGCTTGTCCATTTCAGCCACCAGCCGGGCGCGGGTCGCCACGACTTTCGTGCAAATGGACTCGAAATAGACATGGTCGTCCATCGACGCCAGCGCACCCGCCTGGGCGAAGCGGTCGAGCGGATAGGAATTGAAGCTGTCCTTCACCCGGTTGAGCGCCTCGATCAGCTGCGCCTGGCCGATGGCGTAGCCGACGCGCAGGCCGGCCAGCGCATGCGATTTCGACAGCGTGCGGACCACCAGCAGTTGCGGATAGCGCGCCACCAGGCCCATCGCCGATGCTCCGCCGAAGTCGATGTAGGCTTCGTCGATCACCACCACCGATTCCGGGTTGCCGGCGAGCAGGCGCTCGACCTCGTCCAGCGCCAGCAGCCGCCCGGTGGGGGCATTGGGATTGGGGAAAACCACCCCGCCATTGGGCGTCAGGTAATCGTCGACCCGGATCTCGAACGATTCGGTCAGCGGAATCTGCCGATATGCAATCTCGTACAGCCCGCAATACACCGGATAGAAGCTGTAGGTGATGTCCGGGAACAGGATCGCTTGATCGTGCTTCAAGAGCGCCATGAAGGCATGCGCCAGCACCTCGTCGGAACCGTTGCCGACGAACACCTGGTCGGCCGTCACGCCATGATAGGCGGCGATGCCGGCGCGCAGCCGGTCCGAGTTGGGGTCGGGATACAGGCGCAAGGTGTCGGCGGCTTCTGCGCACACCGCATCGAGCACCCTGGGGCTCGGTCCGTAGGGGTTCTCGTTGGTGTTGAGCTTGACCAGGTTGGCCAGCTTCGGCTGCTCGCCCGGCACATAGGGCGTCAGGCCGTGCACCACGGCGCTCCAGAAGCGGCTCATCGCGTGGCGCGGCTCATTTATGCTTTAGGCGGTATTCGGCCGAACGCGCGTGCGCCTGCAGACCTTCGCCGTAGGCCAGGGTGGCGGCGATCCGCCCCAGCGTCTGCGCGCCGGCCTCGGACACGTGGATCAGGCTGCTGCGCTTCTGGAAGTCGTACACCCCCAGCGGCGACGAGAAACGCGCGGTACGCGAAGTCGGCAGCACGTGGTTCGGCCCGGCGCAGTAGTCGCCCAGCGCCTCGCAGGTGTTCCTGCCCATGAAGATCGCGCCGGCGTGGCGCAGCCCGGGCAGCAGCGCGTCGGGGTCGGCCACCGAGAGTTCCAGGTGTTCCGGCGCGATGGTGTTCGAGATCGCCGCCGCATCGTCGAGGTCGCGCGTCTTGATCAATGCGCCGCGGTTGGTGAGCGAGGTGCGGATCACTTCGCTGCGCGGCATCCCTTCGATCAGCCTGTCGATTGCCGCAGCGACGGCATCGAGATAGGCCGCGTCGGGCGACAGCAGGATGGACTGCGCCATTTCGTCGTGCTCGGCCTGCGAGAACAGATCCATCGCCACCCATTCCGCCGGCGTGTTGCCGTCGGCGATCACCAAAATCTCGGACGGACCGGCGATCATGTCGATGCCCACGGTGCCGAACACGCGGCGCTTGGCCGCCGCCACGTAGGCATTGCCGGGGCCGACGATCTTGTCGACCTGCGGCACGGTCGCGGTGCCATAGGCCAGCGCCGCCACCGCTTGCGCGCCGCCGATGGTGAACACGCGGTCGACGCCGACGATCGCGGCAGCGGCCAGCACCAGCTGGTTCTGCTCGCCGCCCGGAGTCGGCACCACCATGATGAGTTCGCCGACCCCCGCCACCTTGGCCGGGATCGCGTTCATCAGCACCGACGAGGGATAGGCGGCCTTGCCGCCCGGCACGTACAGCCCGACGCGGTCGAGCGGGGTGACCTGCTGCCCCAGCACGGTGCCGTCGTCCTCGGTGTAGGTCCACGAACCCTGGACCTGCTTTTCGTGGTAGCGGCGCACGCGCTCCGCCGCGGCCTCCAGCGCCTGGCGGGTATCGGCTGGCAAGGCTGCGAGTGCAGCCTGCAATTGCGCCGGGCCCAGTTCCAGGCTGGCCAGGGAGGCGGCCGGCAGGCGGTCGAAGCGCTCGGTATATTCGAGCACCGCGGCGTCGCCCCGCGTTTTCACTTCGTGCAGGATCGCCGCGACGGTCTGCTCGATGGCGGCATCGGCAGCGTCGTCGAATTGCAGCAGGCGGGTAAGGCGCGCCTGGAAATCAGGCTGCGCGCTATCGAGGCGGGTGAGCGTAAGCACAGGATTCTGCTTTAAAAAGTCTGGACAAAAAGTCTGGCTGCGATTGTACCGGTTTTTGGCGTTTTGCCGTGCCCGGCGCGCTCTTCCAGATAACAGTCATACCTATTCCGGAAATTAGACAAAGTCCAGATTGCTGATTATGATTGCCCCATGGATTACACGCGCGACAACATGGCCGGACTCCTGCGCAGCCACGACATCAATCCGACCCACCAGCGGATCGAGATTGCGCATGCGCTGTTTTCGCGCCAGCAACACCTGTCAGCCGATCAGGTGATGGCGATCGTCAACACCCGCCACTCCGAAACCTCCAAAGCCACGGTCTACAACACGCTCAGGCTGTTCCTGGAAAAGGGCCTGGTGCGCGAGGTGATCGTCGACCCGAGCAAGGTATTTTTCGACCCCAACACCAGCCCGCACCACCATCTCTACGAGGTCGACAGCGGCAGGCTGTCCGACATCGATGCCGGGCAGGTGCGGATTTCCGGCCTGCCGCCGCTGCCGCCCGGCATGGTGACCGAGGGCATCGACCTCATCGTGCGCGTCCGCCGCAAGAACTAAGGCCTTTTCCCCGTCAATGAAGCGGGTTCACATCGCCCCCACCCTGCTCGACGCCCAGCTGGCTGTCGACGCGCTGTCCAGCCTCGGCATCGCCACCCACATCTTCAATGCCAACGCCGCCGGTGCGCTGGGCGAGCTGCCGTTCATGCAGGCGCAGCCCGAGGTGTGGGTCGACGACGACAGGCAAGAACGTCATGCGCGCGAAGCATTGGCGGATTTCCTGAGCCCCGCACCGGGCGAAGAAAAAACCTGCCCGCACTGTGGCGAGCACAATCCCGGCAATTTCCTGAGTTGCTGGCAGTGCGGACGCGCCCTGCCCGGCTGAGTATTCACCCGATCAGGGCGACAGCAGGTCTTTTTGCAGCATGTCGCGGTACTGCTGGTACTGGCGCGCAAAAATCCGCTCGAGTTCGTCGATCGCTTCCGCCGCCGCCACACCGTGTACTAGGTGGCGGGTCATCTGCGCGGAGGCCTCGTGAAAAATCTGGTTGCGTTCCAGCATCGGATAGGTCTGCATCAAACGCTGAATCGCCTTGACCACGTTTTCCTGCTCGGGCCGCGGAATCGGCAATGGTTCGCTCGGTGGGGCGGCCGCGATCTCGGCACCCTCCTTGCCTGCCAGAAACTCGGCGTAGTCCAGCAGGGCCTGCTGCCGCGTTTCAGACAGCGACCGGAAGATCGATATCAGGCGCTTGCTGTCGCGCATCAGCGCCCGCGTCCCTTGAGCGGGCGTTTTTGCGGAACGATGTCGATGTTGCACTGCTGAAACTTGTTCTCAACGAAGCTGATGAAAGCATCGAGCAGCTTGCTGCGGAATTTCTCCTGCGCATAAACCATCGACAGCTCACGCGTCAGCCGGGGATTCAACGGCAGCGCGACCAGCGTACCAAGCTGGATTTCCTTGGTCACGGTGGAAGCCGACATGATAGCCACACCCAGGTTGGCCTCGACCGCACCCTTGATCGCTTCGCGGCTACCAAGCTCCATCTCGATATGCAGGTCGTCGGGATTGACGCCATTGCTCTTGAAGAAGTCGTCGACCACCTCGCGCGTACCGGAACCGTGCTCACGCGACACGTAGGGCTGTTCGGCGATGTCGGTCGCGTTCACGCTCGAACGCGAGGCCAGCGCATGATTGGGCGAACAGATCATCACCAGTTCGTCCTCGCAGCACGCCAGCGTGGTCAGGTTGGGATTGTGCGAAGGCGCCTCGATCAGGCCGACATCGAGCGAATGATCCGCCACCTTGGCTGCCACGGTTTCCGAGTTGGCGACGGTCAGCCGCGCCTGCACCTGCGGAAAGCGTTCCTTGAATTCCCCCAGGATGCGCGGCAGCTGGTATTCGGCAATGGTGGTCGACGCGCCGATCATCAAGGGTCCCGTCACCTGCCCGGTCAACTCGCCCACGCGCGCTTCCATCTCGGCGGTCAGCGCCAGAATGCGGTCGGCATACCCCAGCACCAGATCGCCCGCGGGTGTCAGGGAAATCTTGCCGTGACTGCGCTCGAACAGCCGGGTATTGAAATGCTCTTCCAGCTGTTTGACCTGGAAAGTCACCGCGGGCTGCGTCATATAGAGGATATCCGCAGCCTTGGTGAAGCTGAGCTGCTTGGCGACGGTGTAGAATACCTGCAGTCTGCGGTCGGCCATTAATCCTCGCCTCCGGGTCAAAAAAGAAATTTATTCAACCACAAACCCGTCCGTGTTGAAACCTGCGCCCCACCAACTCATTGTATTCACTGTCCTTTCGCCAGTGCCCGGGCGCCAACCCCGTCCGCCCCGCCGCCGATCCTGATTTGGCCACGCCGTGAACCGCGCGTTTTACACCATCTTGTTGGCGCAGTTCCTGTCCGCTTTGGCTGACAACGCCCTGCTGTTCGCGGCCATCGGCCTGCTGCTGTTTTCTTCTGCGCCGGAATGGTATTCGCCACTGCTGCAAACGGTTTTCGTCATTGCCTATATCGTGCTGGCGCCGCTGGTCGGGCCGTTTGCCGACGCCCTGCCCAAAGGCCGCGTCATGCTCATCGCCAACACGGTCAAATTCGCTGGCTGCCTCACCATGCTGGCCGGGTTGCATCCCTTGCTGGCCTACGCCATCGTCGGCATCGGCGCGGCCATGTATTCACCCGCCAAATACGGCATCCTGACCGAACTGCTGCCGCCCGAAAAACTCGTCGTCGCCAACAGCTGGATGGAGGGCACCACCGTCGCCGCCATCGTGCTCGGCGCCATCATCGGCGGCGCACTCATCAACCCGCAGTTCGCGGAAAGCATACTCAGCCGCGCCGGGCTCTCGGCCGTGGTCATCGCCCCCAAATTCGCCATCGTCGCCATTACCAGCCTTTATCTGGGCGCCGCCGTCGTCAACCTGCTCATCCCGCGCCTGCCGATCGACCACAAGCTCCCCAGCAAGTCGCCGCTGTATGTCCTGCATGACTTCTGGCACAGCTTCAAGCTGCTGTGGCGCGACCCGCTCGGCCAGGTTTCGCTCGCCGTCACCACGCTGTTCTGGGGCGTCGGCGCGACGCTGCGCCTGCTCGTCATCGCCTGGGCCGCGCTCAATCTGAAATATGGTCTCGACCAGGCAACCCAACTCACCGCCGCCTCCGCATTCGGCATCGCCATCGGCTCGATCCTGGCCGGCAAATTCGTTCGCCTGCAGCGCGCCATCAGCGTCCTGCCCGCCGGCATCATCCTCGGCTTCGTGCCGATCGCACTGATCTGGGTGCAAAGCCTGATCCCGGCCCTGCTGCTGTTGCTGCTGGCAGGCGTGCTGGCGGGCTATTTCGTGGTGCCGATGAATGCCCTGCTGCAACATCGCGGGCATCTGTTGATGGGAGCCGGCCATTCCATCGCCCAGCAGAATTTCAACGAGAACATCAGCATCCTGGTGCTGACCGGCGCCTATGCCCTGATGGTGCGCGCCGACTGGCACATCCACACCATCATCCTGGTGTTCGGGCTGTTCATCAGCAGCGTAATGACGGCGATCTGGCTACGCCATCGCAACGACATCGTGCACTAGGATCTGCTGCTTCCCTCATTCCCGATGTTCTGCGACTTCACCACGCTCATCGCGCCCGCGATCAGCGTGCTGATGTCCGCCATGTTGGATGGCACGATCAGGGTGTTGCCGGTCTTGGCGATGCCGGCGAAGGCCTCGACGTATTTTTCCGCCACCTTCAGATTCACCGCCTGGATGCCACCGGGCAGTTCGACTGCGCGTGCAACACGGGCGATCGCCTCGGCATTGGCGGCGGCGATGGCCTTGATCGCTTCGGCCTCGCCCTGCGCCACGTTGATCGCGGCCTGCATTTCCCCTTCGGACTGTTGAATCGCGGCATTGCGCTCGCCGGTGGCGATGTTGATCTGCTCCTGCATGCGGCCTTCGGATGAGGCGATCAGCGCGCGCTTCTCGCGCTCGGCGGTGATCTGTCGCTGCATGGCGTGAAGGATGTCCTTCGGCGGTGTCAGGTCCTTGATCTCGTAGCGCAGCACCTTGACGCCCCAGTTGGTCGAGGCCTCGTTGAGCGCCATCACCACGCCGCGGTTGATTTCCTCGCGCTCCTCGAAGGTGCGATCCATCTCCATGCGGCCGATCAGCGAACGCAGCGTGGTCTGCGCCAGTTGCGACACCGCCGAGATGTAGTCGCTCGAACCGTAGGATGCCATCTTGGGGTCGGTGACCTGGAAGTACAGGATACCGTCGACCGCAAGCTGGGTGTTGTCGCGCGTAATGCAGACCTGACTCGGCACATCGAGCGGTATTTCCTTCAGTGAATGCTTGTAAGCGACGGCATCGATGAACGGAATAACCAGATTGAGGCCGGGGCCGAGCACCGCGTGGAACTTGCCGAGACGTTCGACCACCCAGGCGTTCTGCTGTGGCACCACGCGGATGCCCTTGGCGACAACGATACCGATGACGATGAGGATGACCAGTGCGACGACATCCATTTATTTTCTCCCTTGATTCATGGTTGATTGCCCAGGATCAGCGTATTGCCTCTGACTGCGCGGATGATCAGCGGACGCGTGCTGTCGACGCCGGCTGCTTCGGCTTCGGCGTCCCACAGCGCACCGCGGTATTTGACCTGGCCGCGGTCACCCTGCCAGGACTCGATCTGCACAGTCTGGCCGATGTCCATGTCCTGCACCGAGGATTCCGGATGCGCGGTACTGCGCTTCCAGTGGCGCAGCGCCAGGGTACCCAGCGCGGCGATCATGCCGGCCGTCAGCAACTGCGTCACCAGGCTGGCGCCCAGCCAGGCGGCCAGTCCGGCCACCGCGGCAGCCACGCCGTACACCAGCAGATAAAAGGTGCCGCTGGTAAGCTCCACCCCCACCAGCACAGCCGCCAGAATCCACCACAGCAAGTAAGCCTGCATCGCTTCTCCTCTTATTGATATCCAGCAGACACTATTGACCCGGCCCGATGATGTTTGAACCCGCACGGTATTTCTCACGGCATCCTGCTTTGAGCGGTTCGCTGGCCCGTCTCAATGGAACGCTGTTTTCAATGCTTATTGATTCGGCCTCCCGCGCTGCCATACACAGCCCGAGCAAGCTGAACCTTGATGCCACTTCAAACGTCATCTGGCCGAATCAGTAACGCCCTCTCGGCACGATCACGGGTCGATTCGCCAGTTCGTCAGGATTATCTCCCGAAGGCGGGAAATGTTCCGCCAGCAGATCGCTGATCCGGGCAATGCCGCTGAGAGCGCCCTGTTCGAAGCGGCCGTCGCGGAACGCGGCCTCCATTGTTTGCGCCACCTGCTCCCACACCGCCGGGGCGACGCAAGCGGCAATGCCGCGGTCGGCGACGATCTCAATGTCGTGATCGGCCAGCAGCAGATAGATCAGCACACCGCTGTTGTGCTCGGTGTCCCACACACGCAGGCTGGAGAACATCTCGATTGCGCGTTCGCGTCCGCTCACGCCACGCCACGCCAAGGCGGGAGCGAGGCTGTTCTCGATAGCGAAACGGATTTCGCCGCCATGGCGCATCTCGGAGTCGCCCACGGCGGCCTCGATCGCATCGAGCGCGGCTTGCGGAAACGCGCGCCGCCACGCCCACGGCGGCATGAAAAGGTGTCTCGCCCAGCGCCTGAAATTCACCATGATCCCGATGCGCCTCCGCCGCCGAATCCACCGCCGCCACCGCCCCACGAGCCGCCGCCTCCACCACCGAAGCCGCCGCCTCCACCGCTGGACCAGCCACCGCCGTGACGGAATCCCGTGGCCACGCCGGCGAACACGAATACGGCAATGAACAGCAGCGCCGGGGTCAAGCCCAGCAGCATCGCCCCCACCACTCCGCTTCCGAGCGCGGCGATCCCGCCCGCAGCCGGACGGCTCATCAGCATGGAGAGCAGCCAGCCCGCGACGATGCCGCCGACGATGAGCATGATGAAGGGGCTATCATCTGCGTCCTTCTTCGATGCGCTGGGCGCCGGTAACGGCTCGCCCTCGATCAGCCGCATCAGCTGCTGCACACCCGCATCGATGCCGCCGTAATAATCGCCCGCCTTGAAATAGGGCGTGATGGTTTCTGCAATCACCCGTTTGGCGATGGCATCGGGGATCGCGCCTTCCAGGCCGTAACCGACTTCCAGCCGCAATTTACGGTCGTCCTTGGCGACGATCAGGATCACGCCGTCGTCGATTTTCTCGCGGCCGATCTTCCATTGCTCGGCCACGCGAATGCCGAACTGCGCAATGTCTTCGGGCTGGGTGGTGGGGACGACGAGAACGGCGATCTGGCTGCCCTTTTGTGCTTCGAACGCAGCAAGCCGGTTTTCCAGCGCCGTCACCTGCCCGGCGTCGAGCGTGCCGGTCAGATCCGTGACGCGGCGCGACAAATCCGGCACTGCGATCTGGGCCCAGGCGGACAGCGCAAACAGCAGCAGGAGAAAACCGAACGCCGCGCGCGCCCGGCGGTTCAGGATGGACAAGCCGATCAATAGCCGGGCGACAGCTTGCCGGATGCGTCGCTGTCGCCTGCCGGAACAGGCGCAGTCCTGGGCGCAGCGGGCGTGCCGAAATCGACCTTGGGCGGCACGGCGATCGCCGCCTCGTTTTCCACGGTGAAGCTCGGCTTGGTCTTGTAGCCGAACAGCATCGCGGTGAGATTGGACGGGAAGGAGCGTACCGTGACGTTATAGAGTTTCACCGCGCCGATGTAGCGGTTGCGCGCGACGGTGATGCGGTTCTCGGTGCCTTCGAGTTGCGCCTGCAAATCGCGGAACAAGCCATCGGCCTTGAGCTGCGGATAGTTTTCCGCGACCAGCAGCAAGCGCGAAATCGCGCCGGTGAGTTCGCCCTGCGCCGCGATGAATTTCTGGAATGCCGCTTCGTCGTTGATCAGTTCCGGCGTCGCCTGAATCGCGCCGACGCGGGCGCGCGCTTGCGTGACACTGGTGAACACGTCCGTCTCGTGCGCCGCATACCCCTTCACCACATTGACCAGATTCGGCACCAGGTCGGCGCGGCGCTGGTACTGGTTAAGCACTTCGGCCCAGGTCGCCTTGATGTCCTCGTCCGTCGTCTGCAAGGTGTTGTAGCCGCAGCCGGACAAGGCCAGCGCCATCCATCCCGCGGCCATCCATTTGAACGCATTCAGCCATTTGAACATGTCAGTCTCCCGTGAATATCATGTGAGCTTAGTCTACGCCACGCCCCAGGTGGCAAACAGCGGGTCGGATTCGCTGAACTTGTCGGCGTAGCGGTCGTCCTTGGGGCGCTTGAGGCCGCGCTCGACGTAGGTCTCCACCTTCCTGAAGCCAGCCTGCTTGATCAGCGTGCCGACCCAGGCCATGCGCTCCATCGGATGCAGTTCGGTCCACAGCTTGATCACCTTGGGCGGAAAATAGCGGTGCGACAGCGTCACCACGAACATGCCGCCCGGCTTCAGCACCCGTCTGACTTCGGCGACGATCCTGTGCGGCTGTGTCAGGTATTCGAACGAAACGGTGCACACCACGGCGTCGAAGCTGGCGTCGGCAAACGGCAGCGTCGGGTCGGCATTGATGTCCTTGACGATGCGTTCAGCCAGCTGCGGGTTGTCGGCGAGTTCTTCAGCGTTCAGTCCCAGCCCAAAGGCAGATTGCACCGTATCCGGCAGGTGCGAGCGCCATCCCGCCATCAGGTCGAGCACCCGCGCGTTCTCCGGCAGCACGGTGCGGTACAGCGCCTGGATGCGGCGCGCGCACACCGCATCGACGTGGGTGACCTTGCGGGCGACCGTGTAGAACTCGGTGTCGGGGAATTCGTCCTCGCGGCTGAACGCATCCGGCCCCTCGAAATCGGTCGGCGTCTGCATCTGCGTTTCCATGCCGCTCCATTCGAGCAACTGTTCGACCTTGCCGACCGGGTCGGTCGAGACATCGCTCTTGCCGCTGTCGATGCTGAAAATGCGGCCCTGCAGCGGATGGCTGAAATTGGCGACGAAGCTGGTTTCGTTCAGCTTCGTCACGCGGAACATCGGGCCTGGCGCATCGTCGGCGTGCAGCAGTTGCGACGGGTAGAAGCGCCCCTGCTTCAGGGGCGCGATATCGCTGCGGAACACCTCGTTCGGCACCTCGTGCTCGATCTTGGGGCCGACGTCCACCTGGGCGTCGACCGGCGGCGTGTCGCCCGGCATCCACACCACCACCTGATGGCGGCCCAGATCGGAAAAATAATTGACGCGAAAGCGCAGCGCGGAATGCAGGAGTTTCATAAGATTCACTGTTCCAAAAACAAAAACGATCCGCGAAGGACGCGAAGAAGCGCGAAGTAAAACCCCTAAGGATTCTTTTGATTTTATTCGCGTTTCTTCGCGCCCTTCGCGGATAAAAAGCTTTTTACAGCCCCTGCATCGTCCGCCGCGCCAGGCACAGATCCTCCCACGCGCGCGCCTTGTCGGCCAGGTTGCGCAGCAGGTAGGCCGGATGGTAGGTCACCACCAGCGGCACGCCCTGGAACCGGTGCACCCGGCCGCGCAGGCGGCCGATCGCCTCGTCGGTGTCGAGCAGATTCTGTGCGGCGAAGCGCCCCAGGGCGAGGATGAGTTTCGGCTGGATGAGTTCGATCTGTGCCAGCAGATAGGGCCGGCACGCCGCCACCTCGTCCGGCTCCGGATTGCGGTTGCCGGGCGGGCGCGATTTCAGCAGGTTGGCGATGTAGACATTGTCGCCGCGTTGCAGCGAGATGGCTGCCAGCATGGCGTCGAGCAGCTTGCCCGCCTGGCCGACGAACGGCTCGCCCAGCCGGTCTTCGTCCGCCCCTGGCGCCTCGCCGACGATCAGCCAGTCGGCATTGCGGTCGCCCACACCGAGCACGCCCTGGGTGCGGGTGAGGTGCAGCTTGCAGGCGGTGCAATGGGCGACGGCATCGGCAAGCGCCTCCCAGCTCAGGCGCGGCTGAAGCGACGCGGCAGCCGTCTTGGCGACAGGGGTTTCGCGCAGACGCCACAGCGGGCCGATGCCCAGTTCGTCGAACACCTCGTCCCGGCTCAGCACGACAAGTCCTTTTTCATGATGAGCGCATCCTCGCGGCCGTCGCGTGCCGGGTAATAACCGCGCCGCACCGCCAGATCGACGAAACCGCTGCCGTGATACAGCCCGATCGCGGCGCTGTTGGAAGTGCGCACCTCCAGGAAGACGCTGTCGGCATGGTGATCGCAGGCACGCGCCAGGCAGTGGTCGAGCAGATCGCGCCCAAGGCCGTGCCGCCGCCACATCGGCGCGATGGTGAGGTTGAGCAGATGCGCCTCGCCGGCTGCCGCCATCATCGCGTAGTAACCGATCACCTCGCCTTCGGCTTCGCGCACCCACATGCTGTAGCCGGCATGGAGCGAGTCGGCAAAGTTGCCTGGACTCCACGGGTATTCGTAGCTCGCCAGTTCGATCCGGTGAATGCGCGGCAGGTCGGCCTCGGTCATCGGCCGCAGGCGATGTGCGATTTCGAATACGGCACTCATGCGGTCTTTTTCCGGCGACGCTCGTCCACCGTCAGCGCCACCTTGTCACGCAGGTAAATCGGGGCGGCCAGCGCTGCGTCCATGCCTTCGCCGCGCCCGAATGCCCGGGCGGCAAGTGGCGCCATCGCCGCGGCATCGGGCATCAGCGTGTCGTCGATGCGCGCCAGCGTCGCCAGGCGCGGACGCAACACTTCGCCCAGTGCGGCGAAACCGTTGCCGGCGCCGACCCAGCCGCCGCCGGCCGGCACGCTCACCGATTCGGGCAGCGCCAGGGCGGGTTCGCTGACGGCACGCCAGCCTGCGCCGTCGCGCTGATACGCCGCCCAGTAGACCTCGGCCATGCGCGCGTCGAGCACGGTCAGCGCCCGCTCCGCGCCGGTCTGTTCGGCGATCGATTGCAGTGTCGAGACGCCGGCCACCGGCAGGTCGGCGCCCAGCGCCAGGCCTTGCGTCACGGCGCAGGCAATGCGCAGGCCGGTAAACGAGCCGGGGCCGGCGCCGTAGCCGATGCCGTCGAGCTGGCGCAAGCCGATGGCCGATTCGCGCAGCAACTCGTCCACCATCGGCAGCAACAGGCTGCTGTGCCGCTGTTCGGCCAGCACCCGCCGCGCCTGGACACGGCCATCCAGCCACAACGCGGCCGAGCACCATTCGGTCGAGGTATCGAGAACGAGCAATTTCATGAGTGCTCCGAACTGGACATTCGCGGCCGGGACTTTGCCCCGAAAAGACCTTCGCAGAATAAAAATGCCGAAACCGTTTCCAGCCGCGACGGCGCGCGCAGCCGGGTTGGACACCCGGCGAGCGCGGCAACAAAGGATGGGGACGGTTTCGGCATTTTTATGTCGCTAATTTCCAGTTCGGAGCACCGATATTTTACCGGTTGCCGCGATAGCTGACCCGGTAAATCGCGCCAGCCTGGTCGTCCGACACCAGCAGGCTGCCGTCGCGCATCACCAGCACGTCGGCGGGACGCCCCCAGGCCGACTCGCCTTGCTGCCAGCCGGTGACGAAGGGCTCGTAGCTCACCGCGCGGCTGCCCTGCAAGCGCACCACGCTGACGCGATAGCCGTTTTTGCGGCTGCGGTTCCACGAGCCGTGCTCGGCGATGAAGACGGCGTCCCGATATCGCTCGGGGAACTGCTTGCCGCGGTAAAAACGCATTCCCAGGCTCGCCACGTGCGCACCCAGATTCTGCACCGGCGGCTCGAATTCGTCGCAGCGGCGGGACTGGCCGAATTCGGGATCGGCGATATTCCCGCCGTGGCAATACGGATAGCCGAAATGCTGGCCCGGCCGGCTCAGGCGATTGAGTTCGTCGGGCGGCGCGTCGTCGCCCAGCCAGTCGCGGCCGTTGTCGGTGAACCACAGTTCGCCGCTTTGCGGCTGCCAGTCGAAGCCCACGCTGTTGCGCACGCCGCGCGCGACCACCTCGATCTTGCCGCTGGCCACATCGAGCCGGGTGATGACGGCGTACTTGTCCGGATCGGGCGCGCAAATATTGCATGGCGCGCCGACCGGCACATAGAGCTTGCCGTCCGGTCCGAAGGTGATGAATTTCCAGCCGTGGTGGGTGTCGGCCGGATAGGCGCTGCTGACGATTTCCGGGCGCGGCGGGTTTTTCAGGCGCGCTTCGATATTGCGCAGCCGCAGGATGCGGTCGACCGCCGACACGTACAGATCGCCATCGCGGAATGCCACCCCCACCGGCATTTCGAGACCGGCGGCAATCACCACCGGCGTGTGCGGCGCCTGCAATGGAATTGCGTAGACCTTGCCTGCGCGCATGCTGCCGGCAAACAGCGTATTTTTTCCGAGCGCCATCTGCCGCGCGTTGGGTACGCTGGCAAACAGCTCGATCTGGAATCCCGGCGGCAGCCTGAGGCTGGACAGCGGCAAAGCCGGCACCGACGACGCGGCCGTCGAGGCTTGCGCCAGCCAGGCCAGCGCCATGGCCAGAGAGACAATCAATCGCTTCATGGTGTTCACTCCGGCTGTAAAGGAATCAGGATTTCGAAGCGCACCCGTGACCATGGGTCGCGCACCTCGGCCAGCCGCACGATGCGTGCGCTCAAGGCCTGCCCCCGATCGAGCAGGCGCGCCACGTCGGCATTCTCGCGGCGCGGCACGTAGCCGATCTTGTGGCCCCGCCATTCCACCCGCACCGCCCGGGCATCGTGCGGATTGTCCGGCTCGCGAACCAGGGCGAGCGCATCGCCGGCCCGCATCTGCGGCCACAGCGCCTTGCCCGCGTGGTATTGAAACCCGGCCAGCGGCGAATCCTGCAGCAGGATATGCGCGGCAACCTGTGCGTGGAGCGGTTGCATCCACAGCCCGATCAGACACAGCAACGCCAGCCGACGACGCATGGGGAATCCGAATCTCTGGTTCCAAACCAGGCATTCTAGTGGGAAATCCGTCTCCCGATTCGCACCGGCCCGGAGCTTTCGGCTTTACTTTTTTCACTCGACAAGCGGCCAGCCGCTTGAGGTAGGATGAATGCATTCTCAACTTCCCCACGCCTGCCAAGCCCACCATGCCGAGAAAAGCCGTCGCCAAAACCAAGCTGTTCGTGTTGGACACCAACGTGCTGATGCACGACCCCACCAGCCTGTTCCGCTTCGAAGAACACGATATCTATGTGCCGATCGCCACCCTGGAAGAACTCGACCAGCACAAGAAGGGCATGACCGAGGTGTCGCGCAACGCCCGCCAGTCAACGCGCTTCATCGACGAAATCGTCAGCAAGCTCGACAGCATCGAGGAAGGTGTGCCGCTCGCGCCGCACAGCCACAACGCCGCCACCGGCCGCCTGTTCCTGCAGACCCAGGCGATCGCCGGCGACATCCCGCTGAGCCTGCCGACCAGCAAGGTCGACAACCAGATTCTCGGCGTGGTGCTGTTTCTGTCGCGCCACTATCCCAAGCGTCAGGTCATCCTGGTGTCGAAAGACATCAACATGCGCATCAAGGCCCGCGCGCTGGGGTTGCCCGCCGAGGACTACTTCAACGACAAGGTGCTGGAAGACACCGATCTGCTGTACGCCGGGCTGCGCGAACTGCCGGCCGATTTCTGGGACAGCCACGGCAAGGGCATGGAATCGTGGCAGGCCAACGGCCACACCTACTACCGCATCAAGGGACCGCTGGTTTCGAGCTTGCTGCCGAACGAATTCGTCTTCCAGGAAGGTCCCAACCCGCTCTACGCGAAAGTGCTGAAGGTCGAGGGCAAGCAGGCGGAGATGGTCACGGTGCGCGATTTCAGCCACCACAAGAACAATGTGTGGGGCATCACCGCGCGCAACCGCGAGCAGAATTTCGCGCTCAACGTGCTGATGGATCCCGAGATCGATTTCGTCACCCTGCTCGGCCAGGCCGGCACCGGCAAGACCCTGCTGACACTGGCCGCCGGCCTGACCCAGACACTGGAAAACAAGCACTTCGCTGAAATCATCATGACCCGCGTCACGGTGCCGGTCGGTGAGGATATCGGCTTCCTGCCGGGCAGCGAGGAAGAGAAGATGGCGCCGTGGATGGGGGCGCTGGAGGACAACCTCGAAGTACTCACTCATTCCGACGACACCGGCAGCCCCTATGGCGGCGACTGGGGCAAGGCGGCGACCAACGATATCGTCCGTTCGAAGATCAAGGTCAAGTCGCTCAACTTCATGCGCGGCCGGACCTTCCTGAAGAAATACCTGATCATCGACGAGGCGCAGAACCTGACGCCGAAGCAGATGAAAACCCTGATCACCCGCGCCGGCCCGGGCACCAAGGTGATCTGCCTGGGCAACATCGCGCAGATCGACACGCCCTACCTGACCGAAGGCAGCTCCGGCCTGACCTACGTCGTCGATCGTTTCAAGGGCTGGCCGCACTCCGGTCACATAACGTTACAACGCGGCGAGCGC
>NZ_JANJXQ010000275.1 GCF_024708915.1 Thiobacillus sp.
ATCGTGTTCCGGCGCATGGATCTCGATCCGCCCGTCGAGCTCAAGGCCGACCCCTATCTCGTCACCGACACCCGGCTGTGCTCGATGCTCGAATCCGGTCCCGCCAAGGTATCCACCGTCGAGCATCTGATGTCCGCGCTCTCGGGGCTGGGCATCGACAACCTGCTGGTCGATCTCACCGGTCCCGAAATTCCCATCATGGACGGCTCCTCGGCGCCGTTCGTGTTTCTGCTGCAATCCGCCGGTATCGTCGAACAGGACGCCGCCAAGCGCTACGTGCGCATCACCCGGCCGATCGAAGTGCGAGACGGCGACAAGTGGGCGCGCTTCGTCCCGCACAACGGCTTCAAGGTCGAATTCACCATCGACTTCAAGCATCCGGTGTTCGACAAGAGCGGCAAGACCGTCAGTCTCGATTTTGCCGACACCGCCTATACGAAAGAGGTTGCGCGCGCGCGCACCTTCGGTTTCATGCACGAGGTCGAGGCCCTGCGCAACAGTGGCCTGGCACTGGGCGGCTCGCTCGACAACGCCATCGTCATGGACGAATACCGTGTGCTCAATCAGGACGGATTGCGCTACGACGATGAATTCGTCAAACACAAGGTGCTCGATGCCATCGGCGACCTGTACCTGCTCGGCCACCCCGTCATCGGCGCCTTCGAGGCCTACAAATCCGGCCACGCGCTCAACAACGCCCTGCTGCGTGAACTGCTGCAACACCGGGAATCCTGGGAATTCGTCAGCTTCGAGCACGACGAGGACGTTCCCGCCGCCTTCCTGCACCTGCACCCCCTCGCGGCATGATTGTCATTCGTCTGCTGATCGTCGCCCTGCTGATTGCGGTGGCGGCGCTCGGCCTGGCGTGGCTGCTCACCGGCAATCGCAAATACCTCGGCTATCTTGGCCGCGTGCTGCGCTTCGCGCTCATGGTCGGCCTGATTGCCGCGCTGTTTTATGTGGTGGAGCGGCTGATACTGCGCTGAACGGGCCGTTTTGCATCGCCGGCACGCCGAATCGAAACCGTGCCGGCGCAATGGCTGGCCTATGCCGGCCCTGGCTAGTGTCGTGACTCAGAAATATCGCAACATGAAACGGCGTCTTTTTCCGCATGGCGGCGTTGCTCGTCGTTGCCATAGAGCCGGCTATGTCGCCTCCTCGCGCCTTGCCCTGCGAAAAAATCCATCCGTTTCATTCCGTTCCCCTATTTCTGAGTC
>NZ_JANJXQ010000051.1 GCF_024708915.1 Thiobacillus sp.
CCAGGCAATGTACGAGCAGAAGCTCGTGCGGCTGGCCAAACAGCACCCGCAGCGGGTATTCGTCAAGATCGGCTACGACGAGCCGCTGGCGCACCAGATCGAGGCTGGGGCGGACTTGTTCCTGATGCCGTCGCGCTTCGAGCCATGTGGCCTGAACCAGATGTACAGCCTGCGCTACGGCACCCCGCCGGTCGTCTTCAAGACCGGCGGGCTGGCCGATACCGTGGTCGATGCGACCGAGGCCGCCTTGCAGGATGGCAGCGCCACCGGTTTCGTGTTCGACATCCCCGACGTGGCGGCCTTCCTGGACGCTCTCCGCCGCGCGCTCGACCGCTATCGCCATTCCAAGCCGTGGCGGCGGCTGCAGCAGACCGGCATGCGCCAGTCGTTCGGCTGGTCGGAGAGCGCCGGCCGCTACCTTGCCCTTTATTCGACATGATTTCAGCGGGAACCCCCATGCCAGATGAGAAAGTTGCCACCCACCATCCCATCGTTCTGAAGCGGCTGCCGGGAACCGGCGCGTCGCTCACGCATGATGTCCAGCGTTATCAGCTCTACCACCTCGGACGCATGCAGGATTGTCCGCCGCATTACACCTACAAGGCGCTGGCCTGGACGCTGCGCGACCATCTGATGTCGGACTGGATGAATACCTATGCTGCGCGCGACCAGCCGGGCAGGCGGCGCGGCTATTACCTGTCGCTGGAATTCCTGATCGGCCGCGCGCTGGGCAACCACGTGCTCAACCTGGGGCTCGACGAGGCGTCGCGCGAGGCGCTGCACCGGTTCGGCCAGACGCTGGAGACCGTGGCCGAACAGGAAACCGACGCGGGCCTCGGCAACGGCGGCCTGGGGCGGCTGGCGGCGTGTTTCATGGATAGTTGCGCGACGCTCAACCTGCCGGTGATGGGTTACGGCCTTCATTACCAGTACGGCATGTTCCACCAGCGCATCGAAAACGGCTATCAGGTCGAAGACCCCGACCACTGGCTGCGCGACGGCAATCCGTGGGAGGTCGAGCGCGCCGAGTTCACCTGCTGTGTGCCGTTCGGCGGCCGCACCGAGCACTATCACGACAAGGCCGGTGTTCACCGCGCGCGCTGGGTGGATACCAGCGATGTGCTGGCGGTGCCCTACGACATGCCGATCTCGGGCTACCGCAACCATGCCGTGAACACGCTGCGGCTGTGGAAATCGGTTTCCACCGACGTATTCAATCTCGAAGAATTCAATGCCGGCAGCTACTCCGAGGCGGTGCAGGCGGCGAACCAGGCCGAATACATCTCGATGGTGCTGTATCCCAACGACAGCAGCGAAAACGGCAAGGAGCTGCGTCTGCGCCAGCAGTATTTCCTGGTCTCGGCCAGCATGCAGGATGCGCTGCGGCAGTGGCGTGCGGCAGGCAACAGCGACCTGACGAAATTCGCCGAGCACAACGTGTTCCAGATGAACGATACCCACCCCTCCGTGGCCGTGGCCGAGTTGATGCGCCTGCTGCTCGACCAGGAAGGCATGCGGTGGGACGCGGCCTGGGCGATCACCACGCAGTGCATGGCCTACACCAACCATACGCTGCTGCCGGAGGCGCTGGAGCGCTGGCCGGTGGCGCTGTTCGAGCGTCTGCTGCCGCGCCTGCTGGAGATCGTCTATGAAATCAATGCGCGCTTCCTGCGTGAAGTGTCGGTGACAAGGCCGGGCGACATCGAGCGCCGCCGCCGCATGTCGCTCATCGAGGAGGGGCCGGTGCGCCAGATCCGCATGGCCTGGCTCGCCATCGTCGGCAGTTTCTCGGTCAACGGCGTCGCTGCGCTGCATTCCCGCCTGCTGCGGGAAGGGCTGTTCCGTGACTTCGTCGACCTGTGGCCGGACAAGTTCAACAACAAGACCAACGGCGTCACCCCGCGCCGCTGGGTGGCGCATGCCAATCCTGGCCTGAGCGCGCTCATCAGCGAACAGATCGGCGAGGACTGGATCGCCGATCTGTCGCAGCTGGAACGGCTGAAGCCGCTGGCGGAGGCGAGCCATGGCGTTTTCCACGCCGAATGGCGAGCGGTGAAGCGCGCCAACAAGGAACGCCTCGCCGAGATGATCAAGGCCCGGTGCGGAGTGGAGTTCAACCCGGACGCGCTGTTCGACGTGCAGGTCAAGCGCATCCACGAATACAAGCGGCAGCTGCTCAACGTGCTGCACGTGATCCATCTGTACAACCGCATCAATTGTGGACGCCTCGATGGCTGGACCGACCGCTGCGTGCTGATCGGCGGCAAGGCCGCGCCCGGCTACGCGATGGCCAAGCGCATCATCAAGCTCGTCAACAGCGTGGCCGACGTGGTCAACAGCGACCCCGACGTCGACGGCCGCCTGAAGCTGGCCTTCGTGCCCAACTACCGGGTGAGCAGCATGGAAGTCATCGCGCCGGCGACCGACCTGTCGGAGCAGATTTCGACCGCGGGCAAGGAAGCATCCGGCACCGGCAACATGAAATTCATGATGAACGGCGCCGTTACCATCGGCACCTACGATGGCGCCAACATCGAGATTCTCGACGCGGTGGGCAAGGACAACTTCTTCCTGTTTGGCCTGCACGCCGAGGAAGTCGAAGCGCTGCGTCCACATTACCAGCCGCAGAGCTACGTGGAAAACGACTCCGATCTGCGCGAGGTGATCGACCTGCTGAAATCGGGCCATTTCAATTTATACGAACCGGGCATCTTCGACATGATCCTCGACTCGTTGCTGAGTCCGCACGACCCCTGGATGGTGCTGGCGGATTTCCGCAGCTATGTCGATGCGCAGGAAAGGGTGGCGCAGGCCTGGCAGGATCAGGAACGCTGGACGC
>NZ_JANJXQ010000266.1 GCF_024708915.1 Thiobacillus sp.
AGCACCTGCTCCAGGCTCTCGCGGGCGCGCGTTCCGCTTTCCGCCACGCCGGTGATGCCGGCGTAATCGGCAAACGGCGCTTTCACGTCGAGCCCCACCCAGTCGACCAGCGGCAGCACGGCCGCCAGCCGCCCGGGGTACATGCCGCCGGTGTGCAGGCCGATCTTGAACCCGAGCCCGCGCGCCGCGCGCATCGCATCCGGCAACGCTGCCTGCAGCGTCGGCTCGCCGCCCGAAAACACCACGCCGTCGAGCAATCCCTGGCGGCGCCGCAGGAAAGCCAGCACCTCTTCCCAGGGGATTTCGTCGGCGCCGCGCGGCGGAATCAGATCGGGGTTATGGCAATAGCCGCAACGCCAGGGACAACCCTGGCAGAACACCACCGCGGCCAGCAGACCGGGCCAGTCGGTGGTGGACAGCGGCGTCAGGCCGCCTACGCGCAGCGTCATTTCCGGAGTTGCCGCAGCATGGCGAAATCAGCCCGCCGTGCAACGGCCTTCGACGAAGAACTGGCGCTCGCGATGCTCGCTCTGCTTGCCCTTGTTGAAGCTCGTCACCGGGCGATGGTAGCCCATCACGCGGGTCCACACTTCGCAGCGGGTGCGCTCCTCGTCCTTCAAGGCAACGGTCTGGATTTGGCTCGAAACACTCATGTCGTTCATATCGATCTCCTAGGGGTCAGGCTGAAACAGCGCGTTTGCGGGACAGGGCCTCTTCGTCGCACGTGGGACAGAATTCGTGCTCGCCGGCGAGGTAGCCGTGTTTGGGGCAGATGGAAAAGGTCGGCGTGATGGTGATGTAGGGCAGACGGAAGCGCGTAAGCGCGCGGCGCACCAGATTGCGGCAAGCGTCGACGGAAGAGATGCGCTCCGACATGTAGAGATGCAGCACGGTGCCGCCGGTGTATTTGCGCTGCAGGTCGTCCTGCCGTTCCAGCGCTTCGAAGGCGTCGTCGGTGAAGCCCACCGGCAGCTGCGACGAATTGGTGTAGTACGGCGCCTCGCCGCTGCCCGCCTGCAGGATGCCCGGGTAGCGCTTGGCATCCTCCTTGGCGAAGCGGTAGGTGGTGCCCTCGGCCGGCGTGGCTTCCAGGTTGTACATGTGGCCGGTCTCTTCCTGGAACGCGGCGATGCGTCCACGGATGTGATCGAGCAGCCGCACCGCGAAGTCGTGGCCCCATGCGGTGGTGATGTCGTGTTCGTCTTGCGTGAAATTGCGGATCATCTCGTTGACGCCGTTGACGCCGATGGTCGAGAAGTGGTTGCGCAGGGTGCCGAGGTAGCGCTTGGTATAGGGGAACAGGCCGTTGTCCATCAGACGCTGGATTTCCTTGCGTTTGATTTCCAGGCCGTTCCGCGCCATGTCGAGCAGCGCGTCGAGGCGGCGCAGCAATCCGGCTTCGTCGCCCTTGTATTCGTGGCCGAGGCGCGCACAGTTGACCGTCACCACGCCGACCGAGCCGGTCTGCTCGGCCGAGCCGAACAGGCCGTTGCCGCGCTTCAGGAGTTCGCGCAGGTCGAGCTGCAGGCGACAGCACATCGAACGGATGTGGTTCGGCTTCATTTCGGAATTGATGAAGTTCTGGAAGTACGGCAGGCCATAGCGCGCGGTCATGGCGAACAGGCGGTCGGCGTTTTCAGACTCCCACGGAAAGTCCGGCGTCATGTTGTAGGTCGGAATCGGGAAGGTGAACACGCGGCCCTTGGCGTCGCCGGTGGTCATGACCTCGATGTAGGCGCGGTTGATCATGTCCATCTCGGCCTGCAGGTCGCCGTAGGCAAAGGGCATGTCCTCACCGCCGATGACGGGCACCTGCTCACGCAGGTCCTCCGGGCAGACCCAGTCAAAGGTGAGGTTGGTGAACGGCGTCTGGGTGCCCCAGCGCGAGGGTACGTTGAGGTTGTAGATCAGCTCCTGGATGCACTGGCGCACCTCGCGATAGCTCATGTCGTCGCGGCGGATGAACGGCGCCATGTAGGTGTCGAACGAGGAGAACGCCTGTGCGCCAGCCCACTCGTTCTGCAGCGTACCGAGGAAGTTGACGATCTGCCCGACCGCCGACGACATGTGCTTGGGCGGGCCGGCCTCGACCTTGCCGGGCACCCCGTTGAGGCCCTCGTGCAGCAGCGTGCGCAGCGACCAGCCGGCGCAGTAGCCCGCCAGCATGTCGAGGTCGTGGATGTGGATCGAGCCGTCGCGGTGTGCCTCGCCGAGCTCGGGCGGATAGACGTGGTTGAGCCAG
>NZ_JANJXQ010000080.1 GCF_024708915.1 Thiobacillus sp.
GTTTCTGCGAACCATCAGTTTCATTCTGGTGATCGCGGTGGTGGGGCCGGCCAGGCGGATCATGGTCGAGAGAAAGCGCCCCAGCAGCTGTTCGACATTGGCGTCGCTGGACAGGCTGGTGGTGATTTCCGACAGCACCCGCAGAGCCGGGATGCTGACGTTGTCCGGGTCGGTGGAGGCGTGATGCTGGATCAAGGGATGAATGTCTTTCATGGCCAGGTCAGAAGAAGCAGCTTTTTAGCATATTCCGATTCGCGCGCGATCCCAAGCCCCGCGTCACTGCGCGTCGGCCGGTGCCGCGGGAACGGGCGGCACCGGCACCACCACGCGGGGGTCGAGGTCTTACGGGAAACCGCGCTCGGTCGAGGGTTCCTCGACGGGCGGGTCGGCCTGGCTGGTGGCGCCGTCGGGCTTGTCCTTCTGCGGCATGCGCGGGGCGAGGGGCGCCGGTTCGGCGACCGGTGCGGCAACCGGCTTGGGCGGCGCCGGCGGCTGCGGATACAAGTGCTGCTGCAATTGCGGCAGCAAGGTTTTCAGGATCTGCGTGGTGAGCGAACTGGTGAAACCGAACTGGCCGGCCTGTTCGCCCGGCACCAGCGCGGTGAGGGTGCCGAAATAGCGGTCGTCCAGATAGAACACGAAGGTGGCGGTACGGTTGACCACGCGCGATTCGAGCAGTTGTCCGCCCTTGCCGTAGCGCTCGAAGCGGTGATCGCCGGTGCCGGTTTTGCCGCCGATGGCGAGCGGCTGACCGGCTGCATTCTTGAGCGCGCCGGCGAGACGGGCGGCGGTGCCGCCCTCCACCACGCGTGCCAGCGCGCGGCGCACGGTGTGCGCCACCTCGGCCGGCAGCAGCCGTTCGCCGCGGGCCGGTTTGAGCGACAGGCGGGTATCGTAAGGCGTGTTGGCTGCAAAATGCAGGCCGGTGAGACTCACCATCGGCGCGCGCATGCCGTCGTTGACCAGAATGCTCATCAGTTCGGCCAGCGCGGCGGGGCGGTCGCCCGAGCTGCCGATGGCGGTGGCGTAGGACGGCGTGATGTTGTCGAACGGGTAGCCCAGCCGTTTCCAGTCGCGCAGCAGGATGTCGAAAGCCTCGACTTCGAGCAGGCTCTGGATACGGATGTCCTGCGCGTTCTTGCGGCTGGTCTTGAACAGCCAGTTGTAGACCTCGCGGCGGACCTCGGCGCCCTGTTCATAGAGGGCATTGAGATCGGTCTTCGGCGCCGTGCGCAGGGTTTGCACCACCCACAGTTCCAGCGGGTGAATCTGCGTCACGTAGCCGCGGTCGGTCAGGTTGTAGGCGTCGGGTGCGTGGGTCTTGTAGAGCGATTCGAGCGTTTTCCGGCTGAGGCCGACGCTGGCGGGAACCTGCTGGTGCAGCGTGGCGACGTAGACCTCGAAGTCCGCCCGCGGCTCCAGATAGCGGAACACCGCGGTGAAGCGGCGCGGGTTGGTGCGGACGCGGGCGTACAGATCCTCCGCCATCTGCACCGCCGTATGGCCCTGGTGGCGCTGGTAGAAGCGGTGGATGAAGACGCGGCCCTCCTTGTCGACAAAACGCATCAGATAGGTTGTGCGCATCGGGTTGCTGGCGTCGTCGAGGATGCGCGCCGCCGCCCCCGGCGAGGCGCTGGCGTAATGCCGCACGATATCGCGCATGATGCGGATGTAGACGAGGTTGACCGAGTTCTTGGTGGCCTCCCATACGTCCATCACGCGGCCATTGTCCCTGGAATCGAAGTTGGCGAAGTTGTGCAGTCCGCCGCCGGTGAAAAAGGTTTCCGGCGACGCCGAATACGGGCGGTGCATCGCGGCATCCAGCAGGGCGTCCAGCTGGATGCCGGGCTGGTTCAGCAGGGTGGCAGCCACCCACTGCGACAGCACGTCGCGCTGCGGCTGGGCTTTTTGCCTCAGCGCGGCAGCGTCCAGCGAACGGTGTTTGGCGTGCAGCCGCGCGACGATTTCCAGATAGGTGACCAGGGTGCGTAGCTTGGCGGTGGAGCCGAGATCGAGGCGCGCCTGGCTGTTGATGTCGAACGGCTGGTTGAGATTGTCGGCCTGGATGCGCAGCAGGTTCCCGGACGGCGCTTTTTCATACAGGGTGAAGCTGTAGATCACCTGGCTCAGCGGATTTTCCAGTTTCAGCAGGCGAAACCCGATCAGTCCCGATGCGGCAGCGGCTTCCGGGTTGGCCAGGCTTTGCAGATAGCGGCTGACGATTTTTTGCGCCGGCTGGTTGATGGTGGTGTCAACCGTCAGGTCCAGCCGGTCGAGATCGTACAGGCGCGGCTCGCCGAGCAGCGCGGCGACGCGGATGCGCTGCGCATTGGTGGCCTTCTGGTCGGCGAAACGCGGCGCCGGCGGGTCGATGCGCAGACGCGTGCTGCGCAGCTTGACGGCCTTGGCGCGGTCGGCGAGTTCGCGCGAAATCAGATTGGCGCCGGCCAGCAGATCGAGGTGGTCGTCGGTGAGGGCATCCAGCGCCTTGCGGTTGGCGGCGAGGTAATACGACGGGCGGCGCTCCGCCACGATCAGCGACAGCGCATGCTTCAGCGCGCTGGCGTAGGCCGTGTCGCGGGCAGCCGGCTTTTTGGCCAGGATGCGGTTGATCTCGGCAAAGTCCAGTCCGTACCACGCCCACAAGCCATCGCCGACGCCGTTGACTTCGCCGAAGCGCGGCGCCGCGGCGAGCGGAACCGTGTTGAGGTAGGCCATCACGGTCTGGCGCCGCATCGGCAGCGTGTTGGTGCCATCGAGATAAGCGCGCAGGCTGGCGGTGGCCATCTGGCGCAGCTTCTCGCTCATGCTGCCGGTCTGGCCTTCCGGTGAATGGCGGTATTTTTCGATCTGCGTCGGCAGGGTGCTGCCGCCCGGCACGTTGCGATCCGTGTCGATCAGGCTGATGCCTTTTTCCAGCAAGGCCTGGGCGAGCCGGTCCCACTCTACCGCCGGGTTGCGGGTAGGGAATTGCTCGGTCAGCAGTTCGCGGTTTTCGATGTGGAGCAGGGCATCGACCAGCACCTTGGGAATCTCGTCGAAGCGGCGGTACACCCGCGTCGGGTGCAGCCCCTGATAGAGCTGCTTGCCGTCGCTGTCGAGCAGGCTCAGGCCGGCCTGATCCTTTTCGTGGTACGGCAGAAACAGGCCAAGATCGTCGGCCCGCTCCATCTGGATGCTGATCCGGGCCTGCTGGTCGATTTGCCAGCCGGCCTGGTCGAGCCGTGCCAGGTAATCCGGCAGCTTGCTGTAGCCGAGGCGCACGTCGTACGGCCCCTGGCCAGGGTAACGGATGCGGCTGGACGGCCCCGGCCGGATTTGCCAGGTCATTTTCTGCGCGGTCTTGGCGAGGTATTTCGCCTCCAGCGCCGACGACAGCAGTTCCCAGGCGATCAGCCCGATCAGTCCGATCAGCAGCAGCAGGACGCCAATACCGATCAGGATGCGGCGCGGGGCTTTGCGCATGCTTCAGACCCAGTCGCGCGCGGTGAGAAAATCGGTGTAGAGCGCCGCTTCCGGCGTGCCGGGCGCGGGATGCCAGTCGTAGCGCCATTTCACGATCGGCGGCAGCGACATCAGGATCGATTCGGTGCGCCCGCCCGATTGCAGGCCGAACAGGGTGCCGCGGTCGAACACCAGGTTGAACTCGACGTAGCGGCCGCGCCGGTAGGCCTGGAAGTCGCGTTCGCGCTCGCCGTAGAGCGCGTCCTTGCGGCGCTCCAGGATCGGCAGATAGGCGCCGAGGAAGGCGTCGCCCACGCTTTTCGTCATGGCGAAGGCATGCTCGAAGCCGCCTTCGGAAAAGTCGTCGTAGAACACGCCGCCGATGCCGCGCGG
The DNA here is from genome assembly GCF_024708915.1 of Thiobacillus sp. Next base: position 3,838 of record NZ_JANJXQ010000080.1, read on the forward strand.
CTCGTTGCGGTGCTTGAGGAAGAAATAGCGGTCGCACCATTCCTTGAAGCGGGGATGCAAGCCGGCGCCGAACGGATCGAGCGCGTCCTTGCAGGCGGCGTGAAAGTGCCGCGCGTCGTCCGCGAAGCCGTAGTAGGGCGTCAAATCCATGCCGCCGCCGAACCACCACACCGGCGCTTCGCCGTCCTTCATCGCGACGAAGCAGCGCACGTTCATATGCACCGTCGGCGCGTAGGGATTGCGCGGGTGCAGCACCAGCGAGACACCCATCGCTTCCCAGCGGCGTCCGGCGAGCTCCGGCCGGTGCGCGCTGGCCGACGGCGGCAGCTGGCTGCCCAGCACGTGCGAGAAGTTCACCCCGCCGCGCTCCAGTACGCGGCCTTCCTCGATCAGCCGCGAGATGCCGCCGCCGCCTTCGGGGCGCTCCCAGGCGTCGGTGCGGAAGGGCAGGCCGTCGGTGGTTTCCAGCGCGGCGACGATGCGCGCCTGCAGGTCGAGCAGCCAGGTTTTGACTGCGCTTGTATTAAACGTGGCGGTGTCGAAGGCTTCGGTAGGCATCAGGGTCTCAGGACGGTTCCGGTGGCGAGGTCGATCAGGGTGGAAGGGCGGCGGCGCGGGCCGATGCGGCCCTCGATCACGCACACCTGCGCGCCGAATATTCTGCGGCATTCGGCCGCACTTGTGGCAGGCGGCTGGCCGCTTTTGTTGGCGCTGGTGGAAACCAGTGCCATGCCGAGGCTGCGGCACAGCCGTGCGGCGCCGGCGTGGGCGGTGACGCGCACCGCGATGGTGGGGCGTCCGCCGGTGAGCAGGGGCGGACAGGCGGCGGACGCGGGCACCACCCAGGTGACGGGGCCGGGCCAGCTGCGCTGCATCCGCGCCCGGTCGGGGGGGCTCAGGGGACGCACAAAGGCTTGCAGCCGCTTGAAACGGTCGGCGATCAGCAGCAGGCCCTTGGCGGCGCTGCGGCCCTTGAGCCGGACGAGGCGCCTCAGCGCGCGCGGATTGCGCGGATCGCAGCCGAGGCCGTAGCAGGATTCGGTCGGATAGGCGATCAGGCCGCCGCGTCGCAGATACGCGCGCAGGTTCGCCGCCTCGCACCTCACGCCCGACGCCTCACTTCTTGCGGTCGAGCGCGCGCCAGCCGATGTCGCGACGGTATTGCATGCCTTCGAAGTGGGTGCAGGTCACCGCCTCGTAGGCGCGTTTCTGCGCCATGCGCACGCTGTCGCCGAGCGCGGTCACCGCCAGCACGCGGCCGCCGCTCACCACG
>NZ_JANJXQ010000115.1 GCF_024708915.1 Thiobacillus sp.
CCGGCCAGCCATCGAAAAGCCGGGTCACGTCTTGCGCAGCAGGGCGTAAAAGAAACCATCGTGCTCGGCATCGGGCAGCAGCGCCCCATCGGTCAAGGGTTGAGGAAGCGGGCAGCGTTCGGCGTCTTTTATATGACGCGCCAGGAACGCTCGCACTTGCCCGTCGTTTTCTTCATCGAATATCGAGCAGGTGGCGTAAAGCAATGTACCACCGCGGGCCAGCAGCCGCCAGAGTGCTTCCAGCATAACGGCCTGCTGCGCGGAAAATTGAGCGATGTCGTCGGGGCGGCGCAGCCACTTGATGTCGGGATTGCGGCGCACCACGCCGGAGGCGCTGCACGGTACATCGGCCAGGATGCGGTCGAACGGCCGGCCGTCCCACCAGGCGGCGGGCTGTGCCGCGTCGCCTGCGAGCAGCGTCGCCTGCAGTTGCAGGCGGTCGAGATTTTCGCGCACCCGCGCCAGCCGCACGGCGTCGACATCGAGCGCGCACAGATCGACATCCGCACGCTCCAGGATATGGCCGCTCTTGCCGCCGGGCGCCGCGCAGGCGTCGAGCACCCGCTCGCCCGCCTGGGCGTCGAGCAGGCGCGCGGCCCATTGCGCGCCGGCATCCTGTACCGACACCTCGCCCTGGTCGAAGCCGGGCAGGCTGTGCACCGGCACCGCGCGGTCGAGGGTGACCGCATCCGGACCGGTTTGATGCGCCGGCATCCCGGCCTCGTTCAGGCGCCGGAGATAGCTTGCGACATCGCCACGGCGGCAATTGACGCGCAGAGTGAACGGCGGATGCAGCAGGCTGGCCTCGAGGATACCCTGCCATTGGTCCGGATATTCGGCTTGCAGTTTCGCAATCCACCAGTCGGGGTGCGACCAGCGTGCGGACGGCTGGTCGGCGGCGATTTTGTCCAGCTCGGCGCGGCACCGCTGAAAATTGCGCAGCACCGCATTGGCGAGACCGCGCCGCCAGCCTTGGCCGGCGGCGGTGACGGCGTTGTGCACCACGGCATGGGCGGGGGCGCGGGTGTAGGCCAGTTGGTACAGCGCCACGCGCAGCAGCCAGCCCAGTTGCGGATCGGTCAGCGGACGGTCGAGCAGCGCCGCCAGCCAGGCGTCGAGGCGGCCCAGCTGGCGCAGGCTGCCATACACGATGTCCTGCAGCGCGCCGCGTTCGCCGGGCGTGTGCAGGTGCTGCAGGCACCGCGGCAACACCTGGTGCAGCGCCGTACCGGCGAGCACCTCCTCAAGCGCGCCGGCGGCGAGTTGTTGCAGCTTACGCATGGGGAAAAACGCCCCGCTTTGTCGGTTGATTCATGGGATTCTGGCCACCGCATCGAGCGGCGGATGATATCAGTCGCGCCGGCACCCGGCGCGCGATTCGACTTCAGGCGCCGAGCCGGATTCCGGGCGACAGCGGACGGCCGGCGAGGAAGGCTGCAGCACTCATCCGTTTGCCGCCTGCCGGCTGGACCGCCTGCAAGGCCAGCGTTCCGCTGCCGCAGGCGACGATCAGCTGGTCCGCGCCGGCGCGCAGCACTTCGCCCGGCGCATTCGCGTTTTCACCTGCTTCGACAGGCAATGAATCGGCACCGGCTTGTGCCGACCAGATTTTCAGCGGCTCGCCGTCCAGCAGCGTCCACGCGCCGGGTGCCGGATTGTAGGCACGTACGGCACGCGCCAGCAGGTCGGCCGGCTGGCGCCAGTCGAGCCGGGCTTCTTCCTTGCTGAGTTTGGCGGCGTACGTCGCCTGCGCGTCGTCCTGCGGCTGCGGCAGCAGCGCAGGGTAGTTCGCCAGCGCCTCGACGATGGCGCCGGCGCCGGCCGCGGCCAGGGTGTCATGCAGGCTTGCTGCGGTGTCGGTTTCAAGGATCGGCACCGGCGTTTTCGTCAGCATGGCGCCGGTGTCGAGCCCGGCGTCCATCTGCATGATGGTGATGCCGGTTTCCGTGTCGCCCGCCAGAATCGCACGCTGGATCGGCGCTGCACCGCGCCAGCGCGGCAGCAGCGAGGCGTGGATGTTGAGGCAGCCGAAACGCGGCAGGTCCAGCACGGCCTGCGGCAGGATCAGCCCGTAGGCCGCGACCACCATGATGTCGGCATCCGCCGCACGCAGTTCGGCCTGCGAATCGGGAAGCTTCAGGCTGGCGGGCTGCGCGACCGGCAGGCCGCGTGCCAGCGCCGCCTGCTTGACGGCGCTGGCGACCAATTTCATGCCGCGTCCGGCCGGGCGGTCAGGCTGGGTCAGCACCAGGGCGATGTCGTGCCCGGCATCCGCCAGGGCGTTCAGGGCTGCCGCCGCAAACGGCGGGGTGCCGGCAAAAACGATGCGCACGAGGAACGGCTCAAAGCGACGCGCGCACGGGCGCGGCGTCGGGGCGGTGTTCGCGCGCCTGTTTGGCCAGCTTGGCCTTGATGCGGTTGCGTTTGAGATTGGACAGATAGTCGACGAAGACCTTGCCCATCAGGTGATCCATTTCGTGCTGGACGCACACCGCCAGCAGACCCTCGGCCTCGAGTTCGAACCGCTTGCCGTCGCGGTCGAGCGCACGCACGGTGACGCGCTCGGCGCGCTCGACCTTGTCGAAAATGCCCGGCACCGACAGGCAGCCTTCTTCGCTTTCTTCACGCCCGGACTGCGCGACGATTTCGGGATTGATGAACACCCGCAGCTCGTCGTGGGTTTCGGAAATGTCGATGACGACGACGCGTTCGTGAATGTTGACCTGAGTGGCGGCCAGACCGATACCGGGCGCGGCGTACATGGTCTCGGCCATGTCGTCGATCAGCTTGCGGATGCGCGCGTCCACCGCCTGCACCGGTTTGGCGATGGTGTGCAGGCGCGCATCGGGGTAATGCAAAATGTCGAGTCTGGCCATAAAAAGCTTTACGAATGAAGGGACTGGAGGCACACTTTGATGCAAAATCCGCACCCGGCCGTCAGCAACCCTAAATATAAGACGGCGGATAGCCGTAAGTTAGGCGCACAGTATATTTTCAACGCAGAAAATTAGACAAGGTCTAAATGGAGGGTTCCCCGTGCGTCAACTCGTTGTTTCTCTTGCCCTGTTGCTGGCCGCTGCTCCCACGCTGGCCGATACCCTTAAATTGCAGGACAACGCGCCGGACAAATACGTCGTGGTCAAAGGCGACACGCTGTGGGATATCTCTGGCAAGTTTCTCAAGGATCCGTGGCGCTGGCCGCAGATCTGGAACCTGAACCGCGCGGAAATCAAGAACCCGCACTGGATTTACCCGGGCGACCTGATCGTGCTCGACCGCAGCGGCAAGGAGCCGCGTCTGGCGCTGGTCAAGGGCGGCAAGAACGGCATGCAGACGATCAAGCTGTCGCCCGGCGTGCGCGCGGCCGAGATCGGCAGCAATGCCATTCCGGCGATTCCCATCACGGCGATCCATGCCTTTCTGAAACAGCCCTTGCTGGTCAGCGACGACCAGCTGAACAACGCGCCGCAGATCCTCGGCACCAATGAAGAGCGCGTCATCATGACGACGGGCGACACGGCGTACGCCACGGGCGATGGCTCGGCAAACCGCAATTGGCAGATTTACCGCAAGGGACAAGCCTTGACCAACCCCGACAACGGGGAGCTGCTGGGCCATGAGGCCGTGTTTTTGGGCGATGCCGAGACGCTGGTCGCCGGCAACCCGCAAAAATTGCAGATCAAGCGGGTGACGCAAGAGGTGTTCGCCAAGGACAAGCTGTTGCCGGCGCAGGAAACCACCGTATTCGAATTCGTGCCGCATGCGCCAGAAAAACCGGTTTCCGGCAAGGTGATTTCCGCCTACGGCGCCGAAGGAATGTCCAACTCCGGGCGCTATCAGACGGTGGTGATCAACCGCGGCGCACAGGACGGCCTCGAACCCGGTCATGTGCTGGCGGTGTATCGCACAGGAAAACTGGTCAAAATGGACCCGAAAAAGGGTGGCCGCCAGCGCTGGGTTTTCCTCGATTCCGGCTGCATCAAACCAGGCGAAAAGATCAGCTTCGACCAACCTTATGAGCCTGGCAAGGTCATGCAGGACTGTCCCGGAACGGAAGTCCAGGCCGGGCCCTGGGCCTACATGGATGTGGGCTGCCTGAAACCCGGCAAGAAAGTGAGCTTCGACCAGTTCTTCGACCCCAAGGAAGTGTACGACCGCAGTTGCGTCGACAAGACCCAGGCCGACGCCGTCCAGCTCCCGGACTCCCGCACCGGCCTCGTCATGGTGTACCGCGTGTTCGATCGCGTGTCCTACGCGCTGATCATGCAATCCGAACGCCCGGTATACCTGCTCGACACGGTGAAAAACCCCTGAACGCACGCGTTCTCGCCGGGAGCATCGGGCGTGGCTGACGCCTGGCTGCGCCTCGCGCTCGCCCCCGGGGTCGGCAACGCCAGCCTGCTCCGCCTGCTGACGGCCTTCGGTTCTCCGGAGGCCGTTTTGGCATCCGGCCGCGCGGCGCTGGCGGCGCATCTTTCCTCCGCCCAATGCGCTGCGCTGCTGGCCGAACCCGACGCCGCGCGGCTTGACGCCGCCCATGCCTGGCTCGGCCAGCCGGGCAACAGCCTGATGACGCTGGCCGACGCGGACTACCCGAAGAATCTGCTGGAAATCGCCGATCCGCCCGCGCTGCTGTTTTGCAAGGGACGACGCGCCCTGTTGAGCCAGCCCGGCCTCGGCATCGTCGGCAGCCGCAACGCCACGCCGCAGGGGGTGCGCGACGCCGAAGCCTTCGCCCATGCGCTGTCCGACGCCGGGCTCACCATCGTCAGCGGGCTGGCGCTCGGCATCGACGCAGCGGCGCATCGCGGCGGGCTGGCAGGCGCTGGCTCGAGCGTCGCTGTCATCGGCACCGGGCTCGACCGCATTTACCCGGCGCGCAACAAGGCGCTGGCGCACCAGCTGGCCGAAAACGGCCTGATCGTGTCGGAATTTCCGCTCGGCACGCCGCCGCTGCCCGGCCATTTCCCGCGCCGCAACCGGCTGATCAGCGGTCTCTCCCGCGGCGTGCTGGTGGTGGAAGCCGCGCCCGACAGCGGCTCGCTGATCACCGCACGGGTCGCCACCGAACAGGGACGCGAAGTGTTTGCCATTCCCGGTTCCATCCATTCGCCGCTGGCGCGCGGCTGTCATGCGCTGATCAAGCAGGGCGCCAAGCTGGTCGAATCGGCCGCCGACATTCTCGACGAGCTGGCCTGGCAGCAGCGGCTGGCGCCGCCCCGCTTGCGGGTGCCGCCGGAAACCCTGTCCGATCCGGTGCTGGATGCGCTCGACGGCGCACCGGCCGCGCTCGACACTCTCGTACAAAGAACCGGGTTGACGCTGGATGCGCTTTCAGCGAAGCTGTTGACGCTTGAACTGGATGGGCGAATTGCGTCCCTGCCCGGCGGGCGCTACCAAAAAATCCACTGACACTATGCTCGACATCCTGGTTTACCTGTACGAAAGCTTTCGCATGGCGGAGCTGGCGCCCGATCGCGACGCGCTGGAAAAGCGCCTGTTCGCCGCCGGTTTCGAAGAAGCCGACATCAACGCCGCGCTCGACTGGTACGCCAATCTGGCCAGCAGCGCCAGCCACGAACGGCTGGCCCTGGCGTATGACCGTCATTACGCGCCGGAAGAACTGGAGCGACTGAACGACGCCTGTCGCGCCGAACTGGCCTATCTGGTCAATGCCGAAATCCTCGACCCCGAATCACGCGAATGGGTGATTTCCGGCCTGATGGCGCTGGGCGGCGAGGACATCGAACCGGACCATGTGCGCTGGATGACGCTGATCGTGCTGTGGAGCCGCGGGCTGATCGAACATTTCACCCACCTGGAAGACATGCTGCTGAACCACGAGCCAGGACGTTTGCACTGAATCGAATAACCATGTCCAAGCTTGTCATCGTCGAATCGCCCTCCAAGTCCAAAACGCTGAAGAAGTACCTCGGCGCGGACTACGAAATTCTCGCCAGCTACGGCCACGTGCGCGATCTTGAGCCGAAAACCGGCGCGGTCGACACCGAAAATTTCAGCATGAAATACCAGGTCATCGAGCGCAACGCCAAGCACGTCGATGCCATCGTCAAGGCCGCCAAAAAAGCCGACGAAGTGCTGCTGGCCACCGACCCGGACCGCGAAGGCGAGGCGATTTCCTGGCACATCAGCGAAATCCTCAAGGAACGCAAGGTCAAGACGCCGATGAAGCGGGTGGCGTTTTACGAGATCACCGAATCCGCCGTGCAGGACGCCGTGCGCAATCCGCGCGCGATCGCATCCGATCTGGTCGACGCGCAACAGGCCCGCCGCGCGCTCGATTATCTGGTCGGCTTCAACCTGTCGCCGCTGCTGTGGCGCAAGATCAGCCCGGGTTTGAGCGCCGGCCGCGTGCAGTCCCCCGCATTGCGGATGATCGTCGAGCGTGAAGAGGAAATCGAAGCCTTCGTGCCGCGCGAGTACTGGACGCTGCACCTCGACAGCCACAAAGGCGCGCAGCCCTTCACCGCCAAGCTCACGCATTTCAAGGGCGAAAAGCTCGAACAGTTCACAGTCGAGCACGAGGCGCGCAGCAAGGAATGGCTGGCGACGCTGGAAGGCCGCGATGCCACGGTGATGCGCATCGAAAAGAAGCGGCGCGCCCGCCACCCCGGCGCGCCATTCACCACCTCGACGCTGCAGCAGGCCGGGGTGCGCCAGCTCGGCATGACCACCGACCGCGTGATGCGCACGGCCCAGCAGTTATACGAAGGGATCGATCTGGGCGAAGGCCCGGTCGGCCTCATCACCTACATGCGTACCGACTCGGTAAATCTGGCGCAGGAAGCGATCACCGATATCCGCAAGTATGTGGGCGCTAACTTCGACAAGGAATTCCTGCCGCCGACCGCGCTCCACTACAAGGCCAAGACCAAGAACGCGCAGGAAGCCCACGAGGCGGTGCGCCCGACCTCGGTCGCACGCACGCCCGAAGCGGTGAAGCCGTTTCTTTCGCACGACCAGGCGAGGCTCTACGAACTGATCTGGAAGCGCACCGTCGCCTGCCAGATGGCGCCGGCGCAGTTCGATACCGTCGCCGCCGACATCACGGTGGGCGAGGGCACCTTCCGCGCCACCGGGCAGACGCTGGCATTCGCCGGTTTTCTCGCGGTGTACCAGGACGACGAGGACGAGGAAGAATCGAAACTGCCGGCGCTGACCGAAGGCGAGACCCTGCCGGTCGACCGCCTTTACGGCGAGCAGCATTTCACCCAGCCGCCGCCGCGCTACACGGAGGCATCGCTGGTGAAGGCGCTGGAGGAATACGGCATCGGCCGGCCTTCCACCTACGCCAGCATCATTTCAACCCTGCAGGATCGCGAATACGTGGTACTGGAAAAGAAGCGCTTTCAGCCGGCCGATATCGGTCGCCTGGTCAACTGCTTCCTGACCCGCCATTTCACCCATTACGTCGATTACGACTTCACCGCCAAGCTGGAGGACAAGCTCGACGACGTCTCCAACGGCAAGCGCGTATGGTCGCGCCTCCTTGGCGAATTCTGGAAGGAGTTCGACGGCGAGCTGAAGGCCAAGCAGGACGTCGAGCGCGGCTGTCCGATTCTCGAGGCCTGCCCCAAGTGCGGCAAGCCGCTGTTCATGCAGGCGAGCAAGCGCGGCCTGTTCATCGGCTGCTCCGGCTATCCGGAGTGCGACTACACGCGCCCACTGCATCCGGCCACCGCCGAAGGCGACAATATTCTCGGCCAGGATCCGGCCAGCGGCCTCGACGTCAAGCTGCTGTCCGGCCGCTTCGGCCCCTACGTGCAGATCGGCGAGATGCCGGAAGACAAGAAGGCGCCGAAGCCGCGCCGCGCCTCGTGGCCGAAGGACATCCCGCTGGAGAATGCGACGCTTGAACTGGCGCTGAAATTCCTCTCGCTGCCGCGCGAAGTCGGCCACCACCCGACCACCGGCCTGCCGATCGTCGCCAACAACGGCCGCTTCGGGCCGTATCTCTTGCACGACGGCAAGTTCAAGTCGATCCCCAAGACCGACAGCGTGTATGAAATCGACCTGCCGCGGGCACTCGAAGTGCTGGCGATGGAGCGCGAACCGCGCGGTGCCGATTCCGCCGCCTCGCTGCTGAAAAACCTCGGCCCACACCCGGAAGACGGCAAGGACATCACGGTGCGCAGCGGCCGCTACGGCCCCTACGTCAAGCACGGCAGCACCAACGCCACGCTGCCGAAGGACATCGCGCCGGAGGAGATCACGCTGGATGAGGCGCTGGCGCTGATCGCCGCGCGCATCGCCAAAGGGCCGGCCAAAAAGCCGGTGAAAAAGGCCACGGTCAAGCCGGCGGCGAAGAAAGCGAAACCGGCCGACGCTGCCGAATCGAAGAAACCCGCCGTGAAAAAGCCTGCGGCCAAGAAGGTCGCCAAAAAACCGGCCGGCAAAAAAACTGCCGCATGAGCGCGCCGCCGAGCCTGCTCATGCTCAATGCCTTCATCGGCACGGCCGGCTACAAAAAACTGTATCAGGAACTGGGCTACGCGGTTGTCGCCGAGTGGTCGGAACGCAAGGCCATCAGCCTGGTGCGCAAAAATCCGCCCGCGGTCATCGTGGCGGATTTTTACCACCAGACGGATTTCCGCGACCGCCTGTCCAATCTCGAATCCCTGCTGGCCGCGGTGCAAAGCGCGCCCAGCACCCGTATCCTGGTTTTTTACGAAACGGCACATCAGGCCGTGCTCGATAAAGTCAGCGCCCGCCTGCGCATCGATGCCGCATTCACGCTGCCAGTACAGGAAGACTTGTTGCGCGCCACGTTGCAGCGCTGGCGGGCCAATATCCCCGCGTCGATCTAGCGGCAATTAAACTTTCCATAGGGCTGACCGTTAAACTCCACGTCATCCCGTGGAGACGACCATGCGTTTAGCCATCCTGTCCCTGTTTCTGGTCTCGGCTGTTGTCCAGGCCGCGCCGCTCACGCTCGGCGTAGTACTCGATCAAAACGAATCGATCACCGATTTCAATACCACCCAGCGCTACCGCGCCTTCACCAACGAAGTCGAACGGGCGCTCGGCCAGCCGGTCCGGCTGCAGTATTACACGCGCGGCTTTTCCGCCATCAAGCACGCCAAGGACGGCACGCTGGACATGGTGTTCGGCCCCGCCCAGGTGATCGCCAACGTCGGCAAATTCAAGTTTGAGCCCATACTCAAATCCAACGCGACGATCGCCGCCGCTTTCGTGTCGGGTCCGGATTACAAAGGCACGCTGGGCGCCAAATCGCACGCCAGACTGGGGATTCCCGATTACGAATCGCTGATGGGCAGCATGGCGCGCAGCGAGATCAATAG
>NZ_JANJXQ010000150.1 GCF_024708915.1 Thiobacillus sp.
AGCGCGTGCCCGCGTGGAAAGTGACATGGGCTTTGTGGTGGTCGGCCATGCGCTGCTGGAAAAGGCGCTGGCGCCTTATCCCTCGATGACTGGAAAATGCCTGACGCTGATCTCGGATTCGCTCGACCCCGATGCTGCCGATGCGCTGGCGGTCGCCGCGCTCGAAACCGTCGACACCCCACGCCAGCTTGCGCCCCTGCCGATACAAGGCATTCCCGGCTGGGATGCGGCCAGCGCAAACGCCGCATATTACGCCAACGCGGAAATCTTCCGGCCTGCGCGCTAGGCTGTTGCGGCCGGCAGTTCGCCGCCGGCGACCCATGACTGCGCCAGTTCCAGTTCGTCGAACAGGCGGATATCCGCCGACATGAACAGGCGGTTCACCCACATGCTCCACGCCACCCACTGGTCGCCGGTCAGGATCGCGATACGGTCGAAATCGTTCTTGTGCTCACGGGAAAACTTCAGTTCCTCCCACGCCACGTCCAGACTGTACGACAGCATGTCGCGCAGATCGAACAGCAGATTGACCGTGCCCTGAAACTGGATGCCGTAGCACACCGCCTGCTCGAATTCGCGGGTATCGTCGAGCGTGAACTGCCCCATTACGGTAACCGCAATCTGGTTGTCTTTGACGTCAAGGCTGATCATCGATGTCTCCTGTGATTGTGTCTCTAACTATAGTGAATCGGGACGCGAGGGCGCGGATGCGCGTACCGCCAGGATGCCCGCCAGCGCCACCACCGCCATGCCGATCCAGGCCGCTAGCGGCAGCCGCTCGCCGAACAGCAGCACGTCGTACACTGCCGCAAATCCCACCGTGGTGTAGGCCAGCGCGCCCACGGTGAGCGTGCGCCCGCGATGGTAGGCGCGCGTCAGCGCCAGCTGCGCCAGCGTGGCGGTCACGCCGATGCCGATCAGCCATGGCCAGTCGCCGGGCTGGGGACGATGGAATCCGGCCACTGCCATCCACGCGCCGCCCCCCACGGTCGCCAGCAGGGTGAAGTAAAACACCACCCGCCATTCGGGTTCGCCGAGCCGGCCCAGCTGCTTGACGTTGACATACGCCACCGCCGCCAGCATACCCGACACCAGCCCGGCCAGTGCGGGGAGCCAGGCTTCGTCCTGCAGCTGCGGACGCAGTACCAGCATGATGCCGACGAACCCCAGCAGCACCGCCGCCACCAGCCCGCGTCCATGGCGCTCGTGCAGCCACCAGGCGGACAATGCCGCCAGAAACAGCGGCGCGGTGTAATTGAGCGTGACGGCGGTGGCCAGCGGCAGCCGCGCAATCGCATAAAAAAACAGCACCAGTGCGGCGAATCCCGCCAGCCCACGCCAGAAGTGCGTGCGCAGATGGCGCGTGGCGAGCGGCGCCAGCAGCCGCCGATGGGTGACGGCGATCACGCCCCAGATGGCGAGGAGCCCGAACGCCGAGCGGTAAAACACCAGCTCGGCGCTGGAGAACTGCGCGGAGGCATGCTTGACCAGCACCCCCATCAGCGCGAACAAGGCCGCCGCCACCAGCATCCAGCTTGATTTCATCAAAAGCGGCTCATTGCAGGCGGGCGAAAAAAACGGGCGGTGCGCGCCGCCCGCCGGGGAATGTGGAGAAACTCATTTCAGGTAGGGCTCGATCTCGCGGCGCAGGAAAGCATGGAAATGCATCATGCCGTCTTCCAGCGGCGACTGGTATGGCCCGGTTTCCGAAATGCCCTGCCGGTATAGCGCGCGCCGGCCCTGGTGCATGCGCTCGCAGATATCCTCGTCTTCCACCGCGGTTTCGTGATACGCCGCCTGTTCGGCTTCGATGAAGGCGCGCTCGAACAGCACGATGTCCTCGGGATAATAGAACTCGACCACGTTGCTGCACGACTCCACCCCGGTCGGCACGATCGACGACACCACCAGCACGTGCGGATACCACTCGACCATCAGGCCCGGATAGTAGGTCAGCCAGATCGAGCCGTGCGCGGGCGCCTTGCCCTGCTGGTAGGCCAGCACCTGTTCGTGCCATGTCCGGTACACCGGCGAGCCCGGCTTGGCCAGCCCGCGATTCACTCCCACCGTCTGCACCGACCACCAGTCGCCGTATTCCCATTTCAGATCGTCGCAGGTGACGAAATGCCCGAGCCCAGGGTGATACGGCGCGACGTGGTAATCCTCCAGATACACCTCGATGAAGGTCTTCCAGTTGCAGGCGTAATGCGTCACCTGCACGCGGTCGAGCATAAAGCCGGAAAAATCCAGTTCGCGTGCCGCCTGCATGCCGGCCAGATCGGCCTTCACATCGCGCGCACCGGCGAACAGCAGGCCTTGCCAGTTCTGCAGGCCGCTGCGGTCGAGGTTGAGGCAGGGATTGCCGGGAAACGCCGGCGCGCCCATCAGCCTGCCCTGGCTGTCGTAGGTCCAGCGATGGATCGGGCAGACGATGTTGCTGGACGGCAGCTTGCCGCGCCCCTGCAGCATCAGCGCCTGGCGGTGGCGGCACACGTTGGACAGCAGTTCGGTGCCCGACCCGCTGTTGACCAGCATTCTCGCGCCGTCGAACAGCTCCAGCGCGTGATAGTCGCCCGCCTCGGGCACCATCAACTGGTGGCCCGCATAACCGGGGCCGTGCTTGAAAAGATGTTTGAGTTCCAGTTCGTAGATGACCGGATCGAAGTACCAGGAAACCGGCAACTGAGGCGAACTTAGCGACAAGGCGCTGGATTCGGCGAGATCGCTCATGGCGTACCCTACTCAAAACCAAGCCCCCTTCCGGTCGGTGCCGGAAGCGGCAAGCGTGATCGCGAAACGACCACCATTAGAAACCTATCAGGGCTCTGGCCCCGATGCCCACCGGATTTACGGATGTCCCCTGCCTGGACGCAATGCTTTGACGGCGCAGGGAAAGCGCGAAATTCTAGCACAGGCAAGCATCCCGGGGAGGCGCCTGCGCGTCGAATTTGTTAAAGTAGCGTCCTTTCTCCGCCGGGTTCGATATTTCATGGCCAAATCCCGCGCCGCCACACCCCCCAAAGATTACGAGTCCGCATTGGCCGAACTGGAAGCCATCGTGGGCGAGATGGAATCCGGCCAGCTGCCGCTGGATGCCTCGCTGACCGCCTACAAGCGCGGCGCCGAACTGCTGCAGTATTGCCGCCAGCAACTGGCCGATGCCGAGCAGCAAGTGAAGATCCTGGAAAACGGCGCCCTGCAGCCCTTCAAGACCGAAGACATCGATGACTGATTTTGCCGCCTGGACACAGGCATGCCAGGCACGCATGGAAAGCGTGCTGGCCGAATGGCTCCCCGCTCCGCAGATTGCCCCGCAGCGCCTGCACGAAGCCATGCGCTACGCAGTGCTGGGCGGCGGCAAGCGGGTGCGTCCGCTGCTGGCGTTTGCCGCCGGCGAGGTCGCGGGCGCCGATATCGAACGCGTACAGCACGCCGCTGCGGCAGTGGAACTGATCCACGCCTATTCGCTGGTGCACGACGACATGCCGGCGATGGACGACGACGCATTGCGGCGCGGCAAGCCGACGGTGCACGTCGAATTCGACGAAGCCACCGCCCTGCTGGTGGGCGATGCACTGCAGAGTCTGGCGTTCGACATCCTCGCTGCGCAGCCGCTGACCGACGACGCTGCCGTCCAGTTGAAGATGGTGCAGCTGCTGGCGCAAGCGGCGGGATCGCGCGGCATGGCCGGCGGCCAGGCGATCGATCTGGCCAGCGTGGGCAAGCCGCTCGACCTGACCGAACTCGAATTCATGCACATCCACAAGACCGGCGCGCTGATCCGCGCCTCGGTGCTGCTGGGCGCGCAATGCGGCACCCTGTCCGGCGCGACTGCCACGGCGCTCGACCGTTACGCCAAATGCATCGGCCTGGCCTTCCAGGTGGTGGACGACGTGCTCGATGCCGAAACCCCCACCGCCACGCTGGGCAAGACCGCCGGCAAGGATGCCGCCAACAACAAACCGACCTACGTCAGCCTGCTCGGCGTGACGCGTGCGCGCGAACTGGCGCTGGAGCTGCGCGCCGATGCCCGTGCCGCACTGGCCGATCTTGGCGCGCGCGCCGAGCGGCTGCGCCAGCTGGCCGATTTTGTGGTCGAACGGACGTTTTAAGATGGCCACACCCTTGCTCGACACCCTCCACACGCCTGCCGACCTGCGCGCCCTGGCGCCGGCCGAGTTGCCGCAACTCGCCGCCGAACTGCGCGAATTCCTGGTGCAGTCGGTTTCCCGCACCGGCGGCCACCTGGCTTCCAATCTCGGCACCGTTGAACTGAGCCTGGCCCTGCATTACGTGTTCGACACCCCGCGCGACCGCATCGTCTGGGACGTCGGCCACCAGACCTACGTCCACAAAATCCTCACCGGCCGCCGCTCGGCGATGGCCGGCCTGCGCCGGCCGGGCGGCATCGCCGGGTTTCCACGCCGCGCCGAAAGCGAGTTCGATGCCTTTGGCGTCGGGCACTCCAGCACCTCGATTTCGGCGGCGCTCGGCATGGCCGAGGCGTTCAATCTGCTTGATTCCAGCCAGCGCGCGGTGGCAATCATCGGCGACGGCGCCATGACCGCCGGCATGGCATTCGAGGCGCTCAACAATGCCGGCGCCACCGACCTGCCCCTGCTGGTGGTGCTGAACGACAACGACATGTCGATTTCGCCCAACGTCGGCGCGCTCAACAACTACCTGGCGCGCATGATGTCCGGCAAGTTCTACGCGGCGGCCCG
>NZ_JANJXQ010000176.1 GCF_024708915.1 Thiobacillus sp.
CTCGACCTCGATCAACTCACCGTGCGCAGCAAGCAGGATCGCGATTATGTCAGCGAAGTCGACCAGATGGCGGAACGCGCCATCATCGAAACCCTGCTCGACGCCTATCCGAATCACGGGATTTTAGCAGAGGAGTCCGGCGCGGCCGATGCCAGAAACGGCGAGGATTACCAGTGGATCATCGACCCGCTCGACGGCACCACCAACTTCCTCCATGGCCTGCAGCAATATTCGGTCTCCATCGCGCTCAGGCACAAGGGCCAGATCACCCAGGCCGTGGTGTACGATCCGGCCCGCAACGAGCTCTTCACCGCCAGCCGCGGCCGCGGCGCCTATCTCAACGAGCGCCGCATCCGCGCCAGCAAACGCAGCAAGCTTTCCGAATGCCTGATCGGCACCGGCTTCCCCTTCCGCGATTTCAGCTTCGCCGAGGCCTACCTCAACATGTTCCGCGACATGATGCACGCCACCTCCGGCTTGCGCCGCCCCGGCTCCGCCGCGCTCGATCTCGCCTATGTCGGCTGCGGCCGCTACGACGGCTTCTGGGAGATGCGCCTGAGCCCTTGGGACATCGCCGCCGGCAGCCTGATCGCGCAGGAAGCCGGCGCACTGGTCGGCAATTTCATGGGCGACGAGGGCTTTCTCGAATCCGGCAACATCGTCGCCGCCAGCCCGAAAGTCTTCGCGCAGATGCTGCAGATCCTCGCCCCCCACCTGCCGCCCGAACTGAAGCTCTGACCGCTTTCGAAGCGGCGAGCAGCCGTAGCGCGGCAAGCCGGACCCGCCCTCGATTGCAAGGGCGGGCCGGCCCCATTACTGCACAAGCGAATGGTTCCGCTTATCGCCGATAGCGCGGTTGGAAGGATTCAGTTCGTAATACACGACCACCTCGTTGCCGGCACCGGCGTAGTGCATTTCATGGCTCAAGCGCCGCACCAGTTCGATGCCGCGCCCATACAATCCGCTCTCCGCCATCCGCGAGCGGGCCGTCCAGTTGAACCCGGGGCCGCTGTCGCGCACGGAAATTTTCACCATCTTGCGGTTATCGCGCCGCAGGATCTCGATCCCGATGTCGATGAACCCCTCCTGCAGTTCCTTCAAGGCGTTCTGGCGCTGGGCCGCGTAGGCGGCGAATCCGTCGCCGCTCGTTTTAAGCGAGGAATCCATCCGCAGCAGTCCATGATCCAGCGCATTCGACACCAGTTCGGACAGAATCAGGAAAATCTGGCCGGCATGTTCTTTCGTCGCCGCGATCCGCTCGATCACGCCGGACAGGGTCGGCACCACATCCAGGTTTTTCAGGTCCTGCGCCTCGAAATGAAACGACATGCACAGGCCATCGCTGCCGTATTCCGCAGCATCCGCATGCGCAGCCGGCTGCTCCAGCGTGCCCGGAGCGGGAACCGCCACCATCAGCACGCTGATGTCGTCCACCAGCGCCCCCGCCCGATGCTCGTCCAGCGCCGCCACCAGCGCCTCGAAACGATGCGCCGGCGCAGCCGATTCCAGCGTGGCGCAGGCACGCTCGGCGCCGAACTGCTCGCCTGCGGCATTTTCAGCCTCGGTCAGGCCATCCGTCCACAGGAACAACTGGCATTCCCCTTCGTAGGAATACACCTCGAGTTCCGCCGAGAATTCTTCCGGCGGCAACAGGCCGAGCGGCACATGCCGGGATTTCCAGTGCTTGACGATTTCCCCGTCGGCATCGACCAGGCGGGGATAGGGGTTTCCGCCGTTCCAGACCTCGATCGTCCCCATCACGGGATTGATCGAAACGAGCGTCAGGGCGGCATAGCGTCCCGCAGGCATCATGGTGTGCATGCGGCTGTTCATGACCTCGGCGATGCGTCCGATGCCGTAGCCAAGCTCGGTCATGGCGTAAAAGGTATCGAACTGCGGCAGCGAGGCCATCGCTGCGGGCAGGCCATGGCCCATGCCGTCGCTGAGCAGGATATGGTGGCATTTTCCGGGCGTGCGCGCGGCGGCGATCAGATCGCCGCTGAAATGCCATGCCGGGGTCACGCGGTAGCGCAAGGCGGGGTCGCTGAGTCCTTCGCGGTTGACCATGTACTCCATCAGCCGCGCCCCGAGGCGCCGCTCGTCTTCCGCCTGCCGGTAATAATCGGCCAGCTCCGCTGAGTGCCGGGAAAGCGCCTGCTGCAGTTCGGCGATCCGCTGGAACACCTGGATCTTGGCCTGAAACACCGGAAAAGACAGCGGCTTGGTCAAATAGTCGTCCGCCCCCGCCTGCAGCCCTTCAAGAACTTCGTCCTCGCGCGTGAGCGCGGTGACCATCAAGATCGGCAGCCAGCGCGAGCCCGCCGCCTGGCGGATGCGCCGCGTCGCTTCCAGGCCGCCGATCCCGGGCATCATCACGTCCATCAGGATCATGTCCGGCGACTCGGCAAGGAACTTCTCCAGCGCTTCCTCTCCCGAACGCGCCTCGACAAGGCGGTGCCCCATTCTTTTGACCACCTGACCGGCGATTGCAACATTGTTGGCGATGTCGTCCACCACCATGACCGTCATGCCGGATTTGTTCATGCGACCTTCCATTTACCTGATGGTGAACAGGCGGCGAAAATTCGATAGCTCGAAAACCTGCGCCACCGCACCCTTGCAATTGAGCAGCGTGATGGATTTCGACGCACCTTTTGCCCGCTCCTTGAGCAACAGCAGCATGCCCATGGCGGAACTGTCGATATATTTCACCTGGTCGAAATCCAGCTCCAGTTCGTTGATGCACGCCTCCCGCAGCAGGGAATCGGTCGTCTCGTTAAACACGACATGGCTGTTGAAATCGAAACGTCCATTCAGCACCAGACGCGCCCTGCTGCCTTCCTTCTGGGTATCTATGTCCATGCTTCCACTCCTTTCAAAAATCAGTCAATTGGGTAATCGAACCTGCGTTATGCATGCTGCGCCGCGTCATCCAGCGTCCCATCCAAAGCCGGATCCGGCAGGCAGCACGCTCCCGGAAGCTCGACCGTGAAGCAGCTACCTTCTCCCGGAACACTCTCCACGCTGATGCTGCCCCCCATCAAATCCACCAGATGCCGGCACAGCGCCAGGCCCACGCCGATGCCTGGAATACTGGAGTTTTCCGCACCCAGCCGGCTGAAATACTGGAACAGCTCGTCCTGTTTCTCTGGAGGAATGCCGATTCCGGTATCGCTGACCGCAATGCGCATGACGCCGTTGCCCGGCACGTGGCAGGACACCGTCACGCGGCCGCCTTCCCGGTTGTACTTCACCGCATTGCTCAGCAAATTGAGCATGACCTGCTTGAAGCGCCGCGCATCGATGCGCACCCGCCGCCGGGCGCATTCGCCGCCCGGATTGACGATCTCCACGCCTTTCTCGGATGCCTGCGCGGCGACCGCCTCCTGGCACTCGCGCAGCAGATCGGGCACATCGACGTCCTCCGGCTTCAGTTCCAGCCGGCCGGCTTCGATGCGGGACAGATCCAGCACATCGTCGATCAGTTCGCGCAACAGCCAGCCCGCCTCCAGAATGCGCTCGACGCAGTCCCGTTGTTCCTCGTTCAGCGGCGTGTGCGGGTCGGATTCCAGCAGCTGGGCGAAACCGACGATGGCGTTGAGCGGCGTCCGCAGCTCATGGCCGACGTGCGAAAGGAATTTCGATTTGGCACGGCTGGCCTGTTCGGCCGTATCCCTGGCGCGCACCAGCGCCCGTTCCATGAGCACCTGATCGGTCACGTCGTTGATCGCCGCCACGTAGTGCGTAATCGCACCGCCCTCGCCGCGCACCGGCGAGATGAAAATATCGCACCACAGATTGCGGCCCCGGTGCGAGATGGCTTCCACCACCGCATGCATCTCGTCGCCCGCGATCACTGCGTCGAGGAAAAGCTGCCATGCCGTGACGCTCCCCGGGGACGCCACCAGTATGGGCCAGCGCTGCCCCGGAATATCCGCCAGGGGAAGTTCGACGATGTCCGCATAGGCTGCGTTGGCGTACTCGACCGCGAAATCGCCGCGCCGGACGATCACGATGCCGCTTCCGCTCGCGGCAATCGCCCGGCCGCGCAGGCGCAACGCATCCTCCATCTGCTTGCGGGCCGTCACGTCGCGTATGGAAACCTGAATGCTCGCAATGTTCCCGGTTTCGTCCCGGGTCGGCGCGGCGGCGGCATCCACCCAGATGTATGCGCCATTCCGCTGCCGCATCCGGGCATACTCGCACGCTCCCGGCTCGCCGAGCAGCGCCGGCCGGTGCAACTCTTTTCGCACCCGTTCGACATCGTCCGGATGCACCAGTTCGTAGCCGTCGTGCCCGACCAGATCGGCCGGCGCATAGCCCAGCACGCGCTCGCAGGACGGGCTGACATAGGCATAGCGGCCATCCGGGTCGTGCAGCGAAATCATGTCCGTGGCGTTCTCGGCCAGCAGCCGGAAGCGCGCCTCGCTCTTCAGAAGCTCCGCATCGACCGCCAGCGCGTGCGTGATATCGGTGCGAATCGAGAAATAGCGTTCCAGCTGGCCGTTATCGTCGAAAAAAGGCACGATGGTCGAGGCCACCCAGTAATGGCTCCCGTCCTTGCGCCGATTGCGGATGTTGCCGTGCCAGACCTGACCCCGGGAAAGGGTTTCCCACAACGCGGTGAAGAACCAGGGCGGATGAAAGCCGGAGTTGACCAGGCGGTGATTCTGGCCGACGACCTCTTCCCGGCTGTACTGGCTGATCTCGCAAAACTTGTCGTTGGCGTAAACGATGTTTCCTGCCTTATCCGCAGCGCTGACGATGGCGTGCGCGTTGAACGCCTGCAGGTGCTGCGCCAATACGCGATCGCGCTGCGCCAGCTTCGCCGCCATCTCGTCCAGCGCGTGCGCGAGTTCGCCCAATTCGCTGCCCGCGGCCACCCCGCTGCGCTGCGCCAGATCGCCCGCTGCATGCGCATTCGCCTGGCGGATCAGGCGGCGCACCGGGGCGATGACCAGGCGCTCGGTGCCCACCCAGGCGAGCAGCAGCATTCCGCCGAACACGCCCAGCACGACCAGCACCGCCCATCCCCCGGTGCGGCGCACCTGCGCCAACGCGGTGTCGGTGGGGATGCCGACGGCGACAAAAGCATTCTCCCTGGCCGAACTGCTTTCCAGTTTGGCAAAGGAAAACAGGCGCGGAATGCCGTCCCCCCCGACCCCCTCGACAACGCCCGTCGTTGGGTCCGGCACGCCGACCAGCCGCATCGCCGCGCCCACAGGCCGGCCGCGCCAGATTTCCGGCTCCGGATCGCTGTGAAGGATGACGCCGTTATGGTCGTAAAAAACCACCTCGGCGCCCTCGGGCAACACGCTGCCGAGGTTGCGCCGATCGAACCAGGAAAGGTCCACCGACACGAACAGATAGGCCAGATGCTCGCCGCGCCTGTCCAGAATGGGCTTGGCGACGATCACCACGGGCGCTTTCACCATGACGCCAAGATGGTAGTCGCCCACCACGATCTCGCCATGCCCCTGGCGTATCTGGCGAAACCACAGCCGGTCGCTGAAACTGGCCTGCTGAATCTCGGCAGACCCGCTGCAGATGGCGGCCCCCTCGACATCGGTCATGCCGGCATTGGCAAAAATTGCGTGCTTTGCAAGCACATCCTTGAAAATCGAACAGAATCCCGGCCTGCGCTCGACGATCGACGGGTTGGCTGACAGGGCGGACAGCAGTTCGCGGGCCGCATTGATATGCTTTTCCTGCTCCAGCGAAATGCCCTGCACCAATGTTTTCGTCTCGCGGTAAACATCGTCGACAGCGTGTCGATACATCTGCATGCCGATGACCCAGGCTATGGCCAGCATGGGCAGCATGGCGAGCAGGATCAATGCGACCAAGCGGGAACGCAGGCTTTTGAACACGCGTTTCATGCGCCCTCCCACACATCGCCCGATCCATGCTCGGCGGTCACGGCTCGCGCCAATCCTTCGCGTTCAAGCGTGCGTATATCCAGCCGGCGCTCGCCGCGCAGCAGGCGTTCGGCGGCTTCCCCGGGCAGCGGACGGCTGAAGTAATACCCCTGCAGTTCGTCGCACTTCGCATAACGCAGAAAAGCGGCCTGCGCAGCCTCCTCCACCCCTTCGGCCACCACCGCCAGACCCAGGCTGTGCGCCAGGGTGACGATGGCGCGCACGATGGCGGCATCGTCCGGATCCGTCGTAACGTCGCGCACGAAGGAACGATCGACCTTGAGCACATCGATTGGAAACAGTTTGAGATAGGACAGCGAGGAATAGCCGGTGCCGAAATCGTCCACCGACAGCGTCACGCCGAGCTTCTTGAGCGCACGCAGCGTGCCGATGGCCGCCTCGCTGTCGTGCATCACCGTGCTCTCGGTGATCTCCAGTTCCAGGAAAGCCGGATCCAGCCCGGTTTCCGCGAGCACCCGCTCCACGCGCTCCACCAGGCCCGGATCGCGGAATTGCCGCGCGGAAAGGTTCACCGACATGCGCATCCCGGGCGCGCCTCTGTCCTGCCATTGCCGCGCTTGCCCGCAGGCCGCCTGCAGAACCCAATCGCCCAGCGGCATGATGAGGCCGGTATCCTCTGCCACGCCGATGAACCGATCCGGGCCGATCAATCCTTCGCGCGGGTGATTCCAGCGCACCAGCGCCTCGAAGCCCAGCACCTCGCCTGTCGTCAGGCTGACGCGCGGCTGATAGTGCAGCATCAGCTCGCCGCGCTTGATGGCCAGGCGCAGGTCGTGTTCGATCTCGAGCCGGACGCGCATCTGTGCATCCATTTCCGGCGCGTAGAAACGGAAGGCATTGCGCCCTTCTTCCTTGGCGCGGTACATGGCGACATCGGCATTGCGCAGCAGGGAGCCGGCATCCTCGCCGTCCAACGGGCAGATCGACAGGCCAAGGCTGCCCGTCACATACACCTCGCGGCCATTCAGCACGAACGGATGCGACAGGGTATGCAGAACCTTTTCGGCCACGACCGCAGCATCCTCGATGCGCGCGATATCCGGCAACAGCAGAATGAACTCGTCGCCGCTCTGGCGGCCCACGGTATCGCGCTGCCGCAACACCCCGCCGATCCGCAACGCGACCTGGCGCAGCAGCGCGTCTCCCGCGTCATGGCCCAGGATGTCGTTGATGTTCTTGAAATTGTCCAGATCCAGGTACGCCACCGCGAGCAGCCGCTGGCCTCGCTGCGCGCGGGCAATCGCCTGCCGCAGACGCTCCAGGATCAACACGCGGTTGGGCAGTTCCGTCAGCGCATCGTGGCGGGCGCGATGAAGCAGCAGGTCCTCCTGCTGCTTGCGCTCCGAAATGTCGCGCGCAATCATCAGCACCGAAACGACCCGGTTTTCCATGTCCCGCTCGGGCACCATGCGCACATGGAAATGGCGCAAACCCAGCCCCGGCATTTCAATCCCGCACTCGACGGTCGTCGCCTCGCCGCGTTCGAACACCTCGCGCGCGCCGTGCTGCCAGGCTGCCGCCGCCTCCGCGGGCAGTCCCAGTTCATCCCAGGTCTTGCCCAGGCATTCGCCATTTTCCACCCCGATGGCCAGCTCGTTCGCCGGATTGGCATACAGGTAGCGCAGCTCGCGGTCGAAACGCACGATCGCATCCGGCGCGTTGTCGACCAGCGCCCGGAATTCCTGCGAATGACGGCGCAGCAGATTTTCCATTTCCCGGGTCGTGGTGCTGTCGCGCAGCACGGCAAGGGTTTCGCATTGACCGTCCAGTTCGATCCGCGACAGACTGAGCGAGACTGGAATGTCCTCGCCGTTTTTGTGCCGGACAAATAGGTCCCATCGACCGACCGGCGACTTCGGTGCAGGATCGACGACGCCGCCGTCGCGCTGCCGTGCGAACAAGGGATGCGGCTGGTCCGGAAAAAGTTTTTCCAGCAGCTCGCCGATCGTCTCCTCGCGGCGATAGCCCAGCATCGTTTCCGTGGTCGAATTCGCCATCGCGATGCGTCCTCCCGCATCGAGCAGGAATACGGCATCCGGCGCCGCGTCGAAAACCATGCGGAAGCGTTGCCCGCTTTTCTGCGCGCGCGCTTTCGCCGCCTGCCATCCCGCGCCGAAGATCATGGCCGCCACCGCCACGGCGAGAATTGCTGCCGCATTGCGGAAGGCGGAATCGTTCTCGACAGGCAGCGTCGCCTGCGGCATCAGGGCATACAGGATGGCCAACAGGATCGCCAGGCAGGCGACCGCGAACAGGGAAATACCCATTCCGCCGGAAAGGAATAATCGACGCGCCTTCGCCGGCGCGGCCTGGCGATCAGACACTGTTTTTCGACCTCGCTGCGTGGTCACGCATATTTCATGATCTCTGCCGGGATCGCCTGCAGCGATGCGCTGCGGTCCACTCCGCCCAGTTTCACCGCTTCCTTGGGCATGCCATAGACGACGCAGCTGGCTTCGTCCTGCGCCACGGTGGCCGCGCCCGCATCGTGCATTTCCTTGAGGCCGCGCGCGCCGTCATCGCCCATCCCGGTCATGATGACGCCCAGGGCATTGCGCCCCGCAAACTTGGCCACCGAACGGAACAGCACGTCTACCGATGGCCGGTGGCGGTTGACCACCGGGCCATCCACCACTTCGACGTGATACTGGGAGCCGTTGCGCTTCAACAGCATGTGTCTGCCGCCGGGGGCGATCAGCGCACGCCCGGGCATGACGCGGTCGCCGTTCTGCGCCTCGCGCACTTCGATCCGGCACAGGGTGTCGAGCCGGGCTGCGAAGGAGGCAGTGAACTTCTCGGGCATGTGCTGCACGATGACGATCCCGGGCGACACCCGCGGCAACGCCGTCAGCACCGCTTCCAGCGCCTGGGTGCCGCCGGTCGAGGTGCCGATGGCGACGATGCGCTCGGTCGTCTGCGCCATGGCCTGGCTCGCGGCGGGCAGAATCACGTCGGCGCCGAGCCTGGGCATCGCGGCAGCGGGCGGCGCAGCGCTGCCGACCTTCAGATTGCGGACATTGGCGTGCGCCGCCGTTTTCACGGCGCGAATCAGATCCGCAGCGGCGTCCTGCAGCGCCGTGCGCCGGTTGCCAATGCCCGGTTTGGGCACCACCCCGACCGCACCCGCCGCCAGGGCCTGCATCGCGGTTTCCGATCCCTTCTGCGAAATCGATGAGCAGATCACCACCGGCGTCGGCCGTTCCGCCATGATCTGCCTGAGAAAGGTGATGCCATCCATACGCGGCATTTCCACGTCCAGTACGAGCACGTCCGGCCACTGCTTTTTCATCTTCTCCTGGGCGAAGATGGGGTCGGGCGCAACGGCGATCACCTCGATGCCGGCATCGCCGTTGAGCACTTCGGACAGCACCTGCCGCACCACGGCGGAATCGTCCACCACCAGGACTTTTATCCGTGTCGACATAAGCTTCCTGATTCAGCAGTCATTGCAACGATCCACGCCCTGCGGGGCAAACTGGCGCACCCATACGTTTCCCGACCAGATGTCGAACAGCACCGTGCGATGGCCGGTACCGCCCAGATCTTCCGATGCCAGGCGCAGCCCATGGTGCTTCAGCAGATTCCGCCCGGCCTCGGCATTCTTGATCCCGATGTGGCTTTGCCCGGCATTGACCTGCCGCTGAAACATATTGCCGCCGCCAAACAATTTGACCTCGTAATCCTCGAGCGCCGTGCCGCTCCTGCGAATCTCCTCGAACAGGAGCCCGAGGGCCTCGTCCGCGTACTTGCCGTCCGCCAGCCTCGCTTCCCGCGCCTGCCGGGTCGGCAGCATGTAGTGGCACATGCCGCCGATCAGCAATTTCGGATGCCACAGCGTGATGGACACGCAGGAACCCAGGATCGTGCGGATGCGGATATCCCGATCCCCGAAGTAGAACTCACCCGGGTTGAGGAAGATTTCGATGACGTGAGGCGGCTTGCGCATGGACGATATCGCCGGCCTATTTTCTGTACACCGAAGGCCGCACGGCACTCAGCACGTCGGTCACGCCGTTGAGGCTTTCCGAATGGCCGATGATCAGGTAGCCGCCCGGCTTCAGCGTGGCGGCGATGCGCTCGACCACGCGCGCCTTGGTGTCGGTATTGAAATAGATCATCACGTTGCGCAGGAAAACCACGTCGAACTCGCCCAGGCGCGGCAGGGTTTCGTTGAGGTTGATCTGCTGGAAATTCACCCGCGCACGCAGGCGCTTGTCGACGAGAAAACGGCCATCCTGCGAACCCACGCCCTTGAGGCAATATTCCTGGAGATAGCGTTGAGGAATATGACGCGCGCGCTCCATCGCATACAGCCCGCCGCGCGCACGCTCCAGCACCCGCGTGCTGATGTCGGACGCGACGATTTCCCATGGCGCCTCGCCCAGCCGATCGGCCAGCACCATCGCCAGGGTGAACGGCTCCTCGCCGCTCGAGCAGGCTGCGCTCCACACGCGGAACGGCGAGCCGGGGCGCCGCTCGGCGAGGATGCGCTGCTGCAGGAACTCGAAGTGCTTGGGCTCGCGGAAGAAATAGGTTTCGTTGGTGGTGAGCAGGTCCAGCGCGGTCTGCAATTCCGCCGGTTCCTTGCCGCTGGTCAGCAGGCGCAGATAATCGCGGTAGGAGTCGAACGAATAATGCTTCAGCCGCTTCGCCAGGCGTCCGCATACCAGCGCCTTTTTGGCCGGGGAAAGATGAATCCCCGCCAGCCGGTAGATCAGCCGCTGGAATTCGCCGAACTCCTGATCGGACAGCGTGGACGCCTGCATGCCCCGCTCCCTATCGGCCCGGTCCGTACGGCATGAAACCGCCGCCCATGCCTTGTTCGATCCCGGTCATCCCGCCGCAGCCTCGTTCGCGGATTCCATGCCCTGATTCGCCTGCTCCAGCAATGCCAGATCGTCGATCGACAGCACATTGCCCACGTTCAGGATGATCACGAACTTGCTGTCCACCTTGCCCATGCCGCGAATGAAGTCGGTGCGGATCTTCGCGCCGAAGGCCGGCGGCGGTTCGATCTGGTCCTGCGGTATTTCCAGCACCTCGTTCACCGCATCCACCACCACGCCCACCACCTGCGTCTCCTGATCGGACGCCACTTCGATGATGACGATACAGGTGCGGCGGCTGAGTTCCGTGCGCTTGCGGCCGAAGCGCGTGGAAAGGTCGACCACCGGCACCACGCTGCCGCGCAGGTTGATCACCCCGCGGATGTAGTCCGGCATCATCGGCACCTCGGTGAGGTTGCCGTACTCGATGATCTCCTTGATGGCAAGGATGCCGATGGCGAACGTCTCCCCCCCCAGCATGAAGGTCAGGTACTGCTGCTGATCCTGCGGCGCAGCCAGTCCCGTCCGTTCTTCCACTTTGACTAGCGCACTCATGTCGCCCCCTCAGAACTTGACGAATTCAAGTTCGTCGCCGACGCCTGCGATGGCTTTCGACGCCGACTTGCTGCCGGCGCTCTTGGCGTGCGCCACCTGGATGGGCTTCTGGGCGGCCGATTTCCTGGCGCTCGACGCCGTCCCGCCGGCGCCGCTCTCGAGCCGGAAGAAGCCCATGGCCTGCTGCAGCTGCTCGGCCTGGCTGCTCATTTCCTCGGCGGTGGCAGCCAGCTCTTCCGAGCTGGAAGCGTTCTGCTGAGTGATCTGGTTGAGCTGGGTCATGGCGGTGTTGATCTGCCCGACGCCGGAGGACTGCTCTTCGGAGGCGGCGGTGATTTCCTGCACCAGGTCCGAGGTCTTGTTAATGGACGGCACCATCTCGTCCAGCAGCTTGCCGGCCCGCTCCGCCATGTCCACCGAACCGCCCGCCAGTTCGCCGATCTCCTGCGCCGCCACCTGGCTGCGCTCCGCCAGCTTGCGCACTTCCGCCGCCACCACCGCGAAACCCTTGCCGTGCTCGCCGGCGCGGGCCGCCTCGATGGCGGCGTTCAGCGCCAAGAGGTTGGTCTGGTAGGCAATGTCGTCGATGATGCCGATCTTGCCGGCGATGCTCTTCATCGCGGTCACCGTCTGCTTCACCGCCTCGCCGCCCTCGGTGGCCTCCTTCGCCGCCTTCGACGCCATGCCGTCGGTGACTTTGGCGTTCTCGGTGTTCTGGCCGATCGACGCGCTCATCTGCTCGATGCTGGCGCTGGTCTCTTCCACGCTGGCCGCCTGTTCGCTGGAAGCCTGGCTCAGGGATTGCGCCGTTGCGGACACTTCTTCGGACGCGCTGGAAAGATTGTCGGCCGCGCCGCGCACCTCGGTGATGATCTGCGAAAGCTTTTCCACCATGTTCTTCATCGCGGTGAGCAGCATGCCGGTCTCGTCCCTGGACTGCACATCGATCGTCACGCTGAAATCACCTTCGGAGAGACGGTTGGCCACGCCCACGGCTTCGCCGAGCGGGCGGGTGATGGAACGGGTGACCCAGAAGGCGATCACTACCGCGAGCAGGAAGGCCGCCGCGCCCATGCCGAGCATCAAGGTCCGCGCCTGGCTGTATTGCGCGCTCGCCGTTTTCCCCAGTTCGTTCATGAGCTCGCCCTGGAACTGGACGAGGTCGTTGACGCGCTTGCGGTACTCGTTCGCCGCCGGGCGGAACTCGGACTCCATGAATGCCCGGCCGTCTTCCGCCTTGCCTTCCTCGGCCAGCTTGATGATCTGGTTTTGCGCCGCGATGAACCGCTCGCGCGATTCGAGGATCAGCTGGAACATCTCGATTCCTCTGGGTTGGGTCAGCGTCGGCTTGAGCGTCTCCCAGGCCTTGCCGATGTTGCTGCGCCCTTCGAGAATGCGCGCCTTCGCACCCTGCACACCCGGCTGATCCGTCGCCATCAGAATGTCGCGCGCGCCGAGGCCGATCGCGTTGACGCCGGCGAGTCCGTCCTGCAGCAACAGGACTTTCGGCCATTTGTCATGGTTGACGTTTTCCAGCGACTCGTTGAGGACGGCCATGCGGGTGATTCCGATGATGGCGATCGCCACCATCAGCACCACAACCAGGCCAAAGCCCACTCCCAACCGCATCCCGATCTTCATGTTCCTGAACATTGCCGTGCCTCCCTGTATATCTCTGAAAAAAAGTAGAAAACCTGAGAATCTGCCCGATCAGGCGCCATGCATAGCCATCTGCTCGTCCCGCGCCACAGCGAGCTGCACCAGCGTCGGCACATCCAGAATCAGCGCCACCTCGCCCGTTCCCAGAATCGTGGAACCGGAAATACCCCGCAAATTCCTGAACACATTGCCGAGCGGCTTGATGACGGTCTGAAATTCGCCCATCAGTTCGTCCACCACGAACCCGGCTTTCTGTCCGCCGTATTGCACGACCACGATGTTTTCGCGCTTGCCCGCGGCCGCCTTGACTTCGAATTGATCGCGCAGGCGGACGAAGGGCAGCACCTCGCCGCGCAGATTGACGTAGTTGCGGGTATCGGCGGCCTTTCTGTCCGCTTCCGACAGCTCGACGCATTCCAGCACCATGTCGAGCGGCACCACGAAAGCCGACTTGCCGACGCCGACCAGGAAACCGTCGATGATCGCCAGGGTGAGCGGCAGCCGGATGCGCACCAGGGTGCCGCGCCCCTCCGCGCTTTCGATGTCGACGCTGCCACGCAGCGCCTGGATGTTGCGCTTGACCACGTCCATGCCGACGCCGCGGCCGGAGAGGTTGGTGACCTGCTCCGCGGTGGAAAATCCCGCCTCGAAAACGAGGTTGTAAATCTCGTTGTCCGACAGGCTCTGGCCGGGGCCGACGATGCCGCGCTCGATCGCCTTCCTGAGGATCCGTTCCTTCTTGAGGCCGCCGCCGTCGTCCGCCACTTCGATCACGATGCTGCCGGAGTCGTGGTAGGCGTTCAGCCGCAGGCTGCCCTTCGCCGGCTTGCCAGCCGCGACGCGCGCCGCGGCCGGCTCGATGCCGTGATCCATGGCGTTGCGCACGAGGTGCATGAGCGGGTCGCCGATTTTCTCGACCACCGTTTTGTCCAGTTCGGTTTCCGCGCCGCCGATCTCCAGGCCGATGTCCTTGCCGAGTTCCTTGCTCACGTCGCGCACCACGCGCTGGAAACGGTTGAAAGTCTCGCCGATTTCCACCATGCGCAGCTTGAGCGCGCCGTCGCGGATTTCCTCGACCAGGTTCGACACGGCGGAGTTCGCCTCGTGCAGCGCCGCGTCGCCGGAGCGCCGGGCCAGCAGCGAAGCGCCGGCGCCGGCAATGACGAGCTCGCCGACGAGATTGATCAATTCGTCGAGCTTTTCCGCGCTGACGCGAATGAACCTGGCTTCCTGGGCTTTATGGTCGCGAATCTGGCGCTGCTTCTCCAGCGCCACCTCCACCACCTCTTTCTGCACCACGCCTTCGTTGACCAGGACTTCGCCGATGGGCGGCTTGGCGCCACCGCCGGCCGCCGCCATACTTTCCTGGGACGCCAGTGCATCCTCCAGCTCATGTCCGGTGAGAATGCCGGCCTCGATCAGCAGCTGGCCGAGCATGTCGGTATTGCCGCTGGCGTGTTCGAGCCGGTCGACGAAAGCGGCAAGATGGCTCGGCGGCGGGAAAATGCGCAACTTGCAGTCCTCGCGCACGAACTCGAAGACATCCTCGATGGTTTTCTTGTCCGCCTCGCTCCTGAATTCGATCGAGAAGCTCAGATAGCAGGACTCCGGATCAATCGCGTTCAGTTCCGGCAGTTCGCTGTCGTCTATCCTGAGCGAAACGATGTCGCCGATGGTCGAGAGGTAGCGGATGAAGGAGATCGGGTCCATGCCGTTTTTCAGCACCTCGCGCCCGAAGACGATCGACAGGTGCCAAGAGTCCCCTTCGAGCAGTCCGCCGCCGCTCGCGGCAAGCCGGGCCTCGCAAACCGCCGGCACGGCGGCGTCCGCCGCAGCCGTGCCGCCCAGCAAGGATCTCAGCGCCGCGGCAATGGCTGCGCCCGCAGCCGCCTGTTCCGCATCGAGTGCTTCCCCGGCTTCCGCCACCACGGCGATCAGCAGGCCGATATGGTCGCAGCATGTGAGCAGCAGCTCGACCAGTTCGCCATTGATGGACAGCGCGCCTTCGCGCACCTCGTCGAGCGCATTTTCGACGACATGGGTAAACGCCACGATCGCGTCGAGCCCGAACAAACCCGCGGAGCCCTTGATGGTGTGCGCGGCGCGAAACATGGCGTTGACCGTTTCCTCCTCCTGCGGCTCGCTTTCGAGCCGCAGCAGGATGCCCTCCATTTCTTCGAGCAGCCCGCGGCTTTCCTCGATATAGGTCTGCAATGCCTGATCCATGCTCACTCTCGTCTCCTTGGTCTACGACGGCTGTTGCTGTCGAGCTGAAATCAGCACGGGATCGCCGAACTGGGCCGCCATGTTGTAGAGATCGATCACTTCCAGAACGGCCTGGCTATGGGAGACGAAACGCACGGTCTTGCCCAGGCGGATGCCTTCGCGCTTTGCCGCCAGCAGCAGTTGAACGCCGGCGGTATCCATCTCGGTGACGCCGCCGAGATCGAGCTCGATCCCGGCGTTGGCGGCCAGGTGTTCCATCAATCCGTCCCGGATTTCCAGGCCGCGATAAATGGTGAGTTCGCCTTCCATTTGCAGCCTGCAAATGCCGTTTTCCTGCTGCGCGTCGATGTGCATGGTGTGCTCCCTGTCGCCGGCTTCAGGGCATGATCAGCTTCGACACGGCAGCCAGCATCTGCGCCGGCTGGAAGGGTTTGACCACCCAGGCCTTGGCGCCTGCCGCCTGGCCTGCCTGTTTTTTCGCCTCCTGCGATTCGGTGGTGAGCATGATGATGGGCGTGAATTTGTAATTCGCCAGCTTCTTGACCTCCTGCACGAAGGTGATGCCGTCCATGTTCGGCATGTTGACGTCGCTGATGATGAGATGAATCTTCTGCCCGTTGATCTTGGACAGGCCGTCCTTGCCGTCGCACGCTTCGATGACGTCGAATCCGGCGCCCTTGAGCGCGATGCTCACGACCTGGCGCAGCGAAGCCGAATCGTCGACGACCATGATGGTTTTTGCCATAGCTTTCTCCCTAGAAGAAGGTGATTTCCGAACTGTTCGACTGGCGGGCGTCGGCGCCGCCGTGCAGCTCCCGCTGCTCGGTCGTGGTGTAGGTTTTCGACAATTCGTCCAGCCATGCCTCCGCATCGATGGGCGCACATTGCCCGGTGTCCAGGCATTCGTTGACGTGCGCTTCGAACTTGCGGATGTCGTCGCGGATATGCGAAAGAATCTGGCTCACGCGATCCTGAAACTGCAGCGAGACCAGCACATCGGAAATTTCGTCCCGAATGCCCATGCTGGCTTCGTTCAGGATGCTCGAAGACTCCGTCAAGCGGCTCGCCACGCCGTGAAAACGCTCGATCACCTGCCCGATAACCGCTTCGGAATGCGTCACCGACTCGGTATCCCGCGTCGCCGACTGCTCGGACGCGGTCACGGCGGAAGCGATCGCGGCATTGACCTGTTCCGCTCCCTGGCTGATTCGCTTGCCCGTTTCAGCGGACAGCGTGGAAAGCTTGCGCACCTCGTCGGCGACCACGGCGAACCCCCGCCCGGCCTCGCCGGCACGCGCCGCTTCGATGGCGGCGTTGAGCGCGAGCAGGTTGGTCTGCATGGCGATGCTGCCGACCTCGGCCGCCATCTGCTTCAACTCGCCGGTAAACAAGGCCAGCCGATCCACCTCCCGTAGCAGGCTTTGCTTGGAAACGGTGGACTCGCGCAGCGAATCGATGATCGAGCCCAGATCCCGCTGGCTTGTCTCAAGCAGATCCAGCAGGCCATCCTGCCCCTGTTCCACGCCGTTGCCGGCCGCCGTCGATTGCGAGGCGGACACCGCCGTCTCCAGTTTTTCCACCAGGCCGGAAAAGCGGACGACGAGCGCGGTAACCGCATCCTCGGTCTGCGCGCGCCCCGTCTCCACCTGCAGCGACCAGATAGGCAATACGCTGGCGCATACCGTGTCGAGATGGGGGCTGCAATTGCCCGCCGCGCCCCGCATGGACGTTTCGCGCATCCGCTTGCGCCTGGATTCCCTGAACCGATGGGCAATCCACCCGCACGCCGCGCCGCAGGCGAAAATCAATATCCCGAGCAGCACGAACTCCACGCTGCCAATGCCGATCGCGGCATCCGTCGTCAGACTTTCACTCGCATTGAATTCCATACCACCTTCCGCTTGTCGATATTCATGTCATGGCGCCGCACTACATTCAGCAACAGATCGATCTGGGCAGACAGATCGAAAAAGTGATCCGCCCCCGCTTGCAGCCAGCGTTTTCTGTATGGCTCCGACGAGTAGGAACTCACCACGATCAGGCATGCCGAAGGGCATGCGCGCCGCGCCCGGGCAAGTGCCTCGCAGCCGCTTTCATCCGGCAGCCTGGCATCCATGACCACGATTTCCGGTTGCATGAGACGCATGACCTGGCCGGCATCTTCAACCGCAGTGCTTTCCACGATCTCGACGCACCCAAGGCTGGCCAGCATGGCCGCCAGGCGTTCCCGCAGCAGAATCGATGGCTCAAGCAGCAGTAATTTCATTCCCATCAATCCCACATTGTGCCGGGCAATCCGAGCAAGCGGATACAAGCCAGCCATCCAGTCCGAGACTTATTATCGAAAGCGATCGCCGGCAAATTAAGTCGGCATAATCTGCTTTTGAGTCAGCGCTTATTCACAGCGGAGTAGGAATAGTCCTACCGGGACGGCCGGCAATGTTTGAACCCGGCAGTGCTTTTCGCACCGTCCCGATAGAGTGCTTTTTCAATGATTACTGGTTCGGCGTTCCGCCAGACAAAGCCGGGGCGGGCGGCCGGCGACGCGGCGGCGCATCAAGCGCCGCGCAAGAGAAAATCTCAGCCGTCGATCAATCGATGGCGGATGGCATAGCGGACCAGGTCGGTCGATGTCTGGAGATTCATTTTCCGCATGAGGCGGAATTTGTGCGTGCTGACCGTCTTGATGCTCAGGAACAAGTCGCCTGCGATCTCGCTTATCGTCCTGCCGGAAGCGAGCATGAGGAATACCTGGCGTTCGCGTTCCGACAATGCTTCATGCGGGACGCAGCCTTCCGGCGCGCGATCGAAAACAAGTTTTTCGACCAGTGCGGCATCGATGAACTTCCCTCCGCCGGCGACCTTGCGAATGGCCCCGACGAGGATTTCCGGCTCGCTGTCCTTGGTCAGATAACCGCTGGCGCCGGCCTTGAGCGCGCGGCTGGCGATCGGCCCCTCGACATGCATGCTCAATATCAGGATCGGCAGATCCGGATGCTCCGCGTGCATCCATTCGATGAGTTCGACGCCCGCCAGGCCCGGCATGTTCATGTCGAGCAGGACAAGATCGCAGGCGGTTCGCGCGAGCACGGCCTGAAGCTCGTCTCCCCCACCGGCCTCGCCGGCAACACTTATGTCGGGCGCCAGCGCAAGTATCTGTTTGAGCCCGTGACGCACAATGGCATGGTCGTCGACAATGATGAGTCTGATCATCCTGGAAGCCTCGGTTGGACGGGGTGGGCGCGGTTGGGGGCAAGCGCCGCAGTCATGCCACGGGAACGCACACGCGAATACGCGTACCGCGTTGCGGCTCGCTGGCCATCTCGAAATCGCCTTCCATCATTGCCACCCGCTCGCGAATGCCGACCAGGCCAAACGATTTGCGGTTCGCCACGGCATGCGGGTCGAATCCCTTGCCATTGTCGCTCACTTCGAAGCAGAGATGGCCATCGGTCCGGGTCACGATGATTTCGACCTGGCTCGCTTCGGCATGGCGCGCGATATTGGTCAGCGACTCCTGAACGATGCGGAATACGGCGGTTGCGGTAGCCTCGTCCAGGCTGATGTCGCCATCGCCCAGCACGAGTTCGCAGGGGATGCCCGCATACTCGATGAATTCCTCGACCAGCCATTCCAGTGCGGCGACGATGCCGAGATCCAGCGCCCCCGGCCGCAGGCTCGACGTGACATGCCGCGCGGTCTCGATGGTGCGGTCCACCAGTTGCTTCATGGATTGCAGGCGCGCCATGAGTTGCGGATTGGATTCGCCGAAGCCGAGACGCGCCAGCGAAACGTCCATCCGCAGCGCCGTCAGCGTTTGTCCCAGCTCGTCGTGAATTTCGCGTGCAATGCGCTTGCGCTCTTCCTCGCGCACGCTTTCAAGATGCGCGGACAACTCGCGCAGCATGTTTTTCGAATCGACGAGTTTTGCTTCGCTGGTTTTGCTGTCGGTAATATTGATCGCAACGCCGTCCCACATGCATAGATTTTCTCTGTGACGGCGCGGAGTGGCGCGCAGGTTGATCCATCTCGTCTCGCCGTCCGCCGTGACGATACGCCCTTCCCAATTCCAGAACGATAGTTTTTCCTGCGACTGCGCCATGCTGTCGTGGAAGGCGCGCTGGTCGTCCGGGACGATGAAGCCGACGAAAGCGCGCCCGTTCCGCAGGATCGCTGCCGTATCCAGGCCCAGCAGCCGTTTCGCTCCATTGCTGATGTAAGTGAAGTGCAGTTCTTCGCCGCCGGTATGCCGGAAACACTGAAACACCATGCCCGGCACGTTGGAGGTGATGCCATGAAGGCGTTCCTCGCTTTCGCGCAATACCGCTTCGGCGCCTTTAAGGGTGGAAATGTCGCGCGCGATGGTCAGCACCGATACCAGCTTTCCCGATGCATCGCATTCCGGCACGGCCCGGGTGTGGTAGTGCCTGACGACGCCGCCCTTGGTCGTGAATCCGAATTCGAACACTTCCGGCTCGCCGGTGAGAAAAACCCGGCGCAACGCATTGGTCCATATTTCCGCCTCCTCGTCCGCCACCCCGAGTTCGGCATACGTCTTGCCCAGCAGGGTTTGCCGCGACATGCCGGTGGATTTCTCGATCTCGGGATTGACGTAAACGCGGCGCAATTCGCTGTCGAAACGCGAGACGATGTCCGGCAGATTCTCGGCCAGGGAGTGAAACTCGCGCTCCAGGCGCCGGATTTCCGCATCCGCCCGCATCCGCTCGGTGATGTCCAGACAGACCACCACGGCGCCGGCGACGGCGCCCTTCTCATCGCGCAGCGGCAAGGCCGAATTGCTGATGATTTTACGGCTGCCGTCGAAGCATTCGATGTCGATGACTTCGTCGAGCGAGGTCTCGCCGCGCTCGATGGCGCGGGCAAGCGCCCAGTCGTGCGCTTCGATGCGCTTGCCGGTGTCGTGCCGCCAGCCCTTGTACTCGCCCAAGCGGTCGATGCCGACCCAGCGTTCGCCTGCCCAGATACGGCTGCCGGCAGGATTGTTCAGGATGAAATGTCCGGAGGCATCCGCCAGCCACACGCCGACCGGCAGCGCTTCCAGCACGCCGCGCAACTGCCGTCCGGTTTCGACGGCGTGCCGCACGACAAAGCGGACCCGCAGATGGATCAGCAACGCAGCGATCATGCCGATGCCCGCCATGATCGCAATCGCCCGCCACGCGGCGGTGCGAATTGGCTGGTACATCTTGTCGACGTCCACTTTGCGCACCATGCCGAGACCGAGTTCCGTCACCGGTGCGTAAGCGGCAACCACCATGGCTCCCCGATAATCCGGCGCTACCGTGACGCCGCGCTGCCCCTGGAGGGCGTACCACATCGGGACTGGCACATCGTTGTAGCGCATCGGCGCCAGCAACGGGTGCGGCATGAATGCAGAAGGAAAGCAGACCATGCGCTCATTGCCGGCGCGTCCGCACAGGCGCGTTTCCACCCCGCCCGCGGTATCCGACAGCGCCTCCGTAAACAGGCGTTCAAGCTCGGGCAACGGCTCCTGAACCACGATCGTTCCCTGCCCCTGTGCGGCGGGCAAATGAATTTCCAGCATCCAGCCGCGATTCCAGGCCAGCCAGGCGGGGCGCGGGTTGTCAAGGCGCAAGCGGAATCGCGGATCGGCCGCAGGCAGCCCTGCATGCAGCCTGGCGCTGCCGTCGCTGCCTTTCAGCCAGGCCGAGCCGCCCGCACCGGCCATCTCCCGCAGCGCGGCCGGCAGATCCGCGCGCGCCGCAAGCCCGCCCGTCCGGGCATGCAGGCTGTGCAATGCCGATGACAGCACCAGTGGAAAGATGGCTGCCTGCGTCCGCACCGAGTTGGACAACTCCTCCTCCACCGTCGTCTGCATCTGCCTGCCGAGCACCGCGACGGAAGCCGCGCTGCCGAGCAGCAGCGCGGCGGCGAATCCAATCAGGCCAATTGCCAGGGCCTGCCGGTCCTCGCGCGCGGCGTAAAAGCGGCGAAACCAGGGGGTTTCGGCCATTGCCGCAAGATAACCTGCGACCCATACGCACAAAGCCGCCATGGCGGGCAAATTCATGGCGGTATGGCGATCGAGGGTGACCACGAACAGCAGGCCGTCGAGGCTGCGATTGAGCGCGCCGCCCACGATGGCCGCCAGGATGAGCACAGGCGCGGCCTGCAGCAGGATCTGCCCGGGCAGCTTGCGCGCCCGGTCGAGGGTGGCCAGCGCCAGGCCCACGCACAGCAGGGAAAATGCACAGAGGGGAGGCATGCGCTCAGGCCAGGGCAAACCGGGGCTGTCGACGTTGAGTGCAATGCGCCAGAAACCGTCGGGCGGCATCCAGGCAAAAAAATATTGCCCGATTACCGCTGCGCCGATCGCTGCGATGAGCCATCCCAGCCAAGGCCGAAAGCGCGGCAGCAGCAGCGCCAACCCCGCCAGCAGCAGTGCGAAGGAAGTATTGAGCCCCATTCCAGCCAATACCGGCAGGCGCGCGCGGACGACATCCGGCGCCGACCAGACGCCGGCAAGAAACGCCGCCATGGCAACGGCGAGCGCCATCCCCGCCGCCCTGCGGACCGCGCCGCAGGCGCGGCAAGGAGCGGGTTCAGTCAGATGGGAGGCGATATCGCTCAAGGTACGGCTATTTGCATGATTGTTTTTCGTGGTTCAGGCTCGAATCCTGCACATTCCAAATTATCAAATTCGCTCGCCGATTCCCCTCGGCAGATCAGGGGATGCGTCAATAAAGCAAGGTTTTGAGCTTGTCGTCGGCCCGGGCCCACACAAGGCACGGCTTCGATGTTTTGTCGGAACAAAGTGGCGAGCCGTACGGCAGCGCCGCCGCAATCCTCTTGTCGCGTATCATCCGGCTATTCATTACGACGTATCCCATACAAGCTTTTCCAGTTGCATCTTAACTACATTTTGTTCGCATCTGGGTGCAATCACCGGCTTGAGCCTGTGATTCTTGCATGGAAGACTCGGCATAACCGTTTGTTTTAACTGGACAACATTTTGCTGGACAAGGCAATCGACAAGCACACGCCGATGATGCAGCAGTACCTGGGCATCAAGGCGCAGCATCCCGACATGCTGCTGTTCTACCGCATGGGCGATTTTTACGAGCTGTTTTTCGACGACGCCGAAAAAGCCGCGCGACTGTTGAACATCACGCTCACCACACGCGGCGCCTCGGCCGGCAGCCCGATCAAGATGGCCGGCGTGCCCTACCACAGCGCCGAGCAGTACCTGGCGCGGCTGCTGAAGCTGGGCGAATCGGTGGCGATCGCCGAACAGGTGGGCGATCCAGCCGCCAGCAAGGGGCCGGTGGAACGACAGATATCGCGCATCGTGACGCCAGGCACCCTGACGGATTCGGGCCTGCTGGACGAGACGCGCGACACGCTGATTCTGGCGCTCGCCCCCGGCATGGCCGATACAGCGACGCTCGGCGTCGCCTGGCTCAACCTTGCCGCCGGGCGCTTCCAGGTCAGCGAGATCAACCCCGCGGCCCTGCCCGCCCTGCTGGCGCGATTGCGGCCGGCGGAAATTCTCGCGCCCGACGACTTCACGCTCGACGCCCCCTGCGCTGAAAGCGCATCGATTAAACCAGGCGCGGTACGCCGGCTGGCGCCGTGGCAGTTCGACGCGGCGGGTGCGGAAACCCGGCTGGCGCAGCAATTCGGCAGCCGCGACCTCGCCGGCTTCGGCGTGGCCGACCTGCCGCTGGCCGTCGCCGCCGCAGGCGCCCTGCTCGACTACATCCAGACCACCCAGCGCACCGCGCTGCCGCATATCCAGACGATTCGCGCCGAACGCGACAGCGATTACGTTCAGCTCGACGCCGCCACCCGGCGCAACCTGGAGCTCACCGAAACGCTGCGCGGCGAAGCGGCGCCCACCCTGCTGTCGGTGCTCGACACCACCGCCACCGGCATGGGAACGCGATTGCTCAGGCACTG
>NZ_JANJXQ010000130.1 GCF_024708915.1 Thiobacillus sp.
ACCACCACCGGCTACTCGAATCCCTCGGCTATATCCCTCCGGCCGAGGCTGAGGCAAACTACTATCGGCAACTTGCCGATAACACCGTGGAAGCAACTTAACTTAAACCAATCAGCCTCCACAGAACCCGGGGCGATTCACCCTCGCTCTTGCTCAAAAGGCCGCCAAAAATAGTGGCGCAGGTTAGCGTCCTCTAAAATATGAGCCTCCCAACAGCAATCCTTGGCAACCAGATTTGACGGTAACTTTGACGGTAACAATGAAATATTTGAATAGCAATAATCAATGCACGCCTGCATTACAGGCGATTATTTGGTAGTCCTCCGCCCACCAAAACCCAAAATCCCAACCCTTATCGGTTGGGATTTTTTTTGCCCGAAACGCCAGTGTTGGCGCGGGTTCGGGCCTTGCTGCGACGGACGCCGCCGACCCTGACAACCCCGTTTTGGGTGGTTTTCCGTTCTCTGTTCCCGCCCGTTCTCTGTTTCTGCAAAGGACGCCGCCGCACCTTCCCCTGCATTGACGCGGATTTTCGGCTGCTTGTTCGTCGGGGAATGGCAAGTTTCTGCTTTTTGCGGATTCCGTCATTTCTTCCTGCCAGCCAGCTGTCACCTTTGACTTTCTGTAACAATTGCTACTATATTAGGATCAATTAACACTGATTAGCCGGGGGTGCATCATGAACCAAGCAGCCGTAGCCTTCAATCAGGGCGACCAAAACCGCGGCGCCTTGGCCAAGATGGTGACTCGTGCCTTCGAGCATTGGAAGCTTGGAACAGAGGAGCAGCTTGCCATGCTCGGCCTTGCGACAAATAACAGAGCGGCATTGAGCCGCTACCGCCGTGGAGAGCCCCTGGCCGCAAACCGGGACTTGTTGGAGCGTGCCGGCCACGTATTGGCA
Organism: Thiobacillus sp.; assembly: GCF_024708915.1. Next base: position 902 of record NZ_JANJXQ010000130.1, read on the forward strand.
ATTCACAAGAATCTTCGCCTAATCTTTCCGCAGGACCGGGACCTGGCCTACGCTTGGATGACCCAGCGCAACAAAGCCTTCAAAGGGCTGACTCCTGTAGATGTAATAAAGGAATGGGGCTTTGCTGGGATGCTTACCGTCCGGTCCCATCTTGACCGGGTTCGTGGCAATTGATGGATGCGTTCTTCGCGGGGCTGCCGCTTGCCGACGTGCATCAGGACTTGGCGCGCAACATCAAGTCCATCCGGGTTTCCCAAAACCTGTTCGACGACCTCTCGGACGACCCGGCGGACTGGGAAATAGCTCAGCAGCACGAACTTGCCACCAAGCCGCACACGTATGAGTCGCCCAACACCATTATCGACCGCCCCTTCGAGGAGGCCGATTGGCTCAACGCTATTAAGTTCCCTTTCCGGAACTGGGCGGCCAGTCGCTTCTGCGACGGCAGCTTTGGCATCTGGTATGGGTCGGATTTAGTGGAAACAACGGTTCACGAAACCGTACACCATTGGCGTGGATTTCTCGCCGAGGCAGGCTTTGACGAGCTGGTGCCTCAGGGAGCGCGCGAAAGCATAACGAGCGAACGCAAGGTATATTGGGTGCGCTGTGATGCGGCGCTTTTGAACCTGAGTGCGCGAGCAGCGGAATATCCTGACTTGGTGCATCCAACAAGCTATCCATTTACGCAGCAAATTGGCGCCAGGCTACATCGCGAAAGTCACCCAGGGTTCGTGACCCGATCGGCCCGGTGTGTTGGAGTGAACTATGGGGTCTTGAACAGAAATGTGCTTTCTTCTCCACGTGCGTGCTGTTCCCTCACTTACAGGCTGACCCGAGACGGGGTAGTGGTGGAACGAGAGGCCGAACAAACGTGGATGGTACTGGCCTGAATTTGGAGTGGCGTTCGACAACGCGTTCCCGTCAGGCCAGGGGCGAATTGACCAGCAAAAGGTTGGCTGGGGCTTTTCGTATTTTCCCGCCAAAAATTCCCTCTCAATTGCGGCGATTTTCAAGAAAAATCTTTTGGCCACGTTATGCCTTATTTTTCAACGGTCGGCCAACATATATTCTTCTCGAAAACTTCCTGTCTTCTTGATGAAGCAGGTAGCCTGAGTTCCAAGCACTCGACTATGGTCCATGCGGTCAGCTGGTCAGGTTATGCTCTATTTCGCGACAGGATATGATTTACGGCACACTGGCAGCAGCAACGTTGCAAGCCCGCATACAAGCGGGCTTTTTCGTTGCCTGTTCGTCTGGTGCCGCCTTAGCGGCGCGGTTGCAGCAGCTTCGCCACCAGCCCGGTCCATCCGGTCTGGTGCGAGGCGCCCATGCCGCGTCCGCTGTCGCCGTGGAAATACTCGTAGAAGAGAAGGTGGTCGCGAAAGTGCGGGTCGCTGTTCTGTTCGTCGCGGGCGCCGTGAAACGGGCGGCCGCCCTGCCCGTCGCGGCGGAAAATGCTGACTAGGCGGCGCGCCAGTTCGTCGGCGACCTGATCGAGGCAGTGCTCGCGGCCTGATCCGGTCGGGTATTCCACCTTCAGTTCCTCGCCGTAGAAGTCGGCGAAGCGGTAAAGCGCGTTCACCAGCAGATAGTTGACCGGAAACCAGACGGGGCCGCGCCAGTTGGAATTGCCGCCGAACAGCCCCGACTCCGACTCGGCCGGCTGGTAGCTCACGCTGACCGGGTGGCCGTCGAGGTCGATCAGGTAGGGCTGGTCGCGATGCGCGCGGGAAAGCGAGCGCACCCCGAACGGCGAGAGGAATTCGGCCTCATCCAGCATGCGCCGCAGCACGTGCCGCATGCGGTCGGGGCGCAGCAGCGACAGCAGGCGACGATTGCCCCGCCCCGGCTCCATCCAGTGCGCAACCAGAGCGGCCAGCTCGGGGCGGTATTTCATGAACCATTCGAGCCGGCGCTTGAAGCCCGGCAGGCGCTCCAGCAGTTCTGGCTCGATGATTTCGACCGCGAACAGCGGGATCAGCCCGACCATGGAGCGTACCCGCAGCGGCGTCATGCGGCCGTCGGGAAAGCGCACCACGTCGTAGAAGAACTGGTCTTCCTCGTCCCACAGACCGATGCCCTGGTCGCCGATGTTGTTCATCGCCCTGGCGATGTAGAGGAAGTGCTCGAAGAACTTGGTCGCGATGTCTTCGTAGACGTGGTTGGTCTGCGCGAGCTCGAGGGCGATGCGCATCAGGTTGAGGCAGTACATCGCCATCCAGCTGGTGCCGTCGGCCTGGTTGATCTGGCCGCCGCCCGGCAGCGGGCTGCTGCGGTCGAGCACGCCGATGTTGTCGAGGCCGAGGAAGCCGCCCTGGAAAACGTTGTGGCCGGCGGGATCCTTGCGGTTCACCCACCAGGTGAAGTTGAGCAGCAGCTTGTGCAGGATGCGCTCGAGGAAAGCCGTATCGCCGCGGCCGCCGTGGGCGTCGCGCTCGGTCCGGTAGACCTCCCACGCGGCCCAGGCGTGAACCGGCGGGTTGACGTCGCCGAACGCCCATTCGTAGGCGGGAATCTGCCCGTTGGGATGCATGTACCACTCGCGCGTCATCAGCACGAGCTGCTCCTTGGCAAACGCGGGGTCGACCATGGCCAGGGGAATGCAGTGGAAGGCCAGGTCCCACGCCGCGTACCAGGGGTATTCCCACTTGTCGGGCATCGAGATCACATCGGCATTGTTGAGGTGGCCCCAGTCGCTGTTGCGCCCGTGAAGGCGCTCGGCAGGCGGCGCCGGCATGCCGGGGTCGCCATCGAGCCAGCGCGGCACATCGAAGGAATAGAACTGCTTGCTCCAGATCAGGCCGGCCAGCGCCTGGCGCTGGATCAGCCGAGCGTCGGCATCGTTGATGCCGGCCTGCAATTCGTCGTAGTAGGCGTCGGCCTCGGCGTGGCGCTGCACCAGAATTCCGGCGAAATCCCCGAATGGCCGGTCGACCAGGGTGTTGGCGAGGCGCAGGCGAACCGTTACGGCGTCCCCGGCCGGCACGTTGAATACGAAATGGCCCGCAGCCTTGGTGCCGCTGCGTGTCGGGTTGACGGCGTCGTGGTTGCCGTTGACCACACGCTCGTGGAAGGCGTCCTTGAAATAGCCCGCACCCGTCACGCCGTACAGGCGCGGCGCGTTGGTCTCGTTGTCGCAAAATAGCAGCTCGGGCGTGCCGTCGAGATGGCAGTGGTAGGTTCCCAACTTGGCGTGGCGCGCCACGATGGCGCCACGCTCGTCGACGAATATCTCCGGCCGCGCGTCCGGCTCGCCCCACGACCATTCGTTGCGGAACCAGAGTTGCGGCAGGATGTGCAAGGGCGCGTCTTCCGCGCCCCGGTTGTGCGCGGTGACCTGCATCAGGATGTCGTGCGGGCTGGCCTTGGCGTATTCGACGGTGACGTCGAAATAGCGGTCGTCGTCGAACACGCCGCTGTCGAGCAGCTCGAACTCCGGCATCTCCCGGCCCCGGATTCGGTTCTCCTCCAGCAGCTGCGCGTAGGGAAAGGCGCGCTGCGGGTACTTGTAGAGCATCCTGAGGTAGGAGTGGGTGGGGGTGGCGTCCAGGTAGTAATAGAGCTCCTTGACGTCCTCGCCGTGGTTGGCCTCGCTGTTGGTGAGCCCGAACAGCCGCTCCTTGAGGAAGGGATCCTGGCCGTTCCACAGCGCCACCGCGAGGCACAGGTGCTGGTACTTGTCGCAGAAGCCGGCGATACCGTCTTCGCCCCAGCGATACGCGCGGCTGCGCGCCTGGTCGTGAGTGAAGTAATCCCAGGCATCGCCATTGGGACTGTAGTCTTCGCGCACGGTCCCCCACTGGCGTTCGCTGAGATAGGGTCCCCAGCGCCGCCACTCGGGCTCGTCGCGGCTTTGAGCGATGGCGCGTTCCTGCTCTGTCCGGAGTGCCACGGATTGCTTGTGCGAAACCGTCATCTTGCCCTCTGGTTCCCGCGGCACCGACCGCGCAGGATGTTGCCGACGCTTTCAAGCATAGCAATCCGGCACGGGCAAATCATTGCCGGGTGTCGAGGCTGGACGCGTGAAGCCCGCCGCTGCTCAGGCCAGTTCGACCCACACCGGCTGATGATCCGACGCCTCGGTTGCGGTATCGATGCCATGCGCCCTGAGACGTCCCGACAGGCCTTCGGTCAGGAAAACGAAATCGAAGCATTCGGGCCGGTCGACGAAGCCGACTGGATGGATGCCGACGGTTGGTGCGTGCGGTTCGCCGGGGTGCAACACCTCCCAGGCGTCGCGCCAGCCGGGCTCGCCGCCGGCAAACGGGGCGAGGAGCCGTGCGTGCCCGGGAGCCCATGCGGGGAAGTTCATGTCGCCGCACAGCACTGCCTCGGCGGGCCGGGGGAACACCTCGAACGAGCCGCCCTGTTCTTCGGCCAGCGGCGAACGCGCCGCCATGGCGCAGGCCTCGGCGTGCAGGCGGCGGATGGCTTCGATCTGCAGCGTGCGCAGGCGCTCAGAGTAATACTCCAGATGCGTGGTCATCACGCGCAGCGGGCCGACATCGGATTCGACCACCGCTTCGATCAGCACCCGCTGCATGCTGGGCGTGTCCAGCTCGGCTGGCCACGGCAACAGATGCCGCCAGACCTGGCCGACGGGCAGGCGCGAGAAAATGGCGTTGCCGAACCGGCTGCGGCCGCCGCGGCGGTCGGGAATGTCGGTCGCCGCGCCATAAATGGCCGTATAGCCGGGCAGGCCGGCGGACAGTTCGGCGATCTGGTTTTCGCCCTGGCTACCGGGCAGGCCGGGGAAATTGACCGCGACTTCCTGCAGGCAGATGACGTCGAAGTCGCCGAGGCCGCGGATCGTGCGCAGGATGCGCGCGAGGTCGACCCGGCCATCCAGGCCGCGCGCCCATTGAATGTTCCAGCTCAGCAGTTTCATGGCCAGCCTCCTTCGGCACGCCCGCTTCACAGAAGAGGGCAGCGGGCATTCCCACCCGCACGCCCAGTTCCGGGCTGCACGGAACCCCTTGCCACGGCAAGGCTTCGGCAAAAAAGCGGCCCAAATAATTGTTGTAATTCGTGGGGCGCGGAATTAAAATTTTGTACTTTTCGCTAAAAATTTTGTTTATTTACGGCTTGCCGCTTGGCAGGCCGTTGTTGACTGGGCACACGGAATCATGGAACGACAAGGCTGGCTGGACGGGACGCTGTATTCACCCGACTTCGAACAGGACAGCTGCGGCTTCGGCCTTATAGCGCAGATCGACAACCAGCCCAGCCACACTCTAGTACGAAACGCGATCGGTTCGCTAGCCTGCATGACGCATCGCGGCGCGATCGCAGCCGACGGCCTGTCGGGCGACGGTTGCGGCCTGCTGTTCAAGAAACCCGATGCATTCCTGCGCGCGGTGGCAAGCGATGCCGGCTTTGCGCTCGGCGAGTTGTACGCCGCAGGCCTGCTGTTCCTGTCGCGCGACGCCGCGCCGCAGGCGCATGCGCGTGCGGTGTTGAAAACCGAACTCGAGGCGCAGGGTCTGGCCGTCGCCGGTTTCCGCGCGGTGCCAACCGATGCCTCGGTGTGCGGCGAATCGGCGCTGGCCTCCCTGCCGCATATCGAGCAGGTCTTCGTCAACGCGCCGGCGGACATGAGCGAAGACGCTTTCGAGCGCAAACTCTACATCGCCCGCCGCCGCGCCGAAAAAACGCTGGAGCCGAGCGACCCGGTGTTCTACCTGCCGACGCTGTCGTGCCGCGTGATCAGCTACAAGGGCCTGGTGATGCCGGACAAGCTGCCGGTGTTCTACCCCGACCTGAGCGACGCCCGTTTTGCCTCCAGCCTGGCGGTGTTCCACCAGCGCTTCTCCACCAACACCTGGCC
>NZ_JANJXQ010000196.1 GCF_024708915.1 Thiobacillus sp.
TTCGACATCAACGAGGGGCTGCGGCTGGCGCGCAAGCTGCTGCTGGAAATCAACGAAATCGGCCTGCCCTGCGCGACCGAATTTCTCGATCTGATCTCGCCGCAATACATTGCCGATCTGGTGGGCTGGGGCGCCATCGGCGCCCGCACCACCGAATCGCAGTCGCATCGCCAGCTGGCGTCCGGCCTGTCGTGCCCGGTCGGCTTCAAGAACGGCACCGACGGCAGCCTGCGCATCGCGGTCGATGCGATCAAGGCGGCCGCCGCGCGCCACCATTTCATCTCCGTCACCAAGTCGGGCCATGTCGGCGTGTTCAGCACCTCCGGCAACGAAGACACGCATGTGATCCTGCGCGGCGGCAAGGCACCCAACTACGATGCGGCGAGCGTCAGCCTGGCGTGCGGCGAGCTGGCGTCGGCCGGTTTGCGCCAGCAGCTGATGATCGATTTCTCGCACGCCAATTCGAGCAAACAGTACCAGCGCCAGATCGACGTTGCCGCCGAAGTCGCAGCACAGGTGGCCGGCGGCGACACCCGCATCATCGGCGCCATGGTCGAGAGCCATCTGAATCCCGGCCGCCAGGATCTGGTCGCGGGCCAGTCGCTGGAATACGCCAAATCGATCACCGATGCCTGCATCGGCTGGGACGATACCGTCCCGCTGCTGCGGCTGCTGGCCGACGCGGTGAAAAAACGCCGGCTGACCGCACCGGCGGATGAAGAATAGACGCGCTTCCGGGTTAAAATGCGGGTGGCGGGTCTCCCCGCATGGCTAGGTCGTGAATCGGGTCAGGTCCGGAAGGAAGCAGCCCCAGCGGTCGATGCCAGTGCCGGGGTAAGGCTCGCCATTCCAGGCTGCTTTCAAACGGATACCGTGTTGTCGCGCCTTGCCGTACTGTGATGTACTGTCTGCGGCGCTCCGCCTTGTCTCCGTTTGAAAGCAGCCTGGAATGGTTCCCGCCTTTTAAATAACCCATGACTGATCTCTTCGGCGATTCCGCTTCCCCCGCACTGGCGCTGGCGCGCAAGTGGCGGCCGCGCGCGTTCGCCGATCTCAAGGGGCAGGAGCATGTGGTGCAGGCGCTCTCCAACGCGCTGACCCAGGGCCGCTTGCATCATGCCTATCTGCTGACCGGCACGCGTGGCGTTGGCAAGACCACGCTGGCGCGCATCCTCGCCAAGTGCCTCAACTGCGAAACCGGTGTCACCGCGACCCCCTGCGGCACCTGTTCGGCGTGCACCCAGATTGACGCCGGCCGCTTCGTCGACCTGCTGGAACTGGACGCGGCGTCGAACACCGGCGTCGACAACATGCGCGAAGTGCTCGACAACGCGCAGTACGCGCCGACGGTGGGACGCTACAAGGTCTACATCATCGACGAAGTACACATGCTGTCGAAGCCGGCGTTCAACTCCATGCTGAAGACGCTGGAGGAGCCGCCTGCGCACGTGAAGTTCATCCTCGCCACCACCGACCCGCAGAAGATCCCGGTGACGGTGCTCTCGCGCTGCCTGCAGTTCAACCTCAAGCCGATGCCGCCCGCGCTCGTCGCGCAGCACCTCGGCGAGGTGCTGGCGCAGGAAAACGTCGACGCCGAGCCGGCCGCGCTGAATATGCTGGCGCGCGCCGCCGCCGGCAGCATGCGCGACGCGCTCTCGCTCACCGACCAGGCGATCGCCTACGGCAGCGGACGCATCGAGGCCGCCGGCGTCGAGGCGATGCTCGGCACGGTGCGGCGCGACTACCTGTTCGACCTGCTCGACGCACTGGCGGCATGCGACGGCGACGCGCTGATGCTGCAGGCGCGGCAGCTTGCCGAGCGCGGCATCGCCTTCGACGCCACGCTGCAGGACCTCGGCAACCTGCTGACGCAGCTGGCGCTGCTGCTGCATGCGCCCGGCGCGGTCGACGCGGGCATGGACGCCGAGCGCATGCGGGCCGCAGCCGACAGGCTCGACGCCGAGACGGTGCAGCTGTATTACCAGATCGCGCTCAACGGCCGCCGCGACCTGCCGTATGCGCCGGACGAGTTTTCCGGCTTCTGCATGACGCTCCTGCGCATGCTGGCCTTCGCCCCCGGTGCCGCGGGCGGCACGCCGCGACCGGTGCCGGCGGCGCGTCCGGCGTCGGTTCCGCGGGCCGAACCTGCGCCGCGCACGGCTGCCCAGGCGACGTCCGGCGTGCCGCTGGCGGCCGTCGTCGCGCCGCGTGCCGAGGGCGTGGCGCCCCGGCCCGAACCCGAACCTGAACTCAGCCGCGAGCCGGCTGCCCCTCCCGTGACCCTGACGGCGAGCGCGCCGGGGCCGCGTGGCGACTGGGACTGGCTCAAGGTTGTCGCCGAACTGCGCCTCGGCGGCATGGCCAGGATGCTCGCCGACCACTGCGAGCTGGTGGCCCGGACCGGGGACAGCGTGACGCTGCGGGTTGGCGAGGCGCACAGGCACCTGCTCGACCGGGCCTACCAGGACCGGCTCGTGGGCGCGCTGCGCGACCGCTACGGCGCGGGACTCAGCGTGAGCTTCGAGATCGGCGCCGCCGCCGGGCAGACGCCGCAGCAGGTGCGCACCCGCATCAAGGAAGCGCGCCAGGCCGAGGCCGTGGCCGCGATCGAATCCGATCCCTTCGTGCGCGAACTGGTCGACCAATTCGGTGGCCAGGTCGACGCCAGTTCCATACAGCCGCTAGCGCCCTGAGCCCGGAATTTGCTGAATGGAAATGTCGATAATCATCCGCATGCGGCGTTGCAAATCCTCGCCAGGTATCCAACCTGGCTGCGGTTTGCGCCTTGCCTGCGAAAGATTTCGGCATTTCCGTCAGTCCGGCCAGCGCGCGATGCGAACACTCCGTCAACATATTCCCGACTCAGGGCACTAGGAGAACCAACATGATCAAGGGCGGCATCGGCAACATGATGAAGCAGGTCCAGCAGGTGCAGGAGAACATGGCCAAGATGCAGGCCAAGCTCGCCGAGATGGAAATCGAGGGCCAGAGCGGCGCCGGCATGGTCAA
>NZ_JANJXQ010000204.1 GCF_024708915.1 Thiobacillus sp.
GCTCGGCACCAGCATCGGCAAGGAGGATTACAACCCGGACAAGCTGCGCTACCACCGCATCATCATCATGACCGATGCCGACGTCGACGGCGCGCACATCCGCACCCTGCTGCTGACTTTTTTCTACCGCCAGATGCCGGAACTGGTCGAGCGCGGCCACATCTACATCGCCCAGCCGCCGCTGTACAAGGTCAAGCATGGCCGCTCAGAGCGTTACATCAAGGACGAGCACGCGCTCAAGGAACACCTGATGGGCGAAGCGATGAAAGACGCCGAACTGACGCCGATGGACGGCGCCATGCCGATCGCCGGCGAGGCACTGGAAACGCTGGCGCGCGAGTATTTCCTGGCTGAAGCAGTGAGCGAACGCCTGAGCCGCCTGCTGCCGGACGATGTGCTGCAGGCCCTGATGCGTATCCCGCGCTTGAGCCTGGCCGACAGCGCTGCTGCGATGCAGAGCGAAGCCAGCCTCGGCGCGGCGCTGGATGCGCAGAAATTCGAAGTGGCCGCCGAATACATCAGCGAGTCCGACAGCCATCGCCTGCGCATCACCCGCCATGCCCACGGCAACGCGCACGTCAGCTTCCTCGAAGCGGATCTGCTCGAATCCGGCGACTACAATCAGCTGGTCAAGGTCGGCGACCTGCTGCGCGACCTCATCGGCCTCGGCGCCCGTGCCAAGCGCGGCGAGAAGGAAATCCCGGTGCAGAGCTTCCGCGAGGCGATGGACTGGTTCCTCGCCGAAGTCAAACGCGGCATGAGCATCCAGCGCTACAAGGGGCTCGGCGAAATGAACCCCGCCCAGTTGTGGGAAACCACCATGGACCCCAAGGTGCGCCGGCTGATGAAAGTGCAGATCGAGGACGCGATCTCGGCCGACCAGATCTTCACCACCCTGATGGGCGACGAGGTCGAGCCGCGCCGTAACTTCATCGAGACGAATGCGCTGGGAGTGCGCAACCTGGATGTTTGATTGTGAAGGTGATACGCGCGGTCTAGAAGGACAACTCCACCCACATCGGCCGGTGATCAGAGATGTAGTAACGCAGGTAGGTTTTGAAGTTCTTCGCGTTCGAGCCGTCTTTCCATAGCGCCGGAAAGAGCACGGCATCAAAGTCGAACACGCCCTTGTGGCCAGTGAAGTGATTCTTCGTCGTCTCGGGCAGGAAGGCTATCTGGTCATAATTCGCGTCGCTGCTGATGCTTGAACCGATTTGCGTCGAGTGCGCGGGAAGATCGAGGCCGAGTTTGGTCAGGGCTGTGTAGATCGGATCGCCTGGCGCGCATTTGGGCATGTTGAAATCCCCCATGGCGACCAGTTCGCGGGTGAACGAGTAAGGACTCTTGTTTCGCAAGTCCGCCCATTTGGCTACGGCAAATGTCTCCAGTGACCGGCGAGCAATCGATGCGGGCTTTTCGTCCCCGTAGTACAGGTGAACATTCACGAACATCATGGATGTCCTGCCAACCGAGAACGCCGCAAGATACGGCGTACGGTCGAAGCCGTTGAACTGGGCTTCGACTGCGGGGAGCTTGATCGACTTGAAGCGCGACGGCGGGAAAGCGATTTCACCCACCTCCTCCAGCAGGCCCAGCTTCCTGCTGTCGTAAAGGAACGCCATCCGCTCATTGTTTCCTGACGCATCGGACATGAGCACCCTGAATGACTTGGGAAGCTTCGCGTGGACATCGAACAGGTCACCGAAGTTCTCCCGACACTCCTGAACCGCAACGATGTCGAACCAGCCAATCACTTCAGCGATGAGGGAGAGATCCGGGTCGCGCCGATGCTGGGCGCCGAGATTGGCGATGTTCCATGTGGCGGCGAGGAGTTTTCCCGTCTGCCGTTTTGGAATCTGGCGCGTTTTCTTGTGCTTCCGAAGACGGCCTACCTCATCGGCAACGGCGTAATCGAACGCGAATTCCGGCTTCGGAAAAACAGGCATATTCGACACCCCGAAAATTTTCCGCATATGCCCTGCGCGGTCAGCGCGAGCGGGCTAGGATTAGCGATGCGTACCCACTAACAAGATAGCCAATATCCCAATGAAAACACCCCCGGGCGCCGACATAGATTCATTCGTCATGAGGCCAGCATGAGACCACAATCGACCCAGGCCAGCACGTCAGCCCGCGATGTCAGCCCACCGCCCGCAACCGGCGATCCGTCCACACAGGATGCCGACGAAGTCGCCCGGATCCTGGGGACCGACCCCGAGAACGGGCTGAGCACCAGCGAAGCGGCCCGCCGCCTCGCCCAGGATGGGCCGAACGCGCTGCGCGCGGCAGCGCCGATCCCGCGCTGGCGGCGCATCCTGGCTCATTTCCAGGACCCGTTGATTTACCTGCTGTTGGCGGCAATCGCCATCTCGCTGGTCGCTTGGCTGATCGACGGCCGCATCGGCTGGCCGGTCGACGCGATCGTGATCGGGCTCATCGTGGTGCTGAACGGCCTGCTCGGCTACGTGCAGGAAGCCAAGGCGCGCAACGCCGTGGCCGCGCTGGCGCGAATGACCGCAGTGACATCGGCGGTGCTGCGCGACGGCCAGCTGCAGCGGATTCCGAGCGCGCAACTGGCGCGTGGCGATCTGCTCGTGCTTGCTGAAGGTGACGCCGTCGGCGCCGATGCGCGGCTGATTCAGGCGGCATCGCTGCGCGTACAGGAAGCCTCGCTGACCGGCGAGAGCGAAGCCGTGCTGAAGGACGCCGCGACCCTGCCCGGTCCGACGGCGCTCGGCGACCGGCTCAACATGGTGTTCAAGGGCACGGCCGTTGCGCAGGGCAGCGGCCGCGCTGTGGTCACCGCAACTGGCATGGCCAGCCAGATGGGTGCGATTGCCGAGATGCTCGACGCCACTGAAGAAGAGTCGACGCCACTGCAGAAAGAAATCGCCAGGATCGGACGCCTGCTCGGCATCGGCGTCGTCGTTATCGCCCTGATCGTCGTAGCAACGGTGTTCCTGATCTTCGAGGTGCGCAGCGCTGCCGACATCATAAACGTGCTGCTGCTCGGCGTCTCGCTAGCCGTGGCCGCGGTGCCCGAGGGGCTGCCGGCGATCCTGTCGATGGTGCTTGCGCTCGGCGTGCAGCGGATGTCGCAGCGCAACGCGATCGTCAAGAATCTGTCGTCGGTCGAAACGCTGGGATCGGCCTCGGTCATCTGTACGGACAAGACCGGCACCCTGACGCGCTCGGAGATGACGATCGAGCGGCTGATGACCGCTTCGGGCGCCGCCCGTATCACCGGTGTCGGCTACGTGCCGCAGGGCAGCGTCGAGGTCGACGGCGTAGCGCTGCAGGACGAAGCGCACCGCGCCGAGGCGATCCTCGTGCTGAGCGGCGGCAGCCTGGCCGGCAACGCCCAGTTGCAGCAGACGGCCGACGGCGGCTGGGCGATCCAGGGCGATCCGACCGAGGCGGCGTTTCTCGTCGCCGAACGCAAGCTCGGCGTGCACGAGCGGCGCGAACGGCGGTTCGAGCGTGTCGGCGAGATTCCGTTCACCTCCGAGCGCAAGATGATGTCCACCATCGAAGTGGACCATGAGAACGGCGACGAACGCGTGCTGATCGCCAAAGGCGCCCCCGACGTGCTGCTCGAACGCTGCACGCACGCGCGCATCGGTATGCACGTGGTGGCGCTCGACGACGGACTGCGCCAGCGCCTCCTGGCCGATGTCGACGCGCTCACCGACGCCGCGCTGCGCACGCTGGCGGTCGCCTACCGCCCGCTGCGCAGCGACGAGGACACCGATCCACAAGACCCCATGCAGATCGAACGCGACCTCGTCTTCGCCGGCACCGTCGGCATCATCGACCCGCCGCGCGAGGAAGCGGCACAGGCCATTGGCGAAGCGCACCGCGCCGGCATTCGCGTGATCATGATCACCGGCGATCACCCGCGCACGGCAGCGCGGATTGCCGCCGATCTTGGCATCGTCGAAGCCGGCGCGGCTGTGCTGACCGGGGCCGAGATCGACAGGCTCGACGATGCGGGCTTTGCCGAAGCGGTGCGCAGCACCTCGGTGTTCGCCCGCGTGGCACCGGCTCACAAGCTGCGCATCGTCGACGCGCTGCAGGCCGACGGCAACGTCGTCGCGATGACCGGCGACGGCGTCAACGACGCGCCGGCATTGAAGTCGGCCGACATCGGCGTGGCGATGGGCGTCACCGGCACCGAGGTCACCAAGGAAGCTGCCCGGATGATCCTCGCCGACGACAACTTCGCGACGATCGTGCACGCCGTACGCGAGGGACGCGCCATCTTCGACAACATCCGGAAGTTCCTGCGTTACCTGTTGTCGTCGAACATGGGCGAAGTGCTGACCGTGTTTCTCGGCGTCGTGCTGGCCGGCGTGATCGGCCTCGGCGCGCCGGATTCCGGCGGTGCCGTGGTGCTGCCGCTACTGGCCACGCAGATCCTGTGGATCAACCTGATCACCGACTCCGGCCCCGCGCTCGCCATGGGCGTCGATCCCGAGACCGAGGATGTCATGGCGCGCAAGCCGCGCCCGCCGCAGGAACTGGTCATCGACGGTCGGATGTGGGCCGGAGTGCTGGAGATCGGCGCGGTGATGGCGCTGGTTACGCTGCTGACGCTCGACATGTACCTGCCGGGGGGACTGATCGAAGGCACGCACGAACTGGCCAATGCGCGCACCGCCGCATTCACGACGCTGGTCTTCGCGCAGCTGTTCAACTGCTTCAACGCCCGCTCCGAATCGGTCAGCGCGTTCCGCCACCTGTTCGTCAACCCGTGGCTTTGGGGCGCGATCGCGCTGTCGGTCGTGCTGCAGGTGGCCGTCGTCCATGTCGGCTTCCTGAACCTGGCTTTCGGCACGGTGCCGCTGGCGCCAGAGCAATGGCTGGTCTGCGTGGCGATGGCCAGCGTGGTGCTCTGGTTCGGCGAACTGCGCAAGCTGGCGGCGCGGGTGTTCGGCCGGTAGCGGGAAGTCAGGGACGAAGCCGGATCCGCCGCGTCACCGCCGAACGCAGTGGCCGGTTTCCATGTTCAGGGAAAGCTAGTTTTTCTTTGATTCAACCGCCAGCCCCGCTTCCTTCCACTCCGGGAAGCCGCCGCGGAACCAGTAGACGTTTTTCCAGCCGGCCTGGATTGCCATGACGGCGGATTTGTAGCTCTTCCAGCAGATGGTGCCGTCGCAATACATCATGAGGGGGGTATTCTTGTCCTTCGGCAGCCTGTTCAGTGCGAACTGGTCGTCCGCCGGGTCGAAACCGACTTCCTTGGCGCTGCCTTCATTGTAAGGAACGGAAATGGCGCCGGGAACATGGGCGGTTTCGTATTCTTCTTTCACCCGCACGTCGTAAACCGGCGTTCCTTTGGCAATCAGCGCCCGGGCCTCGGCGGCGCTGATGATCTTGGCGCCGGGCAGGCTGGTGGGCGTGGTATTCAGCATCGAGGCGACGCTTTTGAAATCGGCCCGGGTGGCGGTGGAGAGCGCGAGATTGAGGCTGTTGCCTTTCTGCAGGGTGGCGGTCAGCTTTTGCTGGGCGCCTGCAGATACGGTTTCAGGCTGTACGGTCAGCGCGCGCAGCGGCACCGATGCGCCGGTGAAAACGATGCGCCCGCCGTTGGCCGCAGTCCAGGTTTTGGCTTCCTCGGCGGAGGCGACCGCCAGGTCATAGCGGCCAAGCTTCAGCCCATACAGCGGGGCCTCGGCCATACGATGGAATTTGATTTCGGCAAAGTCGCTTTTGGCCAGTCCGCGGCTATTGATCTCGCTGCGCGCCATGCTGCCCATCAGCGATTCGTAATCGGGAATCCCCAGTCTGGCGTGCGATTTGGCGCCCAGCGTGCCTTTGTAATCCGGACCCGACACGAAAGCGGCGGCGATCGTCGCGTTGGATTTG
>NZ_JANJXQ010000206.1 GCF_024708915.1 Thiobacillus sp.
GTGTGCGCCAAAGGTCGGCGAGAGTCGGATTGGAATGAAGCGGAAGAAAGGAAAAGTTTTGCTTGTCGGGGCGGAGTGGGACGAAGAAGCCGCTGTCTGGGTGGCGACATCCGATTCTGCCCCAGGACGGGCGACGGAATCGGCGAGTTCGGATAAGCTTTCCGCCAAGCTGACTGCAATGGTGTCCCATGATGCCGATGCGGTTGATCCAGATACGGCGGGTATACAGGCTCATCATGACGGCTTTCCTCACAGACCTTCCGAGCCCATGCTGCGGCTGATGAGCCAGCGCGAAATCGCCAGCACGACAAAGGTGATGATGAACAGCACCAGGCCCAGCGCAAACAGGGAGGCGATATGCAGGCCGGGGTCCGCCTCGCCGAATTCGTTGGCCAGCGTGGAAGCAATCGAGGTACCGGGTGCAAACAGGCTGCCGTTGATGCGGTTGGCGTTGCCGATCACGAAGGTGACGGCCATCGTCTCGCCCAGTGCGCGCCCCAGCCCCAGCATGATGCCCCCGATGACACCGACACGCGTGTAGGGCAGCACGACGTTGCGCACCACTTCCCAGGTGGTGCAGCCGATGCCGTAGGCCGACTCCTTCAGCACATGCGGCACGGTTTCGAACACGTCGCGCATCACCGAAGCAATAAAAGGGATGACCATCAGCGCCAGCACGATACTGGCAGTGAGAATGCCGACCCCGATGGGAGGACCGGAGAACCAGCCGCCGATGACCGGAACATCGCCCAGTAATTCCTGCAACGGGGGCTGGATGTATTCGGCAAACAGGGGGGCGAACACGAACAACCCCCAAATGCCGTAGACGATGGAGGGAATGCCTGCCAGCAATTCGATCGCGGTGCCCAGCGGGCGGCGCAGCCAGACCGGGCAGGTTTCGGTCAGGAACAAGGCGATACCGAAACTGATCGGCACGGCAATCAACAGCGCCAGCACGGACGTCACCACCGTGCCGTAAATGGCTGCCAGCGCGCCGTACTGGTCGTCCGGCACGCTCCAGATGTTGGTCCAAAGGAAAGCCGGGCCGAATGCCTGAAGGGTAGGCCAGGCTTCGAGGGTAAGCGACACCAGAATACCCACCAGCGCCGCCAGAACGATAAAGGCGAAAAACTGGGTGGAATAATGGAAAAATTTGTCCTGTAACCGGAATCGGCTGACCTGCTGGGCATGCAGGTCGATTCCGGCGGGTGCGCTGGGCTCGCTCACGGTGGGGTGCCTATCGGTTTGATTTTTTATCTGCCAAAGCAGCCGCCGCAAGGCAGCTGCTTTGGTAGAGCGCCGGGGGCGGCACGCCGCCCCCGGCCAATCATCAAATCAGTCAATCCGGATGTCTTACTTGATGTTTTTCATTTCCGCTTCGACCATCTTCACGACATTGGGCGGCAACGCCACAAAGCCCAGCTCTTCAGCCATTTTCTGACCATTGTTCAAGGACCAGGTGAAGAAGTCGACTACGCCTTTCTGCTTGCCGGCATCGGCGCCTTTTTCATACGCCAGGACATACGTGGCCGTGGTGATGGGCCAGGCGTTCTTGTGCGACTGGTCGAGCAGGTCGGGCGCCATGCCGCGGACCTTGAAGTCGGCCCCCGCTGCCGCGTCGGCCACTGCCGCCTGATTCGGCACGATATAGCTGCCGGAACGGTTCTTCAGCGCAATGAAATCCATCTTGTTTTTCATCGCATCGGCGATGTCCACATAGCCGATCGCACCCTTGATCTTCTGCACGTTGGCAGCGACCCCCGGGTTGCCCTTGCCTCCCACTCCATTGGCAGGCCAGTTCACCGTGTTGCCAGCGCCGACTTCACGCATGAAGGCCGTCGACTGCTTGGCCAGATAGTGGGTAAAGGCATAGGTGGTGCCCGAACCGTCGGAACGATGCGACACGGTGATGGCCAGATTCGGCAGCGTCACGCCGGGGTTCAGCTTGGCGATGGCGGGGTCGTTCCACTTGGTGATGGCGCCGCGGAAAATGTTGGCGGCGGTGATGCCGTCCAGCTTCAGCTTGCCGGAATCGATACCGGGAACGTTCATGACGATGGTGACGCCCCCCATCACGGTCGGGACCTGCACCAGCTTGGCGGCATCCAGGTCGGCTTCCTTGACCGGCGCGTCGGTACCGCCGAAGTCGACAGTCTTGGCCTTGACCTGCTTGACGCCGCCCGACGAGCCGATGCCCTGATAGTTGACCTTGTTGCCGGTGGCGGCCCGATAGGCTTCAGCCCATTTGGTGTAAACGGCATAAGGGAAGGTTGCACCCGCGCCGGTGATGTCGGCGGCCAGCGCGCCGACCGAGAAAGCCAGACCCATGGCCGCGGCCAGAGTGCCTTGAGCCAGCTTGTTGAGTGTACGCATGTATATCTCCGGTAGTAGTTGACGTTGCCGCATGGGCGACGTCGCCATACTAACGGGCGAATATTACAGATATATTTCAAGGCAGGAAATCACCCGGCCGCTGCGGCGGTCCTCACGGCAGCGGCTATGGTTTCGGCCGTATGCCTGACCAGATCGGCATCCCGCCCTTCCACCATCACACGGATCAGCGGCTCGGTACCGGACGCGCGCAGGACGACCCGGCCGCTGCCGGCCAGGGCAGCCTCCGCCTCCGCGACCGACGCACCGACCGCAGGCACGGCATCCAGCTTGAAACCTTTGGCTACCGGCACGTTGATCATCTCCTGGGGATAGGTTTCCAGGTCTGTGGTGAGCGCATCCAGCGTCTCGCCCGACTCGCGCAGTGCGCGCAGCACCTGCAGCGCCGAAACGATACCGTCGCCCGTGGTGTGTTTATCCAGGCAAAGGATATGCCCCGAGGTCTCGCCGCCCAGCGTCCAGCCGTTCGCCTGCAAGCGTTCCAGCACATAGCGGTCACCCACCTTGGCGCGCTCGAACGGAATCCGGATGCGGGCCAGAGCATGTTCGGTGCCGAGATTGGTCATCAACGTGCCCACCACGCCGCCCTTCATGTAGCCGGTCTGGATACGATGGCGCGCGATGACATAAACCAGCTGATCGCCATCGTATATCCGCCCCTTCGCGTCGGCCATCATCAGGCGGTCGCCATCGCCGTCGAGTGCAATGCCGAGATCCGCACCTTGCGTACGCACCGCGTCCGCCAGCGCCGAAGTGTGCGTGGCGCCGCACTTTTCGTTGATGTTGTAGCCGTTCGGCTCGTTGCCGATGGCAATCACTTCGGCGCCCAGTTCGTGCAGCACATGCGGCGCAACGTGATAGGTCGCGCCGTGCGCGCAGTCGACCACGATCCGCATGCCGCGCAAATCGAGGTGATTGGGAAAGGTGCTCTTGCAAAACTCGATATAACGCGCCGCGGCATCCTCGATCCGGCGGGCACGCCCCAACTGGCGCGCCTCGACCGTCACGATCGGGTGATCGAGCCGCGCCTCGATCGCTTTCTCCACGCTGTCCGGCAATTTCTGCCCGCTGGCGGAAAAGAACTTGATGCCGTTGTCTTCGAACGGATTGTGCGATGCCGAGATCACTACCCCAGCCTGCAGACGCAGCGCGCGCGTCAGGTAGGCCACCGCGGGCGTCGGCATCGGCCCGGTCATCAGCACATTCACGCCGGCGGCGGTCAGGCCGGCTTCCAGCGCGGCTTCCAGCATGTAGCCGGAAATACGGGTGTCCTTGCCGATCAGCACGGTCGGATGCTGGTTCGGTGGCAGGCTGCCGCGGTCGGCCACCAGCACCTGCCCGGCGGCGTAGCCCAGATGCATCACGAACTCCGGCGTGATGGGCGACTCGCCCACCCTGCCGCGCACCCCATCGGTGCCGAAATACTTACGTCCCATCCTGTTGTTCCTCCACTGCATTCCAGATGGCCAGCGCATCGCGCATGGCCGCCACATCGTGTACCCGGAGCAAGCGCGCACCACGTGCGACGGCAGCCAGATGCGCCGCCACGCCGGCAAATTCGCGTCGATCGACTGCACGCCCGGTCAGGGCGCCGAGCATCGATTTGCGCGACAGCCCCGCCAGCACCGGCAAGCCAAGTTCGGCGAGACGATCGAGGTGACGCAACAGCGCCAGGTTGTGTTCGAGCGCCTTGCCGAAGCCGAAGCCGGGGTCGATCACCAGCCGCTCGCGGGAAATGCCCGCCGCCTCGCATGCCGCCACTCTATCCGCCAGGAATTGCTTTACTTCGACCACCACGTCGGCATACGCGGGCGCCTGCTGCATCGACTGGGGATCGCCCTGCATGTGCATCAGGCACACTGCCGCATCCGACGCCGCAACGGCGTCCAGCGCGCTTGGCGCGCCCAGGGCCATCACGTCGTTGACCATCGCTGCACCCGCACTCAGCGCGGCCCGCATCACTTCGGGTTTCGTGGTATCGACC
The DNA here is from genome assembly GCF_024708915.1 of Thiobacillus sp. Next base: position 4,376 of record NZ_JANJXQ010000206.1, read on the forward strand.
GACACCACGCAGCCACGGCCCGCCAGCGCCTCGACCACCGGCACCACGCGGCGGAGTTCATCCGCCACCGGCACCTTCGCCGCGCCGGGGCGGGTCGACTCCCCACCGACATCAAGGATATCGGCGCCCTCCTCCTGCAGCTTGAGCGCGTGACCGATCGCAGCCTGCGCATCGGCCAGGCGCCCGCCGTCCGAAAACGAATCGGGCGTGACGTTGACGATACCCATGACGATGGGCCTTGCCAGGGAGAGACGGTGCGGACCGGCGTGGAGGACGAACATGAAAAGAGAGGGGCCAAAGCCCCTCTATTGTAGTGGTTGTTGCCGGACCGGCGTTCAGGTTTCCTGCGCCGGCTGCGCGGTCGGCGCCGGGGCGCTCGGCTTGTCGCCGCCGCTCGCCGGCGGCTGCGGAGCACCTGCCGGCTTCGGCGGACGCACCGGACGGCCCGCCATGATGTCGGCGATCTGCTCGGCGTCGATGGTTTCGTACTCCAGCAGCGCAGACGTCATCGCCTCGACCTTGTCGCGGCTTTCGGTGAGGATTTTTTTGGCCAGCGCATACTGCTCGTCCAGAATGCGGCGGATTTCGGCGTCGACCTTCTGCATCGTCGCTTCGCTCATGTTCTTGTGCGTGGTCACCGAACGCCCGAGGAACACCTCGCCTTCGTTTTCGCCGTACACCATCGGGCCCAGCGCTTCGGACATGCCGTAGCGGGTCACCATGTCGCGCGCGATGCTGGTGGCGCGCTCGAAGTCGTTGGAAGCGCCGGTCGAGATGCTGCCGACGAAAATCTCTTCTGCCACCCGGCCGCCGAACAGCATGCTGATCTGCGACAGCATCTCGTCCTTGTACAGGCTGAATCGGTCCACTTCCGGCAGCGACATGGTCACGCCCAGGGCGCGGCCGCGCGGGATCACGGTGACTTTGTGCACCGGATCGCAGCCCGGCAGGGTCATGCCGATCACCGCGTGGCCCGACTCGTGGTAGGCGGTTTTCTTCTTGTCCTCGGGCGTGATCACCATGGACTTGCGCTCGGCACCCATGAGTATCTTGTCCTTGGCCTTCTCGAAATCCTCCATGTCAACCAGGCGCTTGTTGCCGCGCGCAGCGAACAGGGCAGCCTCGTTGACCAGGTTGGCGAGGTCGGCGCCGGACATGCCGGGGGTGCCGCGCGCCAGAATGTCGGCCCGCACGTCGGGGGCGAGCGGTACCTTGCGCATGTGCACCAGCAGGATCTGTTCGCGGCCGCGGATGTCGGGCAGACCCACCACCACCTGACGGTCGAAGCGGCCCGGACGCAGCAAGGCCGGGTCGAGCACGTCGGGGCGGTTGGTCGCAGCGATGACGATGACGCCGGTGGTCGCCTCGAAGCCGTCCATTTCCACCAGCAACTGGTTCAAGGTCTGCTCGCGCTCGTCGTTGCCGCCGCCGAGGCCGGCGCCGCGCTGGCGGCCGACCGCATCGATCTCGTCGATGAAGATGATGCAGGGCGAATTCTTCTTCGCCTGCTCGAACATGTCGCGCACGCGCGCAGCACCCACGCCGACGAACATTTCGACGAAGTCCGACCCCGAGATGCTGAAGAACGGCACCTTGGCCTCGCCCGAAATCGAGCGCGCCAGCAAGGTCTTGCCGGTTCCCGGCGGCCCCACCATCAGCACGCCGCGCGGAATATGCCCGCCCAGCTTCTGGAATTTGGTCGGGTCCTTCAGGAAGTCCACCAGTTCCGCCACGTCTTCCTTGGCCTCGTCGCAGCCCGCCACATCGGCAAAGGTCACCGGATTGGCGTTTTCGTCGAGCAGGCGCGCCCGGCTCTTGCCGAACGAGAACGCCCCGCCCCGCCCGCCGCCCTGCATCTGGCGCATGAAGAAGATCCACACGCCGATCAGCAGCAGCATCGGGAACCAGGAAATGAACAGGCTCATCAGGAACGACGGCTGTTCCTCAGGCTTGGCCTCGACCGAGACGCCGTTTTTCAGCAGGTCGGAGACCATCCACGGATCGCTCGGCGCATAGCTGGTGAAACGCTGGCCGTCGCTGCGCTCGCCCTTGAGCACGTTGCCTTCTATCACCACCTTGGAGATCTGCTGCTGGCGCACCTCTTCGATGAATTGCGAGTAGGGCATCTGCTTCTGGGCAGTGCGCTGAGCGCCGAACTGGTTGAATACCGTCATCAGGACGACGGCAATGATCAACCAGACGGCGATGTTTTTGGACAGATTGTTCACGTTTACTCCTCGGTGCTGAATGCAGCACCTTTAGACTCATTCTAAACCCTATTTTGCAGGCATGCCACGGCAGCCTTGCAACCCGCTATCCCGTGCTGCAACCGGGCGACGTCCCAGCAGATAGACCTCGGTGCTGCGATCACGCGAGGCGTCGGGTTTGCGGATCAGCACCTGCTCGAATGCCTGCCGCATCCGGGCCCTGAAATCCTCAAAACCAACGCCCTGGAATACTTTGACGAGGAAACAGCCCTCTGGTTTCAGCCAGTCTGCCGCAAATTCGAGTGCCAGTTCGCACAATTCGTAATGCCGCGCCTGGTCTGCCAGCATCACCCCGCTGATATTGGGTGCCATATCGCTCAATACAAGGTCAACCTGCCCGGATTGCAACTTTTCTTCCAGCCAGGCCAGCGCCGTCGGCTCGGTGAAATCGCCTTCCAGGCTGTCGACGCCGGGCATCGACGCCACCGGCAGCAGATCGATCGCCAGCACCCTGCCCTGCCGCTTCATTTTCTGCACCGCCACCTGGCACCAACTGCCGGGCGCGGCGCCCAGATCCACCACCGTCATGCCGGGGCGCAGCAGATGGTCGCGAGCGTCGATTTCCAGCAATTTATAGGCGGCGCGCGAGCGGTAGCCGTCCTGCTGCGCCTTTTTGACGTAAGGATCCGTCACGTGCTCGTGCATCCAGGCACTGCCCGATTTGGTCCGCTTGGGTTTCTGCGCCATGTCTATCGGCTCTATCGGCTACAATCCGCGCTCATTTGAAGGAACAAGCATGAAAGCACTCGCGCCCGCACAGCGGCAATTTCTGAAAGGGCTGGCACACACGCGCCAACCGGTGGTCATGATCGGCAACCAGGGTTTGACGGCTGCCGTATTGAAGGAAGTCGATCACGCACTGGCTGCGCACGAACTGATCAAGATCAAGGCCGCCAGCAGCGAATCGGCGATGCGCCGCAACTGGCTGGAGGAAATCTGCGCCGCCACCGGCGCCGCGCCAGTGCAGCAAATCGGCAAGGTGCTGGTGATTTATCGCGCCGCAGCCAAGCCCGTCATCGTCCTGCCGGGCTGATTGCTGCCCGACGGGGTTTATCGCGCCAGCCCCGAACGCCAGACCAGCAACAGCCCCAGCGCGCTCTGGATCAAATACAGAATGCTGGACACACCGTGCCAGCGCGAAAAACGGTCGGCAAACACACTTTGCATCACGGCGTGCGGCATGGCCTGATCCTTCAGGCTCTGCATGATGGGCTGGATGCCGAAATGGCCCGCCAGCGTCAACGCCAGCATGACAGCGATCACCCAGAAAAACAGGGTTTTCAACGCCGCGCCGCCGTCGCGCACAATGCGGTAGAGCATCAGATAGGCCGCAGCAGCGATACCGATCCACGCCATCACTTCAAACAGCTTGCCGGCCAGCACCCCGGCCAGCTGCTTGTCGCCGAGGCTGGCAAACAGCACGGGCGCCGCGACGTAGCCGATCGCCCAGATGCCGCCGATCCACAGCACCAGCATCGTCCCGGCGAGGCCGTCCCAGAAACGCCGCATTATATGTATTGCACGTCCAGCACTTCGTACTGGCGGAGGCCACCCGGCGCCTGCACGTCCACGCTGTCGCCCGCATACTTGCCGATCAGCGCGCGCGCGATGGGCGACGACACGGAAATCTTGCTCTGCTTGATGTCGGCCTCGTCGTCGCCGACGATCTGGTAAACCACGCTGTCGCCGGATTCGGCGTCTTCCAGTTCAACCGTTGCGCCGAAGACGATGCGGCCATCCGCATCGAGGGTGGTGGGGTCGATGATCTGCGCATTCGCCAGCTTGCCTTCGAGGTCGGCAATACGCCCTTCGATGAAGCCCTGCTTTTCCTTGGCGGCGTCGTACTCGGCGTTTTCAGACAGGTCGCCCTGCGCGCGTGCCTCGGCGATTGCCTGGATCACAGCGGGACGCTCCACGCTTTTCAGATGTTGCAACTCGGCGCGCAGCTTTTCGGCGCCAACCACGGTGAGGGGAAATTTGTTCACAGTCTTGCCTTATTGGTTCCCTGCAGGCGCTGATGCAGCGCCTGCAGGGAATACACCTTGAGTTCGTTGCCATGCTGCATGCCCATGCAGGCGGCGCGCGCACCGGCCAGGGTGGTGAAGTACACCACCCGGCGCGCCAGCGCTTCGGCGCGGATGGCGTAGGAATCCTTCACCGCCTTTTTGTCTTCGACTACGTTGACGATGAAATCGATATCGCCGTTCTTGATCATGTCGACGATGTGCGGGCGGCCTTCCTTGACCTTGTTGACGATCGCCACCGGAATCCCTGCCGACTCGATCGCCTGGGCAGTGCCGCGCGTGGCGACCAGGTTGAAGCCGAGATCGCGCAGCGCCTGCGCCACCTCGACGATGGCATCGCGGTCGCCCGAGCGCACGCTGACGAAGGCGCGGCCACCCGGCTTCGGCAGTTCGGAGCTCGACGCCAGTTGCGACTTGACGAAAGCCTCACCGAAGTTGTCGCCCACCCCCATGACCTCGCCGGTCGATTTCATTTCCGGGCCGAGGATGGTGTCGACGCCGGGGAACTTGCGGAACGGGAATACCGCTTCCTTCACCGAAAAATACGGCGGGATGATCTCTTTTTCGAACGCCTGCGACTTCAGCGAAATACCCGCCATCGCGCGCGCGGCGATCTTCGCCAGCGGCGCGCCGATGGCCTTGGACACATAGGGCACGGTGCGCGACGCACGCGGGTTCACCTCCAGCACGTACACCGTATCCCCCTGGATCGCGAACTGCACGTTCATCAGGCCGACCACTTTCAAGGCCTTCGCCATCGCCACGGTCTGGCGGCGCAGCTCGTCCTGGATCTCATTCGACAGGCTGTACGGCGGCAGCGAACAGGCCGAATCGCCCGAATGCACGCCGGCCTGCTCGATGTGCTGCATGATGCCGCCGATCACCACCTGCTCGCCGTCGGACAATGCGTCGACGTCGACCTCGATGGCGTCGTTGAGAAAACGGTCGAGCAGCACCGGCGACTTGTTCGACACCTTGACCGCCTCGGTCATGTAGCGCCGCAGGTCGGCCTCCTCGCGCACGATTTCCATGGCGCGGCCACCCAGCACGTAGCTCGGGCGCACCACCAGCGGGTAGCCGATTTCCTCGGCCATGCGGATGGCGCTGTCGGGGTTGCGC
>NZ_JANJXQ010000220.1 GCF_024708915.1 Thiobacillus sp.
TTGCCGATTTATCGGCTTTACAACCACGGCCTACCCCTTGCGGGTGGGCGACATAGTCGACTCTATGGCAACGACGAGCAACGCCGCCATGCGGAAAAAGACGCCGTTTCATGTTGCGATATTTCTGAGTCACGACACTAGTTGAATTAGGGTTCCTGCGCCTGTTCCAGCGTGCGTTGCATGGGGCGCCGCCCGACCCGGATTTTCAGGCTCAGCGATTGCTGCTTGCGTGCCACCGTGAGTTGGGTGTCGATGCCGGGTTGCAGGGCGGCAATCAGGTTCAGCAGCGAGGCCGAGTCGGTCACGGCATTGCCGTTGACCGCCAGCAGGATGTCGCCCGGGCGGATGCCGCCGGCGTCGGCCGGGCCGCCTTTCAGCACGCCCGCGATCAATGCGCCCTCGGCATTTTTCAGGCTGAAGGATTCCGCCAGTTCGGGCGTCAGGTCCTGCACTTCGATGCCGATCCAGCCGCGCGTCACGCTGCCGGTCTTGACGATCTGTTCCATCACCTGGCGCGCGATGCTGACCGGAATGGCAAAGCCGATGCCTTGCGAGCCGCCGGTGCGCGAATAGATGGCGCTGTTGACCCCCACCAGATTGCCTGCTGCGTCGACCAGCGCGCCGCCCGAGTTGCCTGGATTGATGGCGGCATCGGTCTGAATGAAATTCTCGAAGGTGTTGATGCCGAGATGGGTGCGGCCAAGCGCGCTGACGATCCCCGCGGTGACGGTCTGGCCGACGCCGAACGGATTGCCCACCGCCAGCACCCAGTCGCCGACCTGCAGGCTGTCGGCCCCGGCGAAGGTGATGGCGGGCAGGTTGTCGGTATCGATCTTCAATACCGCCAGATCGGTTTCGGGGTCGGCCCCTACCACCCGCGCCGGCAGTGTCCGGCCGTCGGCCAGCGCAACGCGGATTTGATCGGCGGCTTCGACCACATGGTGGTTGGTCAGGATATAGCCGTTCGGGCTGACAATCACGCCCGAACCGAGATTGGACACCTCGCGCGGCCGTGAATCCAGCCGGTCGCCGAAGAAATAGCGGAAGATCGGATCCTGCAGCGCGGGATGGGCTGGGCTACGCACCTTTTGCTGGGTAAAAACGTTGACCACCGTCGGGATGACCTTTGTTGCGGCGGGGGCGAAGGAAGCGCTTGCGGCGGGAACGCTGGCCGCCGGATGCTGCGCCTGCTGAATGGTGAGGCCTGGCTGCCGGGTTTGCCAGTGCAGGAGGTCGGGCTTGAACAGCACGATGATGAACAACACGCCCAGGGCCACTGTGGCGGATTGGGCGAAAAGCAACCAGAGTTTGCGCATGTTGATGTAGGTCAAGGAAAGCGTGATGCCGCCGCGCGATAATTATAGCCTAGGGCGGGAACTTACTGCGCCGGCGCTACATTGGACTTCCGGTAGAGGGGGCAATTTGGTTAGAATGCCGGTTTTATCGCAACACGTTCAGGTTAGGTAAACATGAGCCAGGAAGCCGAAGGGCAAAAAGTGGACACAAGTAAACGAAAATTCCTGATCGCTGCGACCAGCGCGGTTGGGGGGGTCGCAGCTGTGGGGGTGGCGGTGCCGCTGGTCATGAGCATGCTGCCAAGCGCGCGCGCCAAAGCAGCGGGCGCGCCGGTGGAAGTGGACATCAGCAAGATCGAGCCGGGCATGCTGCTGACGGTCGAGTGGCGCGGCAAGCCGGTGTGGGTCGTCAACCGCACCAAGGAAATGCTCGATCAATTGGGCAAGCATGACGACAAGCTGGCTGACGCCATGAGCGAGCAGCCGCAGCAGCCCGACTATTGCAAGAACGCGACCCGCTCGATCAAACCGGAATATCTGGTGGCGGTCGGCATCTGCACCCACCTTGGCTGCTCGCCCAGCGAAAAGCTCAAACTGGGTGGCGACAGTGGCATGGGCGGCGACTGGCCGGGCGGCTTCTTCTGCCCCTGCCACGGTTCGACGTTCGACCTTGCCGCACGCGTGTACAAGGGCGTGCCGGCTCCGACCAATCTGGTGATTCCGCCTCATCAATACCTCAGCGATGCCAGGTTGCTGATCGGTGTAGACGCAAAAGGAGCGTAAATAAATGTCTGCCCTGCAAAAAATGATGGGTTGGATCGACGATCGATTCCCGCTCACCGCCACCTACAAGGCGCATCTGTCCGAGTACTACGCGCCCAAGAACTTCAACTTCTGGTATTTCTTCGGTTCGCTGGCGCTGCTGGTGCTGGTGCTGCAGATCGTCACCGGCATCTTCCTCACCATGAGCTACAAGCCGGATGCCGAGCTCGCCTTCGCATCCGTCGAGTACATCATGCGCGACGTCGACTGGGGCTGGCTGATCCGCTACATGCACTCGACCGGCGCCTCGATGTTCTTCGTCGTCGTCTATCTGCATATGTTCCGCGGCCTGATGTATGGTTCCTACCGCAAGCCGCGCGAACTGATCTGGATCTTTGGCGTGCTGATCTACCTGGCGCTGATGGCCGAAGCCTTCCTCGGCTATCTGCTGCCGTGGGGCCAGATGTCGTACTGGGGTGCGCAGGTGATCGTTAACCTGTTCGCCGCCGTGCCCTTCATCGGTGAAGACCTGTCGATCTGGATTCGCGGTGACTACGTGATTTCGGACGCCACCCTGAACCGCTTCTTCGCCTTCCACGTCATCGCTTTGCCGCTGGTGCTGCTGGCGCTGGTGGTGGTGCACCTGGTGGCGCTGCACGAAGTCGGTTCCAACAACCCCGACGGCATCGAGATCAAGAAGAAGAAGGATCCGGTGACACATATTCCGCTCGACGGCATTCCCTTCCATCCGTACTACACGGTGAAGGACATCGTCGGCGTCATCGTCTTCCTGATGGTGTTCTCGGCGATCGTGTTCTTCGCGCCGGAAATGGGCGGCTACTTCCTCGAAGCCAACAACTTCGTCCCGGCCGACTCGCTGAAGACGCCGCAGCACATCGCGCCGCTGTGGTATTTCACCCCGTTCTACGCGATTCTGCGTGCGGTGCCGCCGATGTTCGGCTCGCAGTTCCCGGGCGTGGTGGCGATGGGCCTGTCGATCGTCGTGCTGTTCTTCCTGCCCTGGCTCGACCGCGGCAAGGTCAAGTCGATCCGCTATCGCGGCCCGATCTACAAGATCATGCTTGCTCTGTTCCTCGTGTCCTTCATCGGACTGGGCTATCTTGGCCTGTTGCCGTCCACCCCGGTGGCGACGATATTTGCCCAGGTCTTCTCAGTGATCTACTTCCTGTTTTTCCTGCTGATGCCCTGGTATACCTCGATTGACAAAACCAAACCGGAACCGGAAAGGGTGACTGGCTAAATGAAACGCTTGAAGAACTTTCTTTTCCTGCTGGCGGCAGCCCCCGTGGTGGCCTTTGCGTCGGGCCCCAGCGTTCATCTGGACAAGGCGCCGGTCAATCTGTCCGATCAGGACTCACTGCAGCGCGGCGCCCGCATGTTCGTGAACTACTGCCTCAACTGCCACAGCGCCGGTTCCATGCGTTACTCGCGTCTGCAGGATCTGGGCCTGACCGAAGACCAGATCAAGGAGAACCTGCTGTTTGCCGGCGAAAAGCCGGGCGAGACCATGACGGTCGGTATGACCAAGGCCGACGGCAAGGCCTGGTTCGGCGCCACCCCGCCCGACCTCAGCGTGATCGCCCGTTCGCGCGGGGCCGACTGGCTCTACACCTACCTGCGCAGCTTCTACCGTGACGACACCCGCGCCACCGGCTGGAACAACATCGTGTTCGACAAGGTCGGCATGCCGCACGTAATGTGGGATCTGCAGGGCGAAATGGTGCCGCACTACAAGAAGGAGGGCGAGCATGAAGTGATCGATCGCCTCGAACTGTCCAAGCCCGGCAGCATCACCCTGGCCGAGTACGACGCCAAGGTAGGCGACCTGGTCAACTACCTGGTGTGGATGGGCGAGCCCGCGCAGGTCCAGCGCAAGCAGCTTGGCGTCATCGTACTGATTTTTCTGGCGGTCTTCTTCGTAGTGGCCTATTACCTGAAGAAAGAGTTCTGGAAAGATATCCACTGAGTCGGGCCACACCATTTGCCAACAGCCGGACTGTGTCCGGCTGTTGGCATTTATCGATCCGGCCCAACCCGCTTGAATGACCGGTGCTGACGCACTGTTCGCCAGCCGTGCAGCATGCCGAAACAACCAATATTCGAGCCCGCTTGTTACCGGCTGGAAACTCAGGCAGCCGGATTTCAAGTCAAAAAGCATCAACATACGCAACACGATAGGGAGCCCCTGCCATGATGACCTTGTATTCCGGTAGCACCGATCCGTACAGCCATCGCTGTCGCATCGTCCTGTTTGAGAAGGACATGGACTTTGAAGTCATCGATGTGGACATGCACAACAAGCCGGAAGAAATCGCCAGCATCAGCCCCAGCGGCAAGATGCCGGTGCTGGTCGAGCGCGACCTGATTCTGACCGAATCCAACATCATCAACGAATACATCGACGAGCGTTTTCCGCATCCGCAGCTGATGCCGCCGGATCCCGTCATGCGTGCGCGTGCGCGACTGGTGCTGTTCAATTTCGAGCACGACCTGTTTACCCACGTCGATACGCTGGAGCACGCCCTCGGCAAGTCGTCAGACAAGGCGCGCCAGGAAATCCGCGACAGCCTGTCGCAGCTCACGCCCATCCTCACCAAGCAGAAATATCTGATGAACGACGAGTTCTCCATGCTGGATGTGGCGATCGCTCCCCTGCTGTGGCGTCTCGAGCATTACGGCATCGAGCTGCCGAAAATGGCGGCGCCGGTGCTCAAGTACCGCGAGCGCCTGTTCAGCCGCCCGGCCTTCATCAACGCGCTGACGCCCACCGAAAAGGCGCTGCGCAAGTAAGGGGCGAGGACGGGTGGCCGAGATTTCAACCAAGCCTTATCTGATTCGTGCCCTATATGAATGGTGCACGGATTCGGGTTTCACCCCGCAGCTGCTGGTTGCGGTGGACGGCCGTACCCGTGTGCCGCCCGGTTTCGTCAAGGACGGCCAGATCGTGCTGAACATCAGCGCGGCCTCCACCCGCAATCTCACCCTGGACAACGACTGGATCCAGTTTTCCGCGCGCTTCGGCGGCGTTTCGCACGAGATTTCCATTCCGGTGGATCGGGTGGCCGCCATCTTCGCGCGGGAGAACGGCCAGGGCCTGCATTTCGAACCGGTCGACGCATCCGCGCCGCCGCCCGGGCAGGCGCCATCGCCCTTACCAGGCGATGCGCCGGCGCCGCCCAAGGGCAAACCCGCGCTCAAAGTCGTCAAGTAATCGGATTATCCATCGCGCGACGTCGTTATAATGTCGCCCGTCGCCGCTTTAGCTCAGTTGGTAGAGCAACCGCCTTGTAAGCGGTAGGTCGTCAGTTCGAATCCGACAAGCGGCACCA
>NZ_JANJXQ010000011.1 GCF_024708915.1 Thiobacillus sp.
CCGCGTGATGCCGCTCCAGCCGCCGCGCAGACCAGCAGGCGGCAGCACGCTGTGGGCAAACACCACCGGCACGCCGTTGCACAGCAGCATGACTTCGCGCACATAGGCGCGGTTGCCCGGCGTCATGCCCAGCAGCGCGTATTCGTCAGCGTGGGCGCGGGCCATCCCGGTGGCAAGCGGTGCGACGCGAAACGATGCGCAGCGCGATTTGAGGCGCTGGGTGAGCGAACCGTGATCGCTGAGCCAGCTGCGCAGCGAGCGCGGAAGCGAGTGCGGGTGGGCAAGCCAGCCCTGCCGGGAATCGCGCACGGCGAACCGTTCATCATATGGAAAATCGGCATTATGCCGCAGCGACGGCATCTAGATCGACGACAGCGCCTGCCGCTGGCCGATCCAGCGATCCAGGTGGCGCGCGGCGATGTCGGGGTGGCCGGCGAGACAGCGCTGCGCCAGATCGCGCGCGGCTTCCAGCAGTGCGACATCGCGTTCCAGATCGGCAAACCGCAGCATCGGCAAGCCGCTCTGGCGGTGGCCGAGCAGTTCGCCGGGGCCGCGCAGCAGCAAGTCCTGGCGTGCGATTTCGAAACCGTCGGTCAACTCGAAAATCACCTTGAGCCGGGCACGTGCGAGTTCCGACAGCGGCGTCTGATACAGCAGCACGCACACCGATTCGCGGCTGCCGCGTCCCACCCGTCCGCGCAGCTGGTGCAATTGCGCCAGCCCCATGCGCTCGGCATGCTCGATCACCATCAGCGCGGCGTTGGGCACGTCAACGCCGACTTCGATCACGGTGGTGGCGACCAGCAGGTCGATTTCGTGCGCCTGGAACGCCGCCATCACCGCCTGTTTCTCGTCCGGTTTCAGTCGCCCGTGCACCAGGCCGATGCGCAGTTCCGGGAGCTGCGCCGTCAGCGCGACATAAGTGTCCTGCGCGGTCTGCAATTGCAGCTTCTCGGACTCCTCGATCAGCGGGCACACCCAGTAGGCCTGGCCGCCGGCGAGGCAGGCCTCGCGCACCCGGGCCAGCACGTCGTCGCGGCGCGCGGCGCTGACCAGCTTGGTGACGACCGGTGTGCGTCCCGGCGGCAGCGCATCGATGACGGATACATCGAGGTCGGCAAAAAAACTCATCGCCAGGGTGCGCGGGATCGGCGTTGCGCTCATCATCAGCTGGTGCGGCTCCGTGCCCTTTTGCATCAGCGCCAGGCGCTGGCCGACGCCGAAACGGTGCTGCTCGTCGACGACCGCCAGGCCCAGGCGGGCGAAGCTGCCGGCCGCCTGGAACAGTGCGTGGGTGCCGAATGCCAGATCGACTTCGCCTGCGGCAATCGCCTGCCACGCCGCGGTGCGCTCGGTTTTGCGCTGGCTGCCCGACACCCAGGCGCAGCGCACGCCGAGCGCAGACAACAACGGCGACAATTTGCGGAAATGCTGTTCGGCGAGAATTTCCGTCGGTGCCATGAAGGCGGCCTGCAAGCCGTTTTCGATCGCCTGCAGGCAGGCCAGCGCAGCCACCACGGTTTTGCCGCTGCCGACGTCGCCCTGCAGCAGGCGGCGCATCGGGTGCGGCTCGCCGAGGTCGGCGCTGATTTCCTGCCAGGCGCGTGCCTGCGCGGCGGTCAGCGCGAACGGCAGCGTGCCGATGAAGCCGGCGGTCAGCCGTTGCCGGGACGGCAACGGCTGCGCCGGGCGCGACTGCCGTTGCCGGCGCGCGCTGGCCAGCGACAGCTGCTGCGCCAGCAGTTCGTCGAAGGCCAGCCGCTGCCACGCGGGGTGACGGCGCGATTCGAGTTCGTTCAATGCGCAGTCGAGCGGAGGCTGGTGCAGCAGGCGGATGCTCGCTTCCAGCCCGGGCAGATTCAGTGCGGCCAGCCAGTCGGCGGGCAGGGTGTCGGCAATCGGTGCGGCCAATGCGCGCTCGACCAGCTTGCGCAGCGTGGCCTGGCCAAGCCCGGCGGTGGTCGGATACACCGGCGTGAGCTGGGTCGGCAGGGGTGTGGCATCGTCGGCTTTGACGAAACGCGGGTGCACCATCTCCAGCCCGAGAAAGCCGCCGCGGACTTCGCCGTTGAAACGGAAGCTTTGCCCCGCCTGAAAGAGCTTGAGGTGGCTAGGGTAGAAATGCAGGAAGCGGATGCCGAGCACGCCGCCATCGTCCTCCACCGTCAGCGTCAGCATGCGGCGCGGCCGGTAGGCGACGCTGGCCTCGCGTACCGTCGCCTGCACCTGTGCGGTTTGTCCCGGCAGCAGATCGCGGATCGGCGTCACGCGGGTTTCGTCCTCCCAGCGCAGCGGCAGGTGCAGCACCAGGTCGGCATCGCGGACGAGGCCCAGCTTGGCGAGTTTGGCGGCGAGCGCAGGACTGACGGGAAAGGAAAACGGCGAGGCCGCTTTCAAGGCGGCAATTTATCCGCTCACCATCACCGCATCGGCCTCGACCAGCGCGCCGCGCGGCAGCGCGGCCACCCCCACCGCGGCACGTGCCGGGTAGGGCTGGCTGAAGTAGCCGGCCATGATCTCGTTGACCTTGGGGAAGTCGCCGAGATCGGTGAGGAACACGTTCAGCTTCACCACATCCACCAGCGAGCCGCCGGCAGCCGCTGCTACGGCGGCCAGATTCTTGAACACCTGATGAATCTGCGGCTCGATGCCGTCCACCAGCTGCATGGAGGCGGGGTCGAGACCGATCTGGCCGGACAGGTACACGGTATGGCCGGCCCGCACGGCCTGCGAATAGGTGCCGATCGCGGCAGGTGCGTCGGCGGTCTGGATGATGCTTTTGTTCATGCTGGGTTTCCTGGTGCCAGGTGGGTGAGGTGGGCTTATTGGGGGAGGGCGGCACGGCCATCCTTTTTCCCTTTGATACGGAAAATCCGCACCACGTCGGGCAAGGCGCGCAGACCGCGCATGACGCGTGCAAGATGCATGCGGTTTTCCACCTGCACGGTGAAGAACAGCACGGTGTAGGGGCTGCCGTCTTCCTCTTCCATCGAGACGTTGCCGATGTTGGAGCCGTGTTCGGCGATCGCCGCCGCGACCTTGGCCAGCACGCCGCGCTGGTTGCCGACGACGACCTTGATCGAGACGTCGAACATGTGCCCCGGTTCGGCCTCCCATTCCACATCCAGCCATTTGTCGGGGTCGGTGCGGAAGGCGCGGATCGAGGGGCAGTCGTGGGTATGGATGATGAGTCCGCGATCCTTGTGGATGAAGCCGAGAATCGGGTCGCCGGGAATTGGATGGCAGCATTGCGCCAGTTCGACCGCGATGCCTTCGGTGCCGCGGATGCTGATGGCGTGGGGGTGCGCCGGCTCGCCGGTTTTCTCGCCCTGCACGTGCAGTAGCTGATGCGCTACCACCAGCGGCAGTTTGCGGCCCAAGCCAATTCCCGCCAGCAATTCCTGCCGGGTTTGCAGACCATAGTCTTTGACTAGCCGCTCCCATACGGCGAAGTCGGGCACGGCCGCTTCGGGATTGAGTGCGGCGAGCGCATTGTTGAGCAGACGTTCACCCAGTGCCGCCGCCTCTTCTATCCGCGTATTGCGCAGGTAATTACGTATGTGCGAACGCGCCTTGCCGGTGACGACGAAATTCAGCCAGGCGGCATTGGGACTGGCGTTGGCAGCGGTGAGAATTTCGACGTGGTCGCCATTTCGAAGCTGGGTGCGCAGGGGCATCAGTTCGTAATTGATCTTCACCGCCACACAGTGGCGGCCGACGTCGGTGTGCACGGCAAACGCAAAATCCACCGCCGTGGCACCGCGCGGCAATGCCATGATCCTGCCCTTGGGGGTGAACACGTAGACTTCATCCGGGAACAGGTCGACCTTGATGTGTTCCAGGAATTCGGGCGAGTCGCCGTGGTCGGCCTGGATGTCGAGCAGCGATTGCAGCCAGCGGTGGGTGCGCGTCTGCACCTCGTTCAGTGCGGTGTCGGCGGATTTGTACATCCAGTGCGAGGCGACGCCCGACTCGGCCAGACGGTTCATGTCGGAAGTGCGGATCTGGATTTCGATCGGGGTGCCGTTGGGGCCGAACAGGATGGAATGCAGCGACTGGTAGCCGTTGGCCTTGGGTATCGCGATGTAATCCTTGAACTTGCCGGGGATGGGTTTGTACAGCGCGTGCAGTGCGCCGAGCGCCAGATAGCAGGAGGGCTGGTCGCGCACCACCACGCGAAAGCCGTAGATGTCGAACACCTCGGAGAACGCCAGGTTTTTTTCCTGCATCTTGCGATAGATGCTGTAGAGGTGTTTCTCGCGCCCGCTGATGGCGGCCTCGACCTTGCATAGTTCGAGTTTTTCCTGCAGCGCAATCTTGACCTTGTCGACCAGTTCGCGGCGGTTGCCGCGTGCCGCCTTGACTGCTTTCGACAACACCTGATAGCGGTTGGGATGGCTGTAGCGAAAACCGAGATCTTCCAGTTCCTGGTATACCGAATGCAAGCCCAGGCGGTTGGCGATCGGCGCGTAAATTTCCAGCGTTTCGGCGGCGATGCGGCGGCGTTTTTCGGCCGGCATCGCACCCATGGTATGCATGTTGTGCAGGCGGTCGGCCAGTTTGACCAGAATGACCCGCACGTCCTGCGCCATCGCCAGCAGCATCTTGCGGAAGTTCTCCGCCTGCGCCTGCTGCTCGGATGCAAACGCCAGTTTGTCGAGCTTTGAGACACCCTCCACCAGCAGCGCGACCGCCTTGCCGAAGCGCGTCTCGATTTCGCCCGCGGTGGCCGGGGTGTCTTCCACCACGTCATGCAGCAGTGCGGCGGCCAGGGTCTGCGCGTCGAGATGCCAGCCGGCCAGGATGCCGGCAACTGCCAGCGGGTGGGAAATATAGGGTTCGCCGCTTTTGCGGAACTGGCCTTCGTGGGCGTTACGGCTGAATTCGTAGGCTTGTTCGATGGTGCCGATTTCGTCCGGCGGCAGATAAACCAGGGCCGGACGCAGCGATTCAAATTCGCGCATCATCGCCGGCGCGCGGCTTGCGTGCGCCGGTTGGTGGGTGAGCGGATGCTCAGGCGCGGCCCCGGTTGAGGATTTCACGTCCGACCTTGCCGGCCGCGATCTCGCGCAGCGCGGTGACGATGGGTTTGTCCTTCGATTCGACCATGGGCTGCGAACCCTGCGCCAGCTGGCGTGCGCGATAGGTCACGGCGAGCGTCAGTTCGAAACGGTTGGGAAACATGTCGATGCAGTCATCGACGGTGATGCGGGCCATAGGGATACTCCTGCTTCAGGCGGTGCGGGTTTAGATACGTCCGAATTCGTCGAACAGCGCGGCGTACCGGTCCAGCTGGCGCGCCGCTTCGAGACGAATGCTGCGGGTAATGGCGACCAGATCCTGCAGAGCGTGGTCGAAATCATCGTTGACAATTATATAGTCGAACGCGCCGGCATGAGCGACGTCATGCGCCGCGGCGGCGAGCCGGCGCTCGATCACCTCGGCGCTGTCCTGCCCGCGTCCGTTAAGACGGGTACGCAGCGCATTGAACGACGGCGGCAGAATGAAAATCGACGCAGATTGCGGGAAATGCGTCTTCACCTGGGCGGCGCCCTGCCAGTCGATTTCCAGCAGGATGTCGCGACCGGCGTCGAGATCGCGGGCGACGACACCTTTCGAGGTGCCGTAAAAATTGCCGTACACCTCGGCGTGCTCAAGAAACTCGCCCTCGGCCAGCATCGCCTCGAAGCGCTCGCGGCTGACGAAATGGTAGTCACGGCCGTCGGTTTCGCCAGGCCGCGGGACGCGCGTGGTGTAGGACACCGACAGGCGGATCGCCGGGTCGGCTTTCAGCAGCGCCTTGACCAGGCTGGTCTTGCCTGCGCCGGAGGGGGCGCTGACGATATAAAGCACACCGTTGCTGGGGGTAGGGGTCATGATCGTTCCGGATGCCCTGTCATTTCACAAAAAATCCTGTCCGCGAAGGACGCGAAGAAACGCGAAGAAAGACATCAAGGGGTTACCTTCGCGTTTCTTCGCGTCCTTCGCGGATAAAAGTCTATTCGATATTCTGCACCTGCTCGCGCATCTGCTCGATCAGCACCTTGAGTTCGAGCGAGACGCGCGAAGTCTCCACTGCCACCGACTTGGAGCCCAGAGTGTTGGCTTCGCGGTGCAGTTCCTGCATCAGAAAATCCAGCCGCTTGCCGATGGCGCCGGCCTGATCGAGCACGCGGCGGACCTCGGAAAAGTGGGTGGCGAGGCGGGAAAGCTCTTCGTCGACATCGGCTTTTTGCGCCGCCAGCGCGACTTCCTGTGCCAGCCGTTCGTGCCCTGTTTCTCCCAGCGCATCGCGCAGGCGTTCCGCCAGCCTGTCGCGCTGCGCCGCGGCCAGCGCCGGCAGCAGGGGCTGCAAGCTGGCCACCTGCGCTTCGGCCGCGCCGAGCCGGTCGAGAATGTGCTGTTTCAGCTTGGCACCCTCGCGCAGGCGGCTCTCCACCAGTTCGTCCAGTGTCTCGTGCAGCCCTGCCAGTACCGCCTCGTTCAGTGCGTCTTGCGACAGCGTGGCGGTTTGCACCGCGCCGGGCCAGCGCAGGACCTCGTTGACGGAGAGGGGGGCGCTGTTCGGCAGACGCTGCAGCACGTCGGCTTGCCAGTGCGAAAGACGCTCAAGAATGGCTGGATTCAGGCCGTTATCAAGCGTAGCGGCAGGCAGCAGGTTCAGGCTGACGCGGCATTCCACCTTGCCACGCGCGAGACGGTTATTGATCAGGTCGCGCAGTTGCGGCTCCAGCGAGCGAAACTCGTCGGCCAGGCGGAAGTGCAGCTCGAGAAAGCGTTGATTGACGCTGCGCAGATCGATGCTGACGCTGGCATGGTCAAGGGTGAGGCTGTGGGCGGCAAACCCGGTCATGCTGGCGGTCATGGATGGCCTGACGTGTGGGTTATGGAACGATTACCGGCGCGGAGCCGGAGTGGGTTTTTGTGGCATGGCCGGTTAACAGGCAAAGATAATAGACGTTCGACTATGGCGACTCAACCCAATCAAGCGCTGCCCAATGGTTACCGGCTGAACGAATACACCATCGTGCGCAAGATCGGCGGTGGCGGCTTCAGCATGGTGTACCTGGCGCGCGACGACGACAACCAGTCGGTGGCGATCAAGGAATACCTGCCGGGCGCGCTGGTGCTGCGTACCGAAGGTTCGGTCATCGTGCAGGCCAATTCGTCCGAAAACAACAACATCTTCCGCCACGGCATGAAGTGTTTTTTCGAGGAGGGCCGGGCGCTGGCGCGCATCGATCATCCCAACGTCATCCGCGTGACCAATTTTTTCCGCGCCAACGAAACCGTCTACATGGTGATGCGCTTCGAGCGCGGCAAAACGCTGCAGCAGCATATCCAGGCCAATCGCGGCACCATCCGCGAAAGTTTCATCCGGCGCGTGTTCGCCCAATTGCTGAACGGCCTGCGCGAGGTGCACACGCACAAGCTGCTGCATCTCGACATCAAGCCGTCCAATCTGTACGTCCGCCTCGACGGCTCGCCGGTGCTGATCGATTTCGGCGCTGCACGGCAGACGCTGACCCAAGAAGAAAGCAAGCTGCAGCCGATGTATACGCCAGGTTTCGCGGCGCCCGAGCAGTATCACAACCGCGAACGGCTGGGGCCGTGGACCGACGTCTACAGCGTGGGTGCCAGCCTGTATGCCTGTCTGGCGGGCTATCCGCCGCAGGCGGCGGATGCGCGCCTGCTCAACGACAAGCTGGTGCCAGCGACGACCAACTGGCGCGGCGCCTATTCCGACCAGTTGCTGGAAACCATCGATCATTGCCTCAGGCTCAACTACATGGAACGCCCGCAAAGCGTATTCAGCCTGCAGAAAGTGCTGATGGACCGCAGCGCGATGATGCCGCCGCGCACTTCGTTTTTGACCAGCCTGAAGCGTTCGCTTAGCAAGGAATTGTTCTAGGAGCCTGTCGGACTTATGATGAATCGCCTGCAAATCCGCTTGGGCGGTCCATATTTCATTTCGCCGCTTTTGGGTTAACAGAATCAATAGAATGACTATTGACCGGCAAATCGGCAAAATCCGTTCTCACCCAGCCGAATTCGCTTCGATCCCTTAAGCCCGACTGACTCCTAGACTACGCACCATGAAATTCACCATCTACCAGGCATCCCGTCAGGGCGGGCGCAAGAACAACCAGGACCGGGTTGCCTACTCCTACAGCCGCGATGCGCTGCTGATGGTGGTGGCCGACGGCATGGGCGGCCACATGCATGGCGAGATCGCGGCGCAGATCGCGGTGCAGACGCTGACCGAGCAGTTCCAGAAAATGGCCAGGCCGCGCCTGGCCGATCCGATGGCTTTCCTGGCCGAGGTGACCACGCGCGCGCATTTCGCCATCAACGATTACGCAGTCGAACAGGATCTGCTGGAAATCCCCCATACCACCTGCGTTGCCGCCGTGGTACAAGACAACACCGCGTACTGGGCGCATGTGGGCGATTCGCGGCTGTACCTGTTCAGCGACGGCAGTCTGATCGCGCGCACCGAAGACCACACTGCCGTCGCGCAACTGGTGCGCGACGGCATCATCAGCGAGGAAGAGGCGGGCAACCATCCGGAGCGCAACAAAGTATCCAACTGCCTGGGCGGCTATGTCGCGCCGCAGGTGGAGTGCAATGCGCCGGTTCCGCTGCACGACGCCGACAGCATGCTGCTGTGCACCGACGGCATCTGGGGCATGATCAGCATCCCCGAAGTGTCGGCCCTGCTGCATGCCTACACGCTCGAAGACGCGGTGCGCCACCTGATGGACCATGCCGAATTCCGCGGTGGCGCGCACGGCGACAATCTCAGCCTGATCGCCATGACCTGGGGTGAGGCGCGCATGCCGAGCAAGGATTCCATCTCCACCCTGGCGCTGCCGGATGGCGGCGTCACCACGCAGATAAACGCGCTGCGCCCGGTGCCCGGCACGCCGGCGGTGTCGGACGACGAGATCGAGCGCGCCATTGCCGAAATCCAGCAGGCCATCCAGAAAATTTCCACCAAATAAGCGGCGCGCGGCCCTGCTGGGCGCGGGCACGCGCGCCGCGGTAAAATTGCGTTTTCCGTCCCGACAGCCCGCCATGTCCCCGATTTCCCGCCCCAGCGGCCGTGCGCCCGATGCGCTGCGCGCCCTTTCCTTCACTCGCCGGTTCACCAAGCACGCCGAAGGCTCGGTGCTCGTCGCCATGGGCGATACCCGCGTCCTGTGCACCGCCAGCGTGCTCGACAAGCTGCCGCCGCATAAAAAAGGCAGCGGCGAAGGCTGGGTGACGGCCGAGTACGGCATGCTGCCGCGTTCCACCCACACCCGCAGCGACCGCGAAGCGGCGCGCGGCAAGCAGTCCGGACGCACCCAGGAAATCCAGCGGCTGATCGGGCGCAGCCTGCGCGCGGTGGTCGACCTGAAGAAGCTGGGCGAACGCACCCTGCACATCGACTGCGACGTATTGCAGGCCGACGGCGGCACCCGCTGCGCCAGCATCTGCGGCGCCTGGGTCGCGGTGGCCGACGCCGTCGCAGGCTTGCTGCGCGACGGCAAACTGGCCGAAACCCCGCTCACCGGCAGCATCGCCGCCGTCTCGGTCGGCGTTTATCGGGGCCAGCCGGTGCTGGACCTGGACTACGTCGAGGATGTGGACTGCGACACCGACATGAACGTGGTGATGACCGGCAGCGGCGGCATCGTCGAAGTGCAGGGCACTGCCGAAGGCACACCGTTCAGCCGCACCACCCTCGAAGCCCTGCTCGACCTGGCGACCGCCGGCATCGCGCAGATCGGCGCAGCGCAACAGGCAGCATTAAAAGCGAATTGATCCGCGAAGGACGCGAAGAAACGCGAAGGGGAATTCGGGTTTTCTTCGCGGCACTTCGCGTCCTTCGCGGATAAAAAATCAAAAGGAACCCCCATGAAGAAAATCGTCATTGCCTCCGGCAATCCGGGCAAGCTGCGCGAGATTGCGCGCATCCTCGAACCGCTCGAAATTTCCGCCGTGCCGCAGTCCGATTTCGGTGTTCCCGAATGCCCCGAGCCGCACGTCACCTTCGTCGAGAACTGCCTTGCCAAGGCGCGCCACGCCAGCACGCACACCGGCCTGCCGGCGCTGGCCGACGATTCCGGCATCTGCGTCGAGGCGCTCAACGGCGCGCCCGGCGTGTATTCCGCACGCTACGCCGGCGAGCCGAAATCCGACCAACGCAACAACGAAAAGCTCATCGCCGCGCTTGCGGACCAAGCCAACCGCCGCGCGCACTATTACTGCGTGATGGTGCTGGTGCGCTACGCCGACGATCCCGAGCCGCTGATCGCCGAGGGCCGCTGGTTTGGCGAAATCGTCGACACGCCGCGCGGCGAGAACGGCTTCGGCTACGACCCGTATTTCCTGCTGCCGCAGTCTGGAAAAACCGGCGCCGAACTCGGTGAGGACGAGAAGAACGCCGTTTCGCATCGCGGCCAGGCCTTGCGCGAACTGGCCGACAAGCTGAAGCGACTTGGCTGATCCCGTCGTCCGCTTTGCCGGCAGCGGCCTGCGGGTCCAGCCGCCGCTGTCGCTCTACATTCATTTGCCGTGGTGCGTGAAAAAATGCCCGTACTGCGACTTCAATTCGCACGCCGCGCAAGGTATTCCCGAAACCGCCTACATCGATGCGCTGCTGCTCGATCTGGAGCGCGCGCTGCCCGACATCTGGGGACGCACAATCCACACGGTGTTCTTCGGCGGCGGCACCCCCAGCCTGTTTTCGGCGCAGGGCATCGAGCGCATCCTGAGCGGCGTGCGCACGCTGACCCAATTGCTGCCCGGCGCGGAAATTACCCTCGAAGCCAACCCCGGAACGGTGGAAGCGGCGAAGTTCGCCGGCTTCCGCGCAGCGGGCGTGACCCGGGTCTCGCTCGGCATCCAGAGTTTCAATCCGCGCCATCTGCAGGCGCTCGGGCGCATCCACGACGGCGCCGAGGCCCGCCGCGCCGCCGAGCTGGCCGCCACCCATTTCGATACCTTCAATCTCGACCTGATGTTCGCCCTGCCGGGGCAAACGCTGGCCGAGGCCGCGGCCGATCTCGACATCGCGCTCGCCTTGCGGCCGCCGCACCTGTCCGCCTATCACCTCACGCTCGAACCCAACACCCCGTTCGGCCACAGCGCGCCGCCGAACCTGCCGGACGACGACCTGGCCGCCGACATGCAGTTGGCGATCGAGGCCAGGCTGAATGAGGCCGGCATGGAGCATTACGAAACCTCGGCCTATGCCCGGCCGCTTCACGCCAGCCGCCACAATCTCAATTACTGGCGGTTTGGCGACTACCTCGGCATCGGCGCGGGTGCGCATTCCAAGCTGAGTTTTCACGACCGCATCCTGCGGCAGATGCGCACCAAGCATCCACAGCAGTACATGGACGCGGTCCGGCAGGACCGCCACATTGCCGAGGTCCGTTCGCTCACGCGCAGCGATCTGCCGTTCGAGTTCATGATGAACGCCCTGCGGCTCAATGACGGCGTCCCCGCTGCGCTGTTTGAAGAACGCACCGGCTTGCCGCTGTTCGTTTGCGCGTCTGCGCTCGAACAGGCGCAAGCGCGGGGCCTGATGGAGGTCGGCGCAAGCCACCTCAAACCGACCTTGCAGGGCCAGCGCTTTCTGAACGATCTGCTGGAATTGTTTTTACCGGGGTAGCGGGCCGCCAGTTCAACCGCCGCGTCGCACAGCACAGGGCGGGCACCTGCCGCGCCCGCCGTCCCCGGCTACGCGGCCATACCGTTTTCCTGACCTGTTCCCGGTTTCGCTGGCGTCGAGTGGCCGACCGATGGATCAGCGCTGGCTGTTCCCTTCTCCTGCGGCCAGTTCCTCCGCTCCAGGCACGCGGAAGATGCCTTGCAGTTTGAGCAACTCGTCGCGGTGCTGGCCTGCGAGTGCATTCAGCATATCGTTTCCCCTGGCGGTCAGGTGCACCTCCACCGCGCGCCGGTCGTTGCGCCCCACTTGGCGCTGTACCAGTCCAAGCTTTTCGCACCGCGAGATGAGCGAAACCACACCATGGTGATGGGCCTGCAGACGTTCCGCCAACTCGCCGACGGTAGCCCACTCGCGATCCGGAAATCCGCGTATGTGCAGCAGCAACTGGTACTGAAGATGGGTGACGCCATGCCGGCGGGCCGCTTCCTCGCTGAAACGCAGGAAGCGCCGGAGTTGATAACGGAAATGGGAGAGCGTTTCGAAGTCGCTTTTGCTGAGGGAAAGGGGCGGCATTGGGTTTGGTCGCGTCTCAAGTGGATTTTTATTTGGCTTTTATATCATGTTGTGATACAAATAAATCATGATGGTCTCGCGGGCTTGCCATCACTTTCGTTGCGGCGGTAACCGAGAGTACCGTCATGCGTGTCCAAAGACCGCTCTCGAAAAAGGAGATTCACATGAGTATCCTGCATATCCACAAACTGTTCGTCGCGTCGCCCGAAGGATGGAATGAGTTCGCGCGCATACAGCCCTCTGCCATCAAGCTGTTCGTCCTGCTGGTGGTGCCGTTCTCGCTGATTCCGCCATTGATGCTGGAGTATGCCGGACAGCATTTGGGTGCCGCCATGTTTCCCGATACCGCGGGACAGGCGTGGAGCATCGCCGCGCTCTTCTTCCTGATCGCCGAGTTGATCACCGTGCCGCTCATGGCCTGGGCGATCAAGTCGGTGGCCAACAGCAAGGGGATCGACAGTAATTACCACGACGCCTTCACGCTTGCCGCCGTCGCAGCGGTGCCGCTCTGGCTTTCGTCGCTGGTGCTCTTCTCCGACCAGATCGCCTTGATCATAGCCATGGTCGTTCTTGGGCTGGCGGGGTCGGTCGTGCTGATTTTCCGCGGGGTGGGCAGCATCCTCAAGGTCGAGGAGGGTCTTGTCGCCTTCGACATCGCCTATACCGTCACCGCGCTCGGCCTTGTGGTGTGGGTGATGCTGGTCATGCTGGGGCTTGTTCCGGCCCTTGCCTGAGATTCTGCAATCGCCGTTTTCTGGCCGGCCTGGTTCATCGGAGCCAGGCATTTCCGAGGAGGTTGAACGATGGAAGCTGCAGCAACACTGAACTTGCCGAATCTCGATGAGGAAGGTTACCTGGTCGAGCCCGGCGAATGGAGCGAAGCCCTCGCTGAATATTTCGCGCAGAAAGAGAATGTCAAGCTTACGGACGCGCATTGGGACGTCATCCGCTTCATGCGCGAATTCTACGAAGAGAACCAGATCGCCCCCGATGCCCGCTATGTGATCAAGCACCTGTCGCAGCGCATGGGAGCCGATGCGCGCAATGCGCTTTACAGGCTGTTCGCGTATGGCTATGTCCAGCAGGCATGCAAGATCGCGGGAATGAAGCGTCCGCGGGCCTGGAGTACCGGCTGACGGGTTTGCCGGGACGGGGTTCGTGCAGTCGAGGCGCGCAGCGGCCACCCCGGCGTTCCGCGCAGCCCTCAAAACCGCTCGCCGGGACACAGATAGCGCCACTGGCCGGGCGGCAGCTGCGCTAGCGGCACGCGCCCGAGACGGATGCGCTTCATCGACACCACGCGCAGGCCAACGGCTTCGCACAGGTGCGCGATTTGTCCGATTTGGGCGCCCTTCAACGCCACCCGCAGGCGGTTCTCGTTTTGCCAGCTGACCTTGATGGCAGACGGCATACGGCCCTGGAGCGTGGTTGTTGACGCTTTAGCGTCTTTAGAGCGAGGTTGCTGCCGGCTTGTCGGCTTTACAACCGCGGCCTCCCCCTCGCGGGGACAACCACGGCCTACCCCTTGCGGGTGGAAGGAAATGCTCTGATTCAGCCGTTTGAGTCCGTGCGGGATGAGTTCACCCGCGACTTCGACGATGACTTCGTGCTCCAGCGTGGCGGCATCCTCGGTCAGTTTGCGCGCCACGCGCCAGTCCTGGGTGAAGACGACCAGTCCGCTGGCGCCGGTTTCCAGCGGCATACACAAGGTCAACCGGGCGAAATGCTTTTTCAGCGGGCGGATGCCGGAGGCGTCTTCGGCCCACCAGGCGGCGGCACCGAGCAGTTGATGCGCGTGCGGCAGCGACGCGGCTTTGTCGTCCGCGTCGTCGCCCAGGCCCGTGCGATAGCCGGGCGGTTTGTGCAGCAGCAGGGTGACGGCCTGGGTCTGCGCGGGATCGGCCAGCGGGTCGATTTCGATGCGCTGATCGGCAACCCGGAATTGCGGCTCTTCGATCACGACGCCGTCCACCCGCACCCAGCCGCCGGCGATGGTTTGTTCGGCTTCGCGGCGCGAACAGGCGCGGATCTCGGCGACGCGTTTGGCAAGGCGGATGGAATCGGTCATGGCAGGGGCGGTGAGCGAGCAGCCTGCAAGTTTACCGCGGTGCCTGCGAGGCAAACCGCCGGCGCGCATGGCCGCTGTTCGAGCGCGGTTGTTATTGCAAGCGCGGGCGCGGTATGCTTTTGGGTCGACCAACCCATCCCTCGATCCGGAGACGCCCATGAAAACCGCGCTTGCCCTGTCATTGTTGTTTTTCACCTCATCCGCCCTCGCCGCCGTGGTCGGCAAGGATGTCAGCTACAAGGCGGGCGATACCGTCATGAAAGGCTATCTGGCGTTTGACGATGCCATCAAGGGCAAGCGCGCCGGCGTGCTGGTGGTGCCGGAGTGGTGGGGCGCCAACGATTACGCCAGGAAGCGTGCGCGCATGCTGGCGGGCGAGGGCTACGTCGCGCTGGTGGTCGATATGTACGGCAACGGCCAGATCGCCGACAACCCGCAGGAGGCCGGCGCGCTCGCCGGCAGCGTGAACAAGAACCCGCCGCTGGCGCTGGCCCGGTTTCAGGCGGCCGAGAAATTCCTCGACAAGCAGCCCAACGTGAAGAAGGGCGAACTGGCCGCGCTGGGCTACTGCTTTGGCGGCGGCGTGGTGCTCAACATGGCGCGTGCGGGCGAGCCGCTGAAGGCGGTGGTCAGCTACCACGGCGTGCTGGCGACCGACGTGACGGTCAAGCCGGGCGACATCAAGGCCAAGCTGCGCATCTTCCACGGCGAGGCCGATCCGCTCGTGCCGCCCGAGCAGGTCGAAGCGTTCAAGACCGAAATGGACAACGCCCAGGCGGATTACATGCTGGTGGCCTATCCCGGCGTGAAGCATACCTTCACCAACCGCGAGGCTGACAGTTACGCCGCACAATTCGGGCTGCCGCTCAAGTACGACAACGCAGCCGACCGGGATTCGTGGACGCGGACGCTGGAGTTCCTGAAGGCGACGCTGAAATAAGATGAGCGACGCCTGCGACCACGACGGCCGCGCCCCGCACGCCAGCGGCAGCCTCGGCATTCCGCAAGTCGGCGCATTCGACCCGGCAGCGTTCGAACGCGCGGTGAACGACATGCTCGTCGCCTGCGGGGTCGCGCCGGATTCGGTGCACACCGGGCGCACCGCGCAACGCGTGCGCGAACTGTGGCAGAAGCGGCTGCTCGGCGGCTATGCGATTGCGCCCGCCGAGGCGCTGGGCGAAGGCTTCGCCGACGACCGTAACGACATGGTGGTGGTGCGCGGCATCGCGGTGCACGGCGTGTGCCCGCATCACCTGGTGCCGTTCCGTGGCGTCGCGCACGTGGCCTACATCCCCGGCGGCCGGCTGCACGGCTTCGGGCGCATCGCGCGCCTGGTCGATGCGATCGGCCATCGCTTCACCTATCAGGAATGGATGACGCGCGACATCGCCGAGGCGCTGGTGACGCACGGCCAGGCGCAGGG
>NZ_JANJXQ010000025.1 GCF_024708915.1 Thiobacillus sp.
GCAGGACTGGCCCTGGCTGGTCGGCATCGGCGCGAGCGCGACCCTGGGACAGTTGGCGCTGACGCGTGCCTACCATCGCGGACATACGCTCACCGTGG
Source organism: Thiobacillus sp. (assembly GCF_024708915.1). The sequence goes on from NZ_JANJXQ010000025.1 coordinate 99, forward strand.
GCTCGCTTGCCTATGCGACGGTGGGATTTTCCGCGCTGTACGGCGCGCTGCTGTTCGGCGAGCGCCTGCCGTGGCTGGCATGGGTCGGCATGGCAGTGGTTGCCGCGGCCGGGGTGTGGGCGGTGCGCGCATCGGCCGCGGCGCGCTCCGATTCGCTATAGTAAAGGCATCTTGAAAAGGAGCCCGGCATGATCAGTCTGAACGTCAAGGACAACCAGATCGCGGTCACGGTGATGGGGCAATTCACCCTCGACGATTACCGTGAATTCGAGGAGGCGGTGAACTACGGTGTGCAGTTCAAGGGGACGCTCAACCTGCTGTTCGACCTGCGCGACATGCTGTCGTACAGCGTCGACGTGGCGTGGGAGGAACTGAAGTTCTCGCGCGAGCACCGCAACGATTTCGCCCGCATCGCCATCCTCACGGGTGACGAGTGGGTGGCGTGGAGCATGTGGATCAACCGCCTGTTCATGGCGGCGGATATCCGTCTGTTCGACGATCTGGACATGGCGCAGGCGTGGGTGGCGGGGGGCGAGTTGCCGGCGGCGGCGGGCTGACCTGGCGCGGCGGGCGGAAGACGTCCTGGTTGGCGTAGTACGCGGCGTCGGCATTGGCCGGGTCCCAGCCCGGGATTCCCTGGACCGGCAGCGGGGGCAACAGACGCGGGGAGTCGATGGCGCCGAGTTCCTGCGCAGCCCGGGCGTCCGCGGCGTCGAGGTCGGGCGAGTCTGCAGCCAGCACCAGGCATTTCCCCGTCATGGCCGGATAGGGCGCAAGCGCCTTCTCCAGCAGCGCATGACCGACCACCACGAAGTGCATTTCTTCTTCCACGCGATCACGCGCCTGCCACAACAGGGTATGCCAGGCGCGCCCGGCCAGCAGTTCGGACAAGGCCGGATCGCGGCTGATCACCCATACTCCGGATTCATCCAGCATCGTCAGCGCGTCGCGGCGACGCCCGCGCTTGGCGTCGGTCTCGATTGCGATGGCATCGCCGTGGGCTGCATTCAGCGCTCCCTTGAAACGCGGAAAACGCAGCCACACCAGCGCGTTGAGCACGTCGTGCCAGGTGTCGGCGCGGGTCGGCACCTGGCCAGTGTGCAGGATATGGGTTTCGTAATCGCGCGCGGACAGGCGGCCGCCGGGAGCGCAGAAACGCAGCGGCAGTCCGTGTGCCTGCATGATGCCGCGGGCTGCGGCCTGTGCGTTGAGCGCTTCGAGAGCAGGCAGGGAACGGGCGAGTTCCAGCGCATCGATCAGCGCCCGGTAGGGCGCGAAGGCGGGATGATCGAATTTCAATGCAGTGATTCGGACAGCGCCTGGCGGTATTGCCGCGTCAGCGGATGCGCGCTGCCCAGCAGGTCGAACAGGGCCAGCAGGCTGGTGCGGCCGATGTCGTTGCGGAAGCCGCGGTCGGCGCGCGCAATGGCCAGCAGATCCGCCATGGCGCCGGAAAAATCGTCGCCTGCCAGCCGTACCGCTGCGCGTTGATAGCGCGCGTCGAGGTCGTCGGCGTCGTGAGTGAGGCGTACATCGAGATCGGCCAGCGGCATCGCCAGGCGTGCGGTTTCCGCCAGATTCAAATGCGCGTACAGCGGCGCAATGACAGCGTCGGCGCGTGCCTCGGGCGGCAGGCTGTCGAGCAGTTTCAACGCCTGTTCGCCTTCGCCCTCGGCCCACAACAGTTTGGCAAGGTCGCGCGGAATCGTCAGATTGGCGGGCTCCGCCATCGCCGCGTTGGCGAGCAGCAGGCGCGCCTGCTGGCTGTTGCCCGCCTGCCAGGCCGCCACGCCCAGCGCGTGGGCGCGGTTGGCGTCGCCGGCGATGAAGCGGTCGAGCACTTCACGGAAGCTGCTGTCGGGGTCGGCGCCGTGGATCGTGTGGGCGACTTCGCCGCGCCAGAAAAACTTCACCGTCGGCACCGAGTTGACGCTGAAGCGCCGCGCCAGCTCCGGCAGCGCCTCGGCATTCAACATGACGAGCAGGAACTTGCCGCCGTATTCGGCGGCAAGCTTCACCAGGCGCGGCATCAACATGAAGCAGGGCCCGGCCTTGGGGGTCCAGAAGTGCACCAGCACCGGACCCTTGTGCGAGTTTTCCAGCACCAGCCGGTTGAAGTTCTCGGCGCTGGCATCGAAGACGTAGGGTGACAGCGCCATCAGTCGAAGGCTCCGGTCCGGGCAAAACGGTCGCATGCGGCGACGAGTTCGCGGCAGATGCCCGGCTCGAAGGCCGAGTGGCCGGCATCCGCCACAATCACATAGCGGGCCTCGGGCCAGGCGCGTGCCAGTTCGTCGGCCGACACGATCGGGCAGACGGCGTCGTAGCGCCCTTGTACGATGACGGCGGGAATGGCACGCAATCGCCCGACGTTGGCGAGCAGGCTGTTGTCGGGCAGGAAGATGTCATTCGCGAAATAGTGCGCCTCGATCCTTGCAAGCGAAAGCGCGGTCTGGTCGCGGCCGAACGCGGCGACGAGTTCCGGGCTGGGCAGCAGGGTCGAGCAGGACGCCTCGAACGTGGCCCACTCATGGGCAGCCGGCTGGTGCACGGCCGGGTCCGGGTCGATCAGGCGGCGGTGATAGGCGCCGAGCAGATCGTGGCGCTCGGTTTCGGGGATGAATTCCGCCAGTTGCCGTTGCGCCTCGGGGAAGAAAGTGCGGATGCCGTCGAGAAACCAGTCGATCTCGCTCTTGCGGCACAGGAATATCCCGCGCAGCACCAGCCCGCGACAGCGTTGCGGATGGGCCTCGGCGTAGGCCAGCGCCAGGGTCGAACCCCACGATCCGCCGAACACCAGCCAGCTGTCGATGCCGAGTTCGGCGCGCAGCGCTTCCATGTCGGCGATCAGGTGCGGCGTGGTGTTGTCGGTGAGTTCGCCGTGCGGGGTCGAACGGCCGCAGCCGCGCTGGTCGAACAGGACGATGCGGTAGCGGACTGGATCGAAGAAGCGCCGCTGGTTGGGCGAGGTGCCGGAGCCGGGACCGCCGTGCACGAACAGCACCGGGATGCCGTCCGGATTGCCGGACGTCTCCCAGTAGATGCGGTGGACGCCGGCGGTTTCCAGCATGCCGCTGGCATAGGGAGCGAGCGGCGGATAGAGCGGAGCAGTATCTGGCATGGGAGAACCTTGAGTCGATAGCCCGCATCATATCGCCTGCCCCGCGGGCGTGAACAGGCGAGGGCACGCAGTGCGGCCGGCGGCGTGCCAGTATCGACAGGCGCGTGCGGGGACCGTATGCTTCCGGTGCGCAAGAAATGCGCCAACGGGACAGGATGCCCCGTTGCCAACCATAACTGATACGAGGAGAGTTGTTCATGAGTCATGTCGTCAAGGTCGCCCTGCTGGGCCTGGGTGAGGTCGGGGAAAAGTTTGCCGAGCATTTTCTGGAGAAGATCCAGGAAAACGGCGTCAACGTGGAAATCGTTGCCGTTGCGCATCGCAATCTGGAGTCGCCCGTCGCGCTGGGCTTTGCCCACAGCAAGGTGCCGGTATTCAGGGACGCGATGGAGGTGGTTTCGATGGGCGCCAAAGTCGACATCATTTTCGATCTGACCGGCGACCCCGAATTGCGCAAGAAACTGCGGACTGCGCTGCAGGAAACCCATAACCAGCACACCGTGATTGCGCCCGAAGTGGTTGCGCATCTGTTGTGGAATTTCTTTGGCGAGGGCGAATTACCGCATAGCAGCAGAACCGGCTACTGATGCATGGCATGGCGCCGGCCTGTCGTGGTGCGCGGCGCAATGCCATCATCCATGGCCGGCATGCCGGACTGACGGGATTCCTGATTGATATCTTATGAACACCCCTTTCAAATTCGCCCATGCCGCCGATGCCGACTGGGTTCGCGCCGCGCAGACCTGCATCGGCCAGCTGGGCGCGATTCCCGCCACGGCGACGCTGGGATTCCTGTATGTGTCGGATGCCTTTGCCGGCGAACTCGCCGCAATCCTGGCGTTTTTCAAAAACGCGACCGGGGTGATGCACTGGACCGGCAGTGTGGGCGTGGGGATCTGCGCCACCGGTGTGGAATATCTGGAAGAGCCGGCGATGGCGGTGATGTTGGGTGAATTTGCGCCGGCCGATTTCAGCATGCTGCCGGCAGTGCGCACGCTGCAGGACATCGCTGCGCAGCCGCCGGATGCGTATGTCGCGATGGTGCATGGCGATCCGGCGAACACGCAAGTTCAGGAACTGATCGAAGGCCTCTCCGCGCATGTGTCGGGCAGTTTTGTCGTCGGCGGGCTGTCGAGCTCGCGCGGCGAGACGGCACAGATCAGCGACGGCGTGGTGAGCGGCGGCCTGTCGGGCGTGCTGTTCGGCGAACGGGTCAAGCTGGCGACGCGGCTGACGCAAGGCATTTCGCCGCTGGGGCCGCGCCACCGCATCACTGCCGCCAACAAGAACGTCGTCGGCGGCCTGGATAACCGGCCGGCGCTGGAGGTGATGAAGGAGGAGATCGGCGAAGTCCTGGCGCACGATCTGCGGCGCGCGGCCGGCTATATTTTCGTCGGCCTGCCGGTACGTGGATCGGATACCGGCGATTATCTGGTGCGCAATATTCTCGGCGTCGATCCGCAGAACCATCTGGTGGCGATCGGCGAGTATGTCGAGCCGGGGGATGAGCTGCTGTTCTGCCGCCGCGACCGGCAAACCGCCGAAGACGACCTGCTGCGGATGCTGCAAGCCATCGGGGCGCAGCTGGATTCGCCGATCCGGGGTGGCGTGTATTATTCCTGCCTGGGGCGCGGCCGGCACATGTTCGGCGCGCCGAATCGGGAAATGGAACTGATTCGCGACGCCCTCGGTGATTTTCCGCTGGTGGGGTTCTTTGCCAACGGTGAAATTTCCCACAACCGATTGTATGGCTACACCGGAGTGTTAACTCTGTTTGGCTGACCAAGGTAGTAAATACGGAGACAAGCATGACCCTGCACGCCATGAAAGAAGACGAAATCCGCCTGTTGCGCGACGAAATCGAAATGCTGATGAACGAGCGCCGCCAGCTGTTGCAGGTGACGGGGGCGGCGGCAGTGTTCGTGGCCAATCTCGACACCGACAGCCTGCCGGATGAAACCGACACCATCGATGCCGCCGAAATGCTGGCGGAGCAGCTCAACGGACTGTCCGAGGAAACCCTCAAGGACGCGCTGGAGTCGGTGCGCGCCGAACTCGATCCCGTGCAGTAGGCGGGCTTTCGCGTCTTGGTTCGCCTGCCGCTGCCGGGTTTCCCCGAGCTCAGGCGCTTTGTGCTGATCGCCGGACTGACGGCGCTGGCGTATGCGCTGGCAGGCTGGCTCAGTCTCAAGCTTGCGGTCTACATTGCCGACGTGGTCGCCGCCGTCTGGCTGGCTGCCGGCATTGGCGCCATGGCGAGCCTGCGCTTTGGCGCGGCAGGCGTGGCGGGGACAGCACTGGGATCGTTCGCGATCAACAGCCTGGCCCTGTCGCCGGGCGAGGCATTCAGCTTTGCGCTCGGCGCGGCTGCGGAAGCGTGGATCATCGGCTATCTGCCGCGTTACCTGCAGCCTTTCAGCGCCACCCTCGACTATGTGCCCAGTGTCGCCAAATTTGCGCTGCTGGCCGCTCCGCTGGGCTGCGCGCTAAGCGCACTGACGGGCATGCTCAGCCTCTATTTCTTGGGCCACCTGCCGGCCGACGCGGTATTGGAGGGCTTGTGGGTATGGTGGCTGGGCGATCTGCTGGGGGTGTACCTGATTGCACCGCTGCTGCTGACGGCGACACGCTGGGATTTATTGCCGACCAACAGGGGCGCACGGCTGGAAGGCCTGGTGCTGATGCTCGGCATGCTGGCGCTGACGCTGGCGATGATGGAGTACGTCGAGCCTTTGCGGCCAGCCGAAATTGTCCTGTTCGTGATGATGCCGGCGGTGCTGTGGGCCGCGCTGCGTTTTTCGGTGACCGGCGCGAGCCTGGCGATTTTCCTGTCGGCGCTCATTGTGCTGGGGGTGGCGGTTGCCTCCTACGGCGGCCTTGCCGGCGTCGCGATGCCGCGCGATGTGTTCGCGTTGCAGATCAGCATGGTGACCATGGCGCTGGGCGGCCTGTTCGTATCGGCCGCCCTGACCGAGCGCCGCTATTCCGAAATACGGCTCGACATGCTGGCCAATCACGATCCGCTCACCGGCCTGCCCAATCGCTCGTATTTCCAGGATTTCCTCGGCCATGCACTGGCGCGCGCGCAGCGTGAAAAATCCCAGGTTTCGCTGCTGTTCATCGACCTCGACCGCTTCAAGCACATCAACGACTCGCAGGGGCACGAGGTGGGCGATCAGGTGCTGCGCATCGTCGCCAACCGGCTGGACGAACAGCTGCGTACCGATGATTTCGTCGCCCGCCTGGGTGGCGACGAATTCGCCGTCATTCTGACCCATGCGCCGGCCGCGCGGGCGGCCGGACGGGTGGCGCACAAGCTGCTCCAGGCACTGGCCAAGCCCTTCAAGCTCGCGCAGCGGCGTTACGCCATCGGCGCCAGCATCGGCATCAGCGTGTATCCGGACGACGGACTCGACGCCCATACCCTGCTGCGCCAGGCCGATCTGGCGATGTACCAGGCCAAGCATCGCCGCAGCGGCATCGAGTACTTCAGCGACGAATTGAACACGGTGGCGCAGCAGTTGCAGACGCTGGAAAGCGGTTTGCGCCAGGCGCTCGAACGCAACGAACTGGCGCTGGTCTACCAGCCCAAGGTCGATCTTGCCAGCGGTCGGGTGGTGGGGCTGGAGGCGCTGGTTCGCTGGCTTCCCCGCGCGGGCTTCAGCGTCGGCTCCGAACAGTTGATCCCGGTGGCCGAGGAAACCGGCCTTATCGTCCCGCTGGGCCGCTGGGTGGTACGGGCGGCGTGCGAACAGTGGATCGTCTGGCGCGATGCCGGATGCGACCCGCCGCCGGTGGCCGTCAACCTGTCGCCGCGGCAGTTTTCCGATGTGCGCCTGATCGACGACATCGATGCCATCCTGGCGGAAACCGGAATGCCCCCCGCGTATTTGCAGCTGGAAGTGACCGAGAGTGCGGCGATGGATAACCCCGTACGCAGCTTCGGCATGCTCGAGGCGCTGCGCCAGCGCGGGCTGCACGTTTACATTGACGATTTCGGCACGGGGTATTCCAACCTCGGCCAGTTGAAGCGCATGCCGATCGATGCGCTGAAAATCGACAAGAGTTTTGTGAGCGATGTGCTGACCGACAGCGACGACGCCGAAATCGTCAACGCCATCATCCGCCTGGCCCATGCCCTGAAGCTGCGCGTGGTGGCTGAAGGGGTCGAACAGGCCGGTCAGGTGGCCTTTTTGCGGCAGAGCGGCTGCGATGAAATCCAGGGTTATGTCGTCGCCAAGCCCTTGCCACCAGACCAGGTGGCGGCCTTCTTCGATTGGCGGTTCAATTTCTAGCGGACGCAGCCGCAGCAGGGCTGCTGAAACTGTACGCAATCAATCCGCCGCCCACGCCCGCTGCCCGGTTGGTTCCCGCTATCAATAACGGTCGCCTGACGCGTTCGACAATCGGGCTGTCTGCGTCGCATGCATTCCATGGACATTCCGGACATGCCGTCAGTACTTCGCCCCCTGGTCGATCCAGGCGCCAATCAAGCGTGCGTTCTCTTCCGATAGTATGGGCCCGCCGTGCGGCATGCGGATCGACGGGTCGAGCTGGCCGGATACCACCCGGTGCAGGGTGCTGCTCAAACTGGAGCCCGGGCGCACCACCGGGTTGAGCCTGGCGCCCTTCATCAGCGCTTCATAGCTGTCGAGACGCAGGCCGGACTGTTCATATCCCGGTTTGCCGGGCACATGGCACGACACACAATGGGTATCGAGAATCGGTTTGATGCGGGCCTGATAGGTCAGCGGCCGGTCATCGCTGCAGCCCGTGTGCAATACGACAGCAAGGACGGAGAAGGCGGAAAGTGCTGTGCGTTTCATGGGCGGCTCCTGCGCAGGTCCAACGGGTAAGGATTCACGGCGCGAACCGGGTGAGCCGTGCGCGCCAGCGACCCATTCATGGCGCCGCTGGCATTGAAGACCCGCAGGCTTAACCCAGCAACTGGCTCAGCACAAACGGCAGAATCCCGCCCTTGTTGCAATACGCCACCTCGATCGGCGTATCGATACGCAGCTTGAGGGCGACGCGTTCGGTGCCGCCCGTGGCGCGGTGGATCACCAGCGTGACGTCCTGCTGCGGGACGATGCCGGATTCGGTGCCTTCGAGGTCGAAGGTTTCGCTGCCGTCGAGTTTCAGGCTGGCCGCATCGACGCCGTCCTTGAACTGGCAGGGCAGCACGCCCATGCCGGCGAGGTTGGCGCGGTGGATGCGCTCGAAGCTCTTGGCGACGACCGCCTTCACGCCGAGCAGGGTGGTGCCCTTGGCCGCCCAGTCGCGCGACGAGCCGGTGCCGTATTCCTCGCCGGCAAAGATCATCAGCGGCGTGCCTTCGCTCTGGTATTGCATGGCGGCATCGTAGATCGGCTTTTCCTTGCCGTCCTGCAGCGTGATGCCGCCTTCGCTGCCGGGGATCATCAGGTTCTTGATGCGCACGTTGGCGAAAGTGCCGCGCATCATCACCTCGTGGTTGCCGCGGCGCGCGCCGTAGCTGTTGAAATCGGCCTGCTGCACGCCGTGTTCGGTGAGATAGAGGCCGGCGGGCGAGGTCGGCTTGATGCCGCCGGCCGGGCTGATGTGGTCGGTGGTGACCGAGTCGCCGAAGATCGCCAGCGCGCGCGCGCGCTTGATGGCGACGTTGGCGGCTTTTTCACCGACGAAAAACGGCGGCTCCTGGATGTAAGTGGAAGCGGCATCCCATTCGTAGACTGCGCCGGCCGGCGCCGGCACGCCGTCCCACAGCGGGTTGCCGGCGCCGACGTCGGCGTAGCTCCTGTAGGCGCCGGCGTCGGTGGAATGGTGCAGCAGCGCGGCGACTTCGTCGTTGCCGGGCCAGATGTCCTTCAGGTACACCGGGCCGTTCTTGCCGGCGCCGACGGGTTCCTTCTCGACATCGAACGGCACCCGACCGGCCAGCGCGAACGCCACTACCAGCGGCGGCGACATGAGGAAGTTGGCCTTGACGTTCTGGTGCACCCGCGCTTCGAAGTTGCGGTTGCCGGAGAGCACCGAGCAGGCGACCAGATCGTTGTCGAGCACGGTCTTCTCGATCGCTTCCGGCAGCGGGCCGGAGTTGCCGATGCAGGTGGTGCAGCCGTAGCCGACGACCGAGAAACCCAGCTGTTCGAGATAGGTCAGCAGGCCGGCTGCCTTGAGATATTCGGTCACTGCGCGCGAGCCCGGGCCCATGCTGGTTTTCACGTGGGACGGCGTGTAGAGGCCGAGTTCGACTGCCTTCTTCGCCAGCAGGCCGGCGGCGATCATCACGCCGGGATTGGAAGTGTTGGTGCACGAGGTGATCGCCGCGATGACCACGCTGCCGTGGCGCAGTTCGTCGCCGCCCTCCACCGCATAGGTGCGGCGCAGGTCTTCGGCGGTCTTGCCGTAGCCGCCTTCGGCCTTGGGCTTTTGCATCAGCGTGTCGAAGGTCGTTTCGATCTGCGAAAGCGGAATGCGGTCCTGCGGCCGCCTGGGGCCGGCGACCGACGGTTCGACCGTGGAGAGGTCGAGGCTGAGCGTCTGCGAGTAGTCGATCGCGCCTGCCTGGGGGATGCCGAAGAGGTTCTGCGCCTGGTAGTAGGCGCGGATCAGGTCGACCTGATCCGCGCTTCTTCCGGTCGCGGCGTAGTACTGGCAGGTGGCTTCGTCGACCGGGAAGAAGCCCATGGTCGCGCCGTATTCCGGCGCCATGTTGGCGATGGTCGCGCGGTCGGTCACCGGCAGGGCGGCGGCGCCCTCGCCGAAGAACTCGACGAACTTGCCGACGACCTTGGCATTACGCAGCATCTCGGTGATGGTCAGCACCACATCGGTGGCGGTGACGCCCGGCTTGACGCTGCCGGTGAGATTGACGCCGACGACGTCGGGGGTGAGGAAATACACCGGCTGACCGAGCATCGCCGCTTCCGCCTCGATGCCGCCGACGCCCCAGGCGACCACGCCGAGGCCGTTGATCATGGTGGTATGGGAGTCGGTGCCGACCAGCGTGTCGGGGTAGGCCATGCCGTCCTTTTCCATCACGCCGCGCGCCAGGTATTCCATGTTCACCTGGTGCACGATACCGACGCCGGGCGGCACCACCTTGAAGGTGTCGAAGGCCTGCATGCCCCATTTCAGAAACTGGTAGCGTTCGAGGTTGCGCTCGAACTCGATTTTCATGTTGAGGTCGAGCGCGTCGGGGGTGCCGAACTTGTCGACCTGGATCGAGTGGTCGACCACCATGTCGACCGGCACCAGCGGTTCGATCTTCTGCGGATCCTTGCCGGCGCGCGCGGCGGCGGAGCGCATCGCCGCGAGGTCGGCCAGGAGCGGCACGCCGGTGAAGTCCTGCAGGATCACGCGCGCCACGGTGAAGGGGATTTCCTCGGTGCGTTCGGCGTTCGGCTTCCAGCCGGCGAGCTGCTTCACATGCTCGGGGGTGACCTTCACGCCATCGCAGTTTCTGAGCACCGACTCCAGCACGATACGGATCGACACCGGCAGGCGCACCACCGAGACGCCCAGCGCGGTCTCGAGCTTCTTCAGCGAGGCGAAGCGATGGCTGCCCGTGCCGGTGGTGAAGGAATCGTGGGTGTTGAAGGCGTCGCTCATGATGGGGTGACTCGTAAAAATGATGGGTGGTGAAAATGGCCGGAAGACAGAATTTTACCGGAAGCGATCGCGCATGGACGGGCCTGCGGGTATGCCTTACAGACGAATGCCGAACAGGCTCAGCAGCTTGATCGTACCGAGATAGGCCAGCGCGGTCGCGGCGCTTGAAACGGCCAGGCTGAACCAGAACCCCCAGCCGCTGCGCAGCAGAATGGGCAGCAGCACGAACAGCAGCAGCGAGGGCAGCACCAGCCAGAAAATGCTGCCCGACAGCGCGGCGACCTCCTGCACGTCGCCGGTATCGAGGTAAAGCCAGACGAACGCAAGCAGCGACGTGAGCGGCAGGGAGGCCAGCGCCGCCGCCCAGAAGGTGCTGCGCTTGGCCACTTCGGCAATGGCGACGAGGATCAGCGCGGACAGGCCGATCTTGAGTGCGTATTGCCCCATGGCCGCGGGATTAGCCTTCCCGCCGCATCTGCGGGAACAGGATCACGTCGCGGATGCTCGGCGAATCGGTCAAGAGCATCACCAGCCGGTCGATGCCGATGCCGCAGCCGCCGGTGGGCGGCAGGCCGTGTTCCAGCGCGCGGATGAAGTCGGCGTCGTAGTGCATCGCCTCCTCGTCGCCGGCTTCCTTGGCCCGCACCTGTTCCATAAAACGCTCGGCCTGGTCCTCGGCGTCGTTCAGCTCGGAGAAGCCGTTGGCCATCTCGCGCCCGGTGATGAACAGCTCGAAGCGTTCGGTGATGTCGGGCTGGGTGTCCGAGCGGCGCGCCAGCGGCGAGACTTCGGCCGGGTAGTCGATGATGAAGGAGGGCTGCACCAGCAGCGCTTCGGTGGTCTCTTCGAAGAACGAAAGCTGCAGTCCGCCGATGCCGTCCTGCGCGCGGTACTTGGCCTTCATCGCGGCGAACTGCGCGAGCAGCCAGTCGCGGTCGTTCAACTGTTCGACCGTGTACTGGGGATTGTATTTGCGGATCGCCTCGACGATGGTGAGGCGGTCGAACGGCTTGCCGAGTTCGATTTCGTTGCCCTGATAGGCAACCGTGGTGGAACCGGTAGCGGCGACGGCGGTGTGGCGGATCAGCGCTTCGGTGTAGTCCATCAGGTAGCGGTAATCGCGGTAGGCCTCGTAGAACTCCATCATGGTGAACTCGGGGTTGTGCCGGGTGCTCAAGCCTTCGTTGCGGAAGTTGCGGTTGATCTCGAACACCTTCTCGAAGCCGCCGACCACCAGCCGCTTGAGATACAGCTCAGGCGCGATGCGCAGGAACAGCTCCATGTCGAGCGCGTTGTGGTGGGTGGCGAAGGGCTTGGCCGCGGCGCCGCCGGGGATCGGGTGCATCATCGGCGTTTCCACTTCGAGAAAGCCATGCCCGGTCATGAACTCGCGGATCGCCTGGATGATCTTCGAGCGGCGCATGAAGGTCTCGCGCGCGGCTTCGCTGGTGATGAGGTCGAGGTAGCGCTGGCGGTATTTCTGTTCCTGGTCGGCCAGCCCGTGGAACTTCTCCGGCAGCGGACGCAGCGCCTTCGACAGCAGGCGGATCGATTTGGCCTGGATGGTCAGCTCGCCCTTGTTGGTCTTGAACAGTGTACCGGTCACGCCGATGAAATCGCCCAGATCCCAGTGCTTGAACGCCTCGTGCGATTCGCTTCCGGTGAGGTCGTTCGACACGTAGACCTGGATGCGCCCGCTCATGTCCTGCAGGGTGGCGAAGCTCGCCTTGCCCATCACCCGCTTCAGCATCATGCGGCCGGCGAGCTGTACCTGCACCGCTTCGGCTTCCAGCGCTTCCTTGCTCTTGTCGCCGTGGGCGGCGGCCAGCTTGCCGGCATAGTCGCGGCGCTCGAAGTCGTTGGGGAAGGCGACGCCGGCCTCGCGGATCGCGGCGAGCTTGGCGCGGCGCTCGGCGATGATCTGGTTCTCGTCGAGGGCGGGGGCGGAGGTTTCGTTGTTCATGGTAGGCAAGGTCATACAAAAAAAGTGTCTGCTGCGAGATTGAGTTGGTTTGCCGCATCCGCCATCACGCGGTCGGCGGTGGCGAGGCGGGCAACGCCGGCATTGCGTGCGGCGGTCAGATGGATGGCGTCGAGCGTGCGCAAGGGTACCGGCTTGACACTGTCGAGCACGCGCAATGCGTCGATCAGCAAGGTGTCGTCGAACGGCACGATGCGAAAATAGCTCTCAGCCAGGTGGCGGGTGAACTCGGTGCGTGCAAGGTTCAGGTAATCGTCGGTGATCTGTCCCGTGCGCAGCCGACGCGCCATGGCGCAATGCCATTCCAGCATGCTGAGCCGGCTGATGACGAGCCCATCGATCTCCGCGACGAGCCGCTCCACTTCGGTGGAAAACGCCTCGGCCACGTAAAGCTTGATGAGTGCGCTGGTGTCGAGATAAACCTCAGTCACGCGCGTCCCGATCTTCTCGGATCAACACCTCGCTGGGGATCTCCTGATACGGTGACTGGTCGCGCAGCCATTTGAGCGACGGCAGCTTGCGCGCAGGCGTGGCAGGCGTGACGGGCAGAATCCGCGCCACCGGTTCGCCGCGATTCATCACCAGCACTTCGTCGGCGTCGGCGAACATCTGGTCGGGGTGCGACAGGCCTTCGCGGGCTTCGCGAACGGTCAGGGTTTTCATGGAAAGCCTCCAAAGGGGCAAAACGTGACACAATTATAGCCAATGTGACACATCGCTTGCCAGACGTATTTTTCATGTCCGATACCCCCTTGAGCCTCTTGAACCGCGTGTTCGGCTACCCCGCATTCCGCGGCGAGCAGGCGGCCATCATCGACACGCTGCTTGCCGGAGGCGATGCGCTGGTGCTGATGCCGACCGGCGGCGGCAAGTCGCTGTGCTACCAGATTCCCGCTTTGCTCAGAGACGGCTGCGCGGTGGTGGTGTCGCCGCTGATCGCGCTGATGCAGGATCAGGTCGCCGCGCTGCAGGAACTCGGCATTGCCGCGGCATTCCTCAATTCGAGTCTGGACGGCGCCGCGGCCGCACAGGTCGAACGCGACTTCGCCACCGGCAAGTTGAAACTGCTCTACGTGGCGCCCGAACGCCTGCTCACGCCGCGCTTCCAGAGCCTGCTCGACGACGCCCGCGTCGCGCTGTTCGCCATCGATGAAGCGCACTGCGTGTCGCAATGGGGCCACGATTTCCGCCCGGAATACCTTGGCCTCTCCGTGCTGCACGAACGCTTTCCCGATGTGCCGCGGATTGCCTTGACCGCCACGGCGGATGCCGCGACGCGCGCCGAAATCCTCGACCGGCTCGACCTGCACAATGCGCGGGTGTTCGTCGCCAGCTTCGACCGCCCCAACATCCGCTATCGAATTGCCGAAAAATCCGAACCGCGCCGCCAGCTGCTCGATTTCCTCGCCGAACACAAGGGCGAAGCCGGCATCGTCTATTGCAGCACACGCAAGAAAGTGGAGGAGACCGCCGACGCGCTGAAGCAGGCCGGCCTCGCCGCGCTGGCGTATCACGGCGGCATGGACAACGACACGCGCCGCCGCCATCAGGAAAAATTCCTCCGTGACGAAGGCGTGATCATGGTCGCCACGCTCGCCTTCGGCATGGGCATCGACAAGCCCGACGTGCGCTTCGTCGCCCACCTCGACCTGCCGCGTTCGGTCGAAGGCTACTACCAGGAAACCGGCCGCGCCGGACGCGACGGCGAGCCGGCCGAAGCGTGGATGGCGTGGGGCCTGCAGGACGTCGTCACCCAGCGCCGCTTCATCGACGAGGGCGAAGCCGAAGACACCCACAAGCGCATCGGCCACGCCAAGCTCGACGCCCTGGTCGGGCTTGCCGAAGCCGCCAGCTGCCGCCGCGTCGCGCTGCTTTCCTACTTCGGCGAAACCAGCCAGCCCTGCGGCAACTGCGACGTCTGCCTCAACCCGCCCACCCTGTGGGACGGCACCGAGGCCGCGCAAAAATTGCTGTCAACGGTCTACCGCACCGGCCAGCGCTTCGGCGCCGGCCACGTCATCGACGTGCTGCTCGGCAAATCCACCGAGAAGATCGAGCGCTTCGGCCACAGCCAGTTGAGCGTGTTCGGCATCGGCGCCAGCCAGACCGACAAGGTGTGGCGCGCCGTGCTGCGCCAACTGGTGGTGCGCGGCCTGCTGGAAGTCGACCACGCCGCCTACGGCGCGTTGAAGCTCACCCAGGCCGCCAAGCCGGTGCTGAAGGGCGAGGAAACCGTCATGCTGCGCGCCATCGCCGCCGCCCCGCCGCGCCGGAAATCGCGCCTCGCGCCGAGTTCAGGCGGCGTCCACGACGACGAAGATCCGCTCTTCCTCTCGCTGCGCGCCTGGCGCCGCGAAACCGCCAATGAAAAAGGCGTCCCCGCCTACGTCATCCTGCACGACGCCACCCTGCGCGAAATCGCCGCGCGCCGCCCCGCCACGCTGGACGAACTGGGCGAGATATCGGGGCTGGGGACGAAGAAGCTGGAGGCGTATGGCGAGGCGGTGCTGGGGGTGGTGGCGGAGGGGTGAGCAGGTTCTTCCGTATACCGCCTTGACCGCTGTAAACATATTGTTTATGGTGGTCGTGTGATTCAAACTTTCGCCAACCCGGAAACCGAGCAATTCTTTGCAACCGGCAAGTCTCGTCGGTTGCCGACAGAAATCCTGAAACGGGCGGCCATGCGTTTGAGTCAGCTTCACGCCGCCACGCGCGTCGAGGATTTGCGCCTGCCGCCATCCAACCAGCTTGAAAAGCTATCGGGTGACCGCGAGGGCCAATGGAGCATACGCATCAATGGCCAATGGCGCGTGTGTTTCAGGTTCGAGGGTGACCATGTCTTCGATGTTGAAATCGTTGATTACCATTGAGGAAATGCCATGACCAAAAACGGATTGCCCAGCATCCATCCCGGGGAGTTTCTGGCCGAGATACTGGAAGGCCTGGGCATGTCGCAGGCCGAGTTCGCACGGGCGATCGACGTTTCGCCCATGCGCATATCGCACGTCATCAAGGGATCGCGTCCGGTCACGGCGGAGCTGGCCCTGCTGTTCGGCCGTGCGTTCGACCAGACGCCGCAATACTGGCTGAATCTACAGGCCGACTACGACCTCAAGACAGCCGAGGCGAGCATGGGCGAGCGATTGAGGGCCATTCATGCGGTGGCGCATGCTTGAGAGAGAAAGCAGTATGGTGTCTGCCCCTATTTCTGTGACCTCGAAGCTGACCGCTTTAGTAATGCGCCGACCCGCCGCGCGGGCGTAACTGGACGACGAACCCTGTCGCGCAGTATGCTGCACAGTATTCTGTCATCCCCCACCAAGGAGTTGGCCATGGGATTTTCTGCAGGCGATATCGTGCCATTCACCCAGGCGCGCGCCAATCTCTCCGAACTGGCTGATCAGGCCAAGGCCGGCGCCGAAAAAATCATCACCAAAAATGGCGAGAGTTACGTCGCCCTGATCGACGCCGACCGGCTGGACTACTACCACCGGCTGGAACGCGAGCGCATCCATTTGCTGCTGATCGACGATGCGAGCCGCGGCCTGGCCGACATTGCCGCCGGACGGACCTTCGAGGCCGATAGCGCCATCGCGCAGTTGCAAAAACGCCGGGGCGCGGCCGCTCCCGCCAAATCATCCAGCGCCGGCAAGCCCGTCCGGAAGCGTGGCTGAGCACCTGTTCCGGGTCGAACTGACCGCCAGCTTTCTGGAACGCCTCGACGCCGTCGAAGCCTTCCTGCTGGAAGCCGACGCGGGTCCCGCCTTTGAAGACCTGCTGGACGCGTTGCGTGCCTCGGTCATTCCGAACCTGAGCCGCTATCCACGCATCGGCCGGCGCTATCTGGACAGCCCGCCGCAATCAGCCGAAGCGCTGGCCCAACTCGCCGCGCTGCCAGCTGGCAGCGCCCAGACTTTGCGCGAATACCAGCACGGCGACTACCTGATGCTCTACGCGGCCATGGAGGCCGACGTCACCGTGTACCTGCTGTCCGTCCGGCATCACCGCCAGCTTTCGTTCGACTTTTCTCGGCTGTGGCCCGGGGCGTGATGGCCACCGCATAGAGGGTGTCTGAACGGACACTGTTACCTTGCAGCTTCGGTTGGTCTGTAGCTTGACTTCCCTCCGGTTGTTGTCAAAAATGCCAACATGAAGGCCGAACTGCTCAAGCAGCACCGCCAGAAAATAGAAAATACGGGGTCTTCCCTCTTGCCATACCTGCCGTCTAACCTGCCAAACCCAGGTGGCAGCTTTGGACCATACATGAGGCGCTGACGCGGTTTTGCCTGAGCTTCCGCTTCGGCCGAGCAGCGGCCATCCGCCGCCACCACTCTAACCGACTTCTGAATCCTCTGCTGACCTTCGGATTTCGACCTTCGGCTTGGTTATTCGCCTTGCGCACCGCCGCCTGCTTGAAAAAGCCGTCTGCCGTCGCGCGCCAGCAACGCCGATCCGTACGCGGCTTCGGTGTGCGCCGCACGTGAAACCGCTACGCCCAATAAGCGCTCGCGAATCCGGGTCCACGCCGGGTTCTTCGCACCGCCGCCTGCGGTCTCGACCCGCGTGACGGGCGTGGCGCCGAG
>NZ_JANJXQ010000078.1 GCF_024708915.1 Thiobacillus sp.
TCGCCGCGGCTGGTCTGCACCCAGCGGCGGTGCTTCTCGACCTGCTCCCAGTTGAGCTTCGGCGTATTGGTGCCGTCGACGCCCATCTCGGCGTCGTGCGCGCGGTTGCGGATGTTGTCCGCCGCGGCGCGCCAGGCCTTGGACGGGATGCAGCCGCGCCACAGGCATTCGCCGCCGGGGAAGGGTTCGTTGTTGACCATCATGACCTTGACGCCGTGGTCGGCGAGGTCGCGCGCACAGTCCTCGCCACCAGGGCCGCCGCCGACGACGACCACCGGGAAGTCCCAGTTGCCTTCGGGGATGGGCGAGACGGGTGCGCTCGTCGCCGCGGCCTTGCCGGCGACGGTCTCAGCCGCTGCCGCGCCGCCCGCCATCCAGGCGTCGGGCGCCTCGATGGTCTGCTTGAGCGTGGCGAGGTAGAGCGCGACGTCGGCACCGTTCAGCACGCGGTGGTCGCCGGTGATGGTGAACGGCGTGCCTTGCGGGCCGTTGGCGGCGATCGCCAGGATCGCGGCGATGCCGGGCGTGGGGATCGCGGTGAAGTGCGACACCCCCAGCATGCCCATGTTGGAGATGGTGAAGGTCGGGTTGGAATACTCGGCGGGCGCCAGCTTGCGCACCCGCGCGCGTTCGACCAGCCCCGTCCAGTCGGACTGCAGCGCTTCCAGCGGCTTCTTCTCGATGCCGTGCAGGATCGGCACGACGAGGCCGCCGTCGTTCGACATCACGGCTACGCCGAAGTCGTGGTTCGCACGCTCGACCAGTTTGTCGACCGGCTGGTAGGCCCAGTTCATGCGCGGGAACTTCGCCATCGCCACCGAGCAGGCCTTGGCGATCGCCACCGTCACCGAGACCTTGTTCGCCTTGGCGGCAGCGGTCAGTTTCGAAGTGTCGATGTTCACCGTGACGTTGAAGGTCGGCAGCGTGAGCGAGGCGGTCATCGCGTGGCTCACGGCCTTCTCCATCGACGTCATCGGCCGGCCCTGGCCCGGGACGTCGACCTGCGGCAGCGCGTGCGCGACCTCGGCCATGCTGGGACGCGCGCGCGCGACGTCGGCGGCGACGATCACGCCGGCCGGGCCGGTGCCGGCGAGGCCGGCGATGTTCACGCCAAGCTGCGCGGCGACCTTGCGGGCATAGGGCGAAGCCGGACGGCCCGTGACGCGCGCGACCGGCGGCTGGCTGCCGCCGACGGCGACCGGCGCGGGCGCGGCCTTGGGAACGGGGATCGTCGGCTGCTTGTCGGCCGGGTGCGGCGCGACCTTGTGGGTGTCCTTGACCTTGTGCTCGGCGGAGATCGTCACGCCGGTGTCGTTGGCCTTGGAGGCGTCGTCGACGATGAAGGCCATCGGATGGCCGACCTCGACCACGCTGCCGACGTCGGCGATGGGGCCGGAGAGGAAGCCTTCCTGGAACACCTCGACGTCCATGATGGCCTTGTCGGTCTCGACCGTGGCGACGATGTCGCCGCGCTTGATCGCGTCGCCGGGCTGCTTCTCCCAGGTCACGACCACGCCCTCGGTCATGGTGTCGGAGAGCTGAGGCATCACGATCGGCGAGCCGGCGTGGTGCGGGATCATCTCGGTGGGTGCCTTCTCCTCGACCACCTCGTCGGCGGCGATCGCGACGTCGCCCGGGGTGTCGGAGATGTAGCCGAGCGTGGCGCCGACGGCGATGGTCGCGCCGACGTCGGCGAGCGGGCCGGCGAGGTAGCCGGCCTTGAACACCTCGACGTCCATGATGGCCTTGTCGGTCTCGACCGTGGCGACGATGTCGCCGCGCTCGACGCGCTCACCGGGCTGCTTTTCCCAGGTGACGACGACGCCCTCGGTCATGGTGTCCGAGAGCTGCGGCATGGTGATGGCGTAGTGGTTCATATGTATAAGGGGCTAGGATTTAGGGGCCAGGGGGCAGCTTGCTTTGCAGCGACTTGCGCAAACCCATGCAACATGCGTCCCAACTCATCAGTAGTGGCAAACAAGGCATCGCGCTGCTCGATGCCCAGATAATTCAAGCGTGCAGCGAGTTCGATCTGGGTTTCGACCTCGGCCAGCGAACCCATCGCTATCGACACGAAACGCAGATAGTCGCGCGTCGTATTGCGCGCGTGACCCTCTGCAATATTCGACGGAATGGATACCGCCGCGCGTTGCAACTGGTTGGCCAGAGCGTAGAGCTCGGATTGGGGAAAGCTGCGGGTGATGGTGTAAACCGATTCGGTCAACTGCATCGCCAACTGCCAAACCGACAAGTCGCGATAGCTGAAGACCTCCACCCCCTAGCTCCTAAATCCTAGCCCCTGCCGTCAAGCCTTGCCGAACATCTTCAGCACGGCCTTGACCACGTCCTCGTGGTCGGGGATCGTCGCCTTTTCCAGCGTATGGTTGTACGGCTGCGGCACGAGCTTGGAGTGCACGCGCACCGGCGCGGCGTCCAGCTCGAAGAAGCATTCCTCGTTGATGATCGCGATCACCTCCGAGCCGACGCCGACCGGCGCCTCGTCTTCTTCGGCGATGACGGCGCGGTGGGTCTTGCCGACCGAAGCCTTGATGCCGGCGCGGTCGAGCGGCGACAGCGAGTAGAGGTCGACGACCTCGGCCGAGATGCCGTACTGCTTGTCGAGGATCTCGGCGGCCTTCAGGCACCAGTGCACCGAGATGTTGTAGCCGAACAGCGTGACGTCGGTGCCGGCGCGGGCGACTTCCGAGCCTTCCAGAGGGTGGAAGTATTCGCCGTCGGGCACTTCGCCCTTCATGTTGTACATGAGTTCGTGTTCGTTGATGAACACCGGGTCGTCGCAGCGGATCGCCGATTTCAGGAGGCCGTAGGCCTGCCTGGGGTTGGACGGGGTGACGACGCGCAGGCCGGCGATCCCCATGAACACCTTCTCCATGCGCGCGGAGTGCTGCGCGCCGAGCTGGTGCGCCGCGCCGCCCGCCGAGCGGAACACGCACGGGGCCGTGAGCTGGCCGCCCGACATGTAGCGCACCTTGGCGGCGGAGTTGAACATCTGGTCCATCGCCAGCCAGGCGAAGTTGACCGACATGATCTCGACGATCGGACGCACGCCGAGGAAGGACGCGCCGATCGCGAGGCCGGTGAAGCCGCCCTCGGAGATCGGCGTGTCCATCACGCGCAGCGGGCCGTACTTCTCGTACAGGCCCTTGGTGGCCTTGTAGGTGCCGCCGGCGACGCCGATGTCTTCGCCCATGCAGATGACCAGCGGGTCACGCGCCATTTCTTCGTCGTGGGCGCGCTGGATCGCTTCCCAGTACATGATGTTTGCCATGCTGTCTTTTCCTTAAACCTTAAGCGGCTTTGCCCGTGAGCCACGGGAGCTGGGTGTCACGGTCGGCGAGAACGTATTTTTCGAGATCCTCGACGCGGGGTTCGGGCGATTCCTCGGAAAACTTGATGACCTCGTTTTCGATGTAAGCGTCGGTTTCCTTTTCCAGCGCCTCGAACTCGGCCAGGGTCAGGGCGCCTTCCTTGATCAGGCGGTCGCGCAGGATGAAGATGGGGTCGCGCTGTTTCCACAGTTCCTCTTCCTCGCGCGAGCGGTAGCCGCGCGAGTCGGACATCGAGTGGCCACGGTAGCGGTAGGTCATCAGTTCGAGGAAGAAAGGGCCGTTGCCGGAACGCACGTGGTCGACCGCGCGGCGTGCGTGTTCGTAGACAATTTCGATGTCCTGGCCGTCGCACTCGTCGGCCGGGATGTTGTAGGCGGCGACGCGCTTGTGCTGGTGCACCACGGCGGTGGAGCGCTCGATCGAGGTGCCGATGCCGTAGAGGTTGTTCTCGCAGACGAACAGCACCGGCAGCTTCCACAGCGCGGCCATGTTCAGCGTCTCGTGGAACACGCCCTGGTTGTTGGCGGCGTCGCCGAGGAAGCAGATGGCGATCTCGTCGCCGCCCTTCAGCTGGATCGCCTTGGCGATGCCGGCCGCCAGTGGGAACGGGCCGCCCACCAGCGCGTAGCCGCCCATGAAGCGCTTGTCGGTGTCGAAGATGTGCATCGAGCCGCCGCGGCCTTTGCTCGATCCGGTTTCCTTGCCGTACAGCTCGGCCATCACTTCCTTCGGATCGGCGCCGCACTTGATCGCGTGGACGTGGTCGCGGTAGCCGGTGATCACGTAATCGTGGCCGGGACGCGCGGCTTCCATCACGCCGTTGCAGCAGGCTTCCTGGCCGGGGTAGAGGTGCAGGAAACCGCC
The DNA here is from genome assembly GCF_024708915.1 of Thiobacillus sp. The sequence continues at coordinate 4,215 of NZ_JANJXQ010000078.1, forward strand.
GATCTTGCGTTCGATGTAGGCCTGGTAGCAGCGCTCTTCAAAACGGCGGTGCAGCACCATTTCGCGCAGCACACGTTTCTTGTCTTCAATCTTCATTCGGTTACCCTTGTTGGATGGGGCGGAAAACGCGCGGGGAAAAAATCAAACGCGCAATTATCCGGGAAACCCCGTCAACCATCAAGAAAACGCCATCCACAAGGAATCGCCGTGCTGCCTAAACTCACTGAAAACAAACAGGAAATAACCGCTGAATCGCTGGCAGCGGTGGCGCATGCATTGCTGCTGCTGCCGGTGTCGAAATCCCTGCCCGAGGTGCCGGGCGGCCTTGAGCTCAAGGCCGTGATGAAGCGGCGCGATCTCAAGATCGATGCGCTGGCCAAATCGCCGGTGGCGGTGCAGCTGCCCGGCGGCACCCTCGCGGTCTACGCCATGCTCAAGGCCGACGCCGGTACCTTCGAAACCCACGAATTGGTGCGCAAGGCGTTGGCCTTGCTGCTGGGCGAACATCCCAAGTCGCTGGCGCTGGCCGTGTTCGGCGAGGCCGGATTCAAAATGCATGCGGCGGAAGCGGCGGTGTATGCCGCGCTGGTCAATGCCGTGCCGCTGCCGTCGCGCAAATCCAAGCCCGATCCAGTGCTGAAAACCGTGCAACTGTTCGGCCACAAATCGGCCGACGGCTTCGCCCGCGCGCAGGCGCTGGCCGAAGGCAACCTGCTTACCCGCAGCCTCACCGTGCAGGGGCCGGACGAGCTCACCCCCGGCGTCTACCGCAAGCGCATCAAGGCGCTGGCGAAGCAATACGGCTGGACGGTCGAGGAATACGGCTTCGACAAGCTGAAGAAGATGGGCGCAGGCGCCTTCTGCGCGGTGGCGCAGGGCTCGCCGGCGAAGGATGCGGCGATCGTCAGGCTCACCTACGGCGAGCCGGCGAGGGGTAAAAAGCAGAAGCCCCGTATCGCCTTCGTCGGCAAGGGCATCTGTTTCGATACCGGCGGACATAACCTGAAACCCGCCAAATACATGCAGGGCATGCACGAGGACATGAACGGCTCGGCGGTGGTGCTCGGCATCCTCGCCGCCGCGTCGAAGCTGAAACTGCCGGTCGCACTGGACGGCTGGGTCGCGCTCGCCGAGAACCACATCAGCCCGCAGGCCTACCGGCAGAACGAAGTGGTCACGGCACTCAACGGCACCACCATCGAAGTCGTCCATACCGACGCCGAGGGCCGCATGGTGCTGGCCGACACGCTGACGCTGGCAGCCAGGGGCAAGCCCGACCTCATCGCCGATTTCGCCACCTTGACCGGCTCGATGCACTACGCGCTCGGCAGCCGCATGTCCGGCGTGTTCGCCACCTCCAGCATGCTCGCCCACCGCGCCTCGCGCGCCGCCACCTCAAGCGGCGAACGCATCGTCGTCTTTCCCTATCCCGAGGACTACGATAGCAACCTCGATTCGACCGTCGCCGACGTCAAGCAGTGCAGCATGGAAGGCGAAGCCGACCACATTCTCGCCACGCGTTTTTTGTCGCGCTTCGTCGGCGACACGCCGTGGCTGCACATGGACCTGTCGGGGCACAGCTGCAAGGGCGGGCTGGGCGCGGTGATGAGCGACGCCAACGGCTTCGGGGTGGCGTGGGGGATGGCGCTACTGGAGGGGTTGCAGGCGTAATAGGCCGGGATAAGCAAGATCCCGGAAAATCGCGAAAGCGGGTTTGGGCCTGCAGAGAAGCAGGCCCAGTTTTGAGGAGGAATCGTCATGTCCTATTCAGGAAATGGAAAAATGAAATATCTGGTACTCATGGTTACGGGTCTGGCTTTGGCCGGTCCGTCGGCAGCTGTTGAATTCACCTTGAATGGGGATGTGCGTGCAGGGTTCTTCTCTCTGCACCGCGACGACCGTAATGGCACGGAAGACACGACCGACGAGCTTCGGGTGCGGGTACGCCCGGGAGTCGGCATCAAGTTCAGCGAGCAATGGCTGGCCCAGGTCCGTTTCGCCGGACGTTATTCCACGGACGACCGCAACGATCCGCACTTCAAGATATTCAAAGGCATCCCCGCGGACGATGGTTTGCGTCGCGGCGACTCCACGCTGGACGAGATGTATGTCGAATACCGCCCGGACGATCGCTGGCAGCTGCGCCTCGGTCGTTTTCAGAGCAAGGCCGAACTCGAAGGCGTGGCCAAGAAGTCGCTGGACCGGAACGATAGCCCGAACACCGACATCACCTGGACCGACGGGGTTCAGGTCAAGCACAAATCCGCGAGCGGATGGGTCACGACCGCGATTGCCCAGTACAACGACAGCGACGGCGCAACCCAGGTACGGCATGCGCCGCTCGATTTCAGCGACGACGGCAGTCGTCTGTCCTATTTCGCCGGACTCGAAAACACCCAGAAGGCCGGCGCACTCGTCCAGCGTGCGGTGGATATCACCTGGCTGCCGGAGGCGCTGCACAGCAAAGGTGTCGGTGCGGGAACGGTGGAGGATTACTGGGGCTTGGTCGGCCGGCTCGCCGGGCAATGGCCGATGAGCGGCAGCATGAAATTCATGCTGGCGGGCGAAGCGGGCTACGCCCCGAATACGCCCAGGCGCAGCGTGGTACGAACCGGCACCTCCGGCGACGCCGATGGACTTGCCGCGCAGATCACGTTTAATTTCATCGATATTGTTCCCCGGCACAGCGCAGGACTCGTGCTCGGGCGCGCTGGTGACGGCTGGCTGCTGTCTCCGGATTTCGGACCCAATGCCAATCTGGTCGAGTTGCGCTACAAGTGGGCCGTCGACAAGAAACAGACCGTGGAAGCGCGCGTGCGGAATCGCGAAGACATTCATCAGCGCGTCGGCAGTTTGTCCAAACGCGAGGATGTCGATTTCTATTTGCGCTATACGGTCAAGTTTTAAACTGACCGTTCTGCAAGCTTGGGTTCGATGCGGCGGGTTGACGGGCTGGCAGCCTGCTTTCATTGCTTCCGCAGGATGTCGCCGGCCCAGCTCAATGCGGCCGAAACCGTAGGAAATCCAAGCGTGCTGGTGAGGAGGACGATGGCATGGTAAACCTCCTCGGGGCTTGCCCCGTTATCGATCGCTCTTCTGACATGGCTGTGAACGGCGCCCTCGGAATGTATTGCGATAGCCGCGGCGAGCTGGATGAGGTTCGCAGTCTTCCCGTCGAGTGGCCCCTGTTTTTTGAGAACCTTGCCGAGGTCTTCAACCGCATCGATGAACGCCTGGTGCGTTTTTTTCTCAAGCAGATAATGCTCGGGAAGTTTTTCCTTTGACATGAGAACCTCCAAATTCGGCTCCTGAGGATTTCACTTTAGACGAGCTCCAGGCTGAACTCGAAAGAAATGTCGGAAAAGGAAAGGAATAGGGGATTCCGCAATGAAAAACTACCCCGCTGGCCATGATGCCGAATCTGCCTGCCCTGCCATCGAGCCACGCTATGCAGACCACACCCTGCTGGTACTCGACAAGCCCAGCGGCCTGCTGGCGGTGCCGGGGCGCGGTGTGGATAAACAGGATTGCCTCGCCGCGCGGGTGCAGGCCCGCTATCCCGATGCTCTGGTGGTGCATCGGCTCGACATGGCTACCTCCGGGCTGATGGTGATGGCGCGCGGTGCGGCGGCGCAGCGTGAACTTTCCAAAGCGTTTGCCGCGCGCGAGGTGACGAAACGCTACATCGCGGTGGTGGCCGGACGGCTGGACGCGCCGTCGGAAGAGTGGGGAATCATCGATATGCCGATCGCCGTCGACTGGCCCAGGCGGCCGTTGCGGATCGTCGATCGCATTCGCGGCAAGCCGAGCCTCACCCGCTGGCGCGTGCTGGGGGCCGACGAAACCGGCGCGGACACCCGAGTCGAACTCGAACCCGTCACGGGCCGCTCGCATCAGTTGCGCGTTCATCTGCGCGAATTGGGCCATCCCATCCTGGGTGACGCGCTGTATGCGCCGCCCGATGTGCAGGCCCGCGCCGGGCGCTTGTTGTTGCACGCCTGGTCGCTGCGTTTCGCGCATCCGTCGACGGGGGACGCGCTTGCGTTCGAGAGCCCGGCGCCGTTTTGACAGGCCCGATACTCGAACGAAGGCTGTTTTAATTCGTCACGCCGCAAGCCATGCGCGCACCGCCGCCACCGAGCGGTGCCGGGTGATCGGCATGGTTGTCCCCCCCGACGTGGATCATCAGCGAGCGCCCTTTCATGTCGGCCATCTTCAAGCGCGGCGCCAGCACGGGCTGGGTCGCG
>NZ_JANJXQ010000103.1 GCF_024708915.1 Thiobacillus sp.
GCCGGACTCCTCTGCTAAAATCCCGTGATTCGGATAGGCGTCGAGCAGGGTTTCGATGATGGCGCGTTCCGCCATCTGGTCGACTTCGCTGACATAATCGCGATCCTGCTTGCTGCGCACGGTGAGTTGATCGAGGTCGAGCGAGGCGCGATTGATGATCGCCCCGGCTTTGCGAGCGGCTTTCACCGCCGTATTGAGCATGGGATGCATGGTGTCTGGCAAACGATTCAAAGAACGAACCCGCTATTTTACTTGATGATGTTTGCCTGATGACCCCAGCCGACCCGAAACTTCTCGCCAATATTCGCATCGTGCTGACGCGCACCAGCCACCCGGGCAATATCGGCGCGGCGGCGCGGGCGATGAAGACGATGGGGCTGGCGCAGCTGGTTCTGGTCGATCCCGCCGTCTTCCCCAACAGCCAGGCCGACGCCATGGCCTCCGGCGCGACCGACCTGCTGGCGCAGGCGAGGGTGTGCGCCACGCTGGCCGAAGCCTTGGCCGACACCACCTTGGCGCTGGGCGTGTCGGCACGCCGGCGCGACATCGTGGCCGAGGTGCTGACGCCACCCGAGGCGTCCGTCCGCTTGCTGACCGAAGCACAAGCCGGCCCGGTGGCCCTGGTGTTCGGCAACGAAACCAGCGGGCTGTCGAACGAGGAACTGAGCCTGTGCCAGGGGCTGGTGACGATCGCCGCCAACCCCGACTACAGCTCGCTCAACCTGGCGGCGGCGGTGCAGGTGTTGAGCTACGAGATCCGTCAGACCTGGCTGCGGCATGCAAGCTGGCCGCAGCCGGATGTCGATGCGGCGACGGGCGACGAGGTGGAGAAGCTGTACGGCCACCTGGAAACCGCGCTGGCCGAACTGGAATTTCTGAACCGCGGCTCGCCCGGCAAACTGATGCTGAAGCTGCGGCGGCTGTTCGCGCGCACGCGGCTGGCGAAGGAAGAAGTGAACATCCTGCGCGGCATCCTGACCGCGGCGCAGGGGGCGAAGGCAGCGGCGCGCCGGGCCGGCACCGCTGTTCATAATGATTGACTAATATAGTCGGAAATAGCATCCTCCCCGCATGAGCCTTCTCAGCCAACTCAAGGAAGACATCGGCGTCGTGTTCGACCGCGATCCAGCGGCGCGTTCGACCTTCGAGGTTGTCACTACCTACCCGGGCTTCCACGCCATGCTCATCCATCGCCTTGCGCACCGGTTGTGGCGCATGGAGTGGAAATGGCTGGCGCGTTTCATCTCGCATCTCGGCCGCTGGTTCACCGGCATCGAGATCCATCCTGGCGCCACGATCGGCCGCCGCGTGTTCATCGACCACGGCATGGGCGTGGTGGTGGGCGAGACTGCGGAAATCGGCGACGACTGCACGCTGTATCACGGCGTGACCCTGGGCGGCACCTCGTGGAACAAGGGCAAGCGCCACCCCACCCTGATGCGCGGCGTGGTGGTGGGAGCGGGCGCCAAGATCCTCGGCCCGATCACCATCGGCGCCAATGCGCGCGTCGGCTCCAATGCCGTGGTGGTGAAGGATGTGCCGGACAATGCGACGGCGGTGGGTATTCCCGCCCGCATCCTCGACAGCGCGGCGGAAATTCAACGCAACCAGCAGGCGGAAAAGCTGGGTTTCTCGGCCTATGCCATTTCCGCCGACATGAACGACCCGATGGTGAAGGCGATCCATGGACTGATCGACCATTCGGCCCACACCGATCATCGGCTGGAACTGATTTTGGCGCAGTTGCAGAAGCTGGGCGTGGAAATGCCGGCGGGGCAGGACAAGCCCGACGATTTCGATCCGAACTATCTGAATAAAATAGTTGACTGAATTGCTTGGGTAATGAATAGTTGACCGAAATGCTCAGGTATTTTATAGTTCGGATGAAATTTCAGGAGAATAGTCATGAGGCTGACCACCAAGGGTCGATTTGCCGTTACCGCCATGCTCGACCTGGCGCTACGCGGCGGCAAGAGTCCGGTGACGCTGGCCGGAATCAGCGAGCGCCAGGACATCTCTCTGTCGTACCTGGAGCAGCTTTTCAGCCGCCTGCGCCGCCATGAGCTGGTCGAAAGCGTGCGCGGCCCGGGCGGCGGCTATTACCTTGCCCGGCCGCTCGCAGACGTCAGCGTGGCCGACATCATTCGCGCGGTCGACGAACCCATCGACGCCACCCAGTGCGGCGGCAAGGAAAACTGCCACGACGAACACCGTTGTCTGACGCACGACTTGTGGACGGGACTCAACGCCCACATTTACGATTACCTGGACAACGTGACGCTGGCCACACTGGTGGCCAAGCAGGACGAATGCAAGGAAAAGGTGGTTCAGGATCGCCGCGCATCGAAATCGAAGATGACGCTGGCTGTTTGAACGGTTCAATCAGGACAAAACGATGAAAACATTGTATTTCGATTATTCTGCCACCACCCCGGTCGATCCCCGCGTGGCCGAAAAGATGATCCCTTATCTGACCGAGCATTTCGGCAATCCGGCATCGCGCTCGCATCCGTTCGGCTGGGAGGCCGAAAAGGCGGTGGAAGACGCGCGTGCCCAGGTCGCTGCGCTGGTCGGCGCCGACCCCAAGGAAATCGTATTCACTTCCGGCGCCACCGAATCGAACAACCTCGCCATCAAGGGCGCCGGCCACTTCTACTCGGGCACCAAGGGCAAGCACATCATCACCGTGCGCACCGAGCACAAGGCGGTGCTCGACACCGTGCGCGAAATGGAGCGCCAGGGCTTCGAGGCGACCTATCTCAACGTCAAGGAAAACGGCCTCGTCGACCTCGACGCCTTTCGCGCCGCGATCCGCCCCGACACCGTGCTGGCCTCGGTGATGGCGGTCAACAACGAGATCGGCGTGATCCAGGACATCGAGTCGCTCGGCAGGATCTGCCGCGAGAAGGGCGTGATCTTCCACGTCGACGCGGCGCAGGCCACCGGCAAGATGCCGATCGACCTGAAGACGCTGCCGGTCGACCTGATGTCGTTCTCGGCGCACAAGACCTACGGCCCCAAGGGCATCGGCGCGCTGTACGTGCGCCGCAAGCCGCGCATCCGTCTGGAGGCGCAGATGCACGGCGGCGGCCACGAGCGCGGCATGCGTTCGGGCACCCTGGCCACCCACCAGATCGTCGGCATGGGCGAAGCCTTCCGCATCGCCCGTGAAGAAATGGCGACCGAGAACGAGCGCGTCCGCATGCTGCGCGACCGCCTCTATGCGGGCCTCAAGGACATCGAGGAAGTGCATCTGAACGGCGACATGGACCAGCGCGTGCCACACAACCTCAACGTCAGTTTCAATTTCGTCGAAGGCGAATCGCTGATCATGGCGATCAAGGATCTGGCGGTATCAAGCGGTTCCGCCTGCACCTCGGCCAGCCTGGAGCCGTCCTACGTGCTGCGCGCACTGGGCCGCAGCGACGAACTGGCGCACAGCTCGATCCGCTTCTCCATCGGCCGCTTCACCACCGAGGAAGAAGTCGACTACGCCATCAAGCTGCTGCACGAGAAGATCGGCAAGCTGCGCGAGTTGTCCCCGTTGTGGGAAATGTTCAAGGAAGGCGTCGATCTGAATACCGTGCAGTGGGCTGCACACTGATTTGAGCGGGTGAGGAGAAAGGTGTGAAGGGTAAGGCACAGTGCATATTGCCTCTTCACCCCTGACGCCTCACCCCTAACCGAAAAAGGAAACCCCAAATGTCCTACAGCGATAAAGTACTCGATCACTACGAAAACCCCCGCAACGTCGGCTCTTTCGGTAAGGAAGACGAGGATGTCGGTACCGGCATGGTCGGTGCGCCTGCCTGCGGCGACGTGATGAAGCTGCAGATCAAGGTCGGCAAGGATGGCCTGATCGAAGACGCCAAGTTCAAGACCTACGGCTGCGGCTCGGCGATCGCATCAAGCTCGCTGGTCACCGAATGGGTCAAGGGCAAGACCCTCGACCAGGCGATGGAAATCAAGAATACCGCGATCGCCGAGGAACTCGCGCTGCCGCCGGTGAAGATCCACTGCTCGATCCTGGCCGAAGACGCGATCAAGGCCGCGGTTGCCGACTACAAGCAGAAACACAGCCAGGAGTAGATCATGGCCGTCACACTTTCCGAGCGCGCAGCGCAACACGTCACGAACTATCTCGCCAAACGCGGCAAGGGCGTCGGCATCCGTCTCGGCGTGCGCACCAGCGGCTGTTCCGGCATGGCCTACAAGCTGGAATTTGCCGACGAGGCGCCCGCAGGCGACGAGGTTTTCACCAGCCACGGAGTGACCGTGTTTGTCGATCCGAAAAGCCTGCCCTACATCGACGGCACCGAGCTCGACTACGCCCGCGAGGGCCTGAACGAGGGCTTCAAGTTCAATAACCCGAACGTGAAGGACGCGTGCGGCTGCGGCGAGTCGTTCAACGTTTGATTGCCGTGAGGGGTGAGGCGATAGGGGTGAGGAATTCAATAGCGCTCGCCTCACGCCTTACCCCCTCACGCCTCACGCCTCACCTCTAATGGACTTCTCCCAAACTCATTTCGAGCTGTTCGGCCTGCCCACGGCCTACGCGCTCGACCGCGACAAGCTCGACGCCGCCTACCGCGAACTGCAGAATGCCGTGCATCCGGACCGCTTCGCCGCGCAGCCGGAATCCGAGCAGCGGGTGGCGATGCAGTGGGCGACCCAGGTGAACGAGGCGTACCAGACGCTCAAGCACCCGGTGAACCGGGGCGTGTATTTGCTGCGCTTGCAGGGAATCGACGCGCTCGCTGCCGGCAACACCAAAATGTCCCCGGCATTCCTGATGCAGCAGATGGAATGGCGCGAGACAATCGAGGACGCGCGCGCGAACCAAAATGCAACGGCATTGGACGCCGTGTCCGGCGACCTGCGCGCAGCGCATCGCCGCATCGAGGCGCAACTGGCCGAGCTGATCGACACGGCGCACGATTTTGCAGCGGCCTCCGAGGCCGTGCGCCAGCTGCGATTCATGGACAAACTCATCGCCGAGGTCGGCGACGTCTACGAAGAACTGGAAAGTTAAGATGGCTCTGCTGCAGATTGCCGAACCCGGCATGTCCACCGCGCCCCACCAGCATCGGCTGGCGGTAGGCATCGATCTGGGTACCACCAATTCGCTGGTGTCCACGGTGCGTTCCGGCCTGGCCGTGGTGCTGGACGACGAAGCCGGACATTCGCTGCTGCCTTCGGTCGTGCGTTATCACGCAACCGGCCAGGTCGACGTCGGCTATGCCGCGAAATCCGCACAAAACAGCGATCCGCACAACACTATCGCCTCGGTCAAACGCTTCATGGGGCGCGGCATTGCCGACATCGAGGACATCGCCAGCCTGCCGTATCGCTTCGTCGATGCGCCCGGCATGGTGCAGTTGAGAACGGCCGCCGGAGTGAAAAGTCCGGTCGAAGTGTCGGCCGAAGTTCTGAAAACCCTGCGCCAGCGCGCGGAAGCTGCGCTGGACGGCGAACTGGTCGGCGCGGTGATTACCGTGCCGGCATATTTCGACGACGCCCAGCGCCAGGCCACCAAGGATGCCGCTCAACTCGCCGGCCTCAACGTGCTGCGCCTGCTGAACGAGCCGACCGCGGCGGCGATCGCCTACGGCCTCGACAATGCGTCGGAGGGGGTCTATGCGGTGTACGACCTCGGCGGCGGCACGTTCGACATTTCCATCCTGAGGCTGTCCAAGGGCGTGTTCGAGGTACTGGCCACCAACGGCGATTCGGCGCTGGGCGGCGACGACTTCGACCAGCGCATCTTCTGCTGGATGCTCGAGCAGGCGCGTTTCGAGCCGCTGTCGGCGGGCGATATGCGGCTGTTGCTGACCAAGGCGCGCGACGCCAAGGAAGCCCTGACCGAACATACCGAGGTGCGCGTCACTGCGGTGCTGTCGACCGGCGAGATGATGGACGCGACGCTGACCCAGGCCGCGTTCAACGCCATGACCGCGGGACTGGTCAGCAAGACGCTCGCCCCCACCCGCAAGGCGCTGCGCGACGCGGGTCTGGCCGCGAACGACGTGAAAGGCGTGGTGATGGTGGGCGGTTCGACGCGCATGCCGTGCGTGCGCCAGGCGGTGGCCGATTTCTTCAGGCAGACCCCGCTGACCAACCTCGATCCCGACAAGGTCGTCGCGCTCGGCGCGGCCATGCAGGCCGATGTGCTGGCGGGCAATCGCGCCGGCGACGACTGGCTGCTGCTCGACGTCATCCCGCTGTCGCTCGGCCTCGAAACCATGGGCGGGCTGACCGAGAAGGTCATCCCGCGCAATACCACCATTCCCACCGCACGCGCGCAGGAATTCACCACCTTCAAGGACGGCCAGACCGCGATGAGCGTGCACGTGCTGCAGGGCGAGCGCGAACTCGCGTCCGACTGCCGCTCGCTGGCACGCTTCGAACTGCGCGGCATCCCGCCGATGGTGGCGGGCGCGGCACGCATCCGCGTCACCTTCCAGGTCGATGCCGACGGATTGCTGTCGGTGTCGGCGCGCGAACAGAGCAGCGGCGTCGAAGCGAGCGTGCAGGTCAAGCCCTCGTACGGGCTGGGCGACGAAGACATCACCCGCATGCTGAAGGATGCCTTCACCCACGCCAAGGACGACATGTACGCGCGCGCGCTGAACGAGCAGATCGTCGATGCGCAGGGCCTGATTGCCGCCATCCGGGCGGCCATGGCGGAAGACGGCGCGCTGCTCGACGCGGCGGAAAGCGCGGCGATCGAAGCCGGCATCGGCGCCCTCGAAAGCCTGCTGTCGAGCCCCGACGCCAGGCCCGATCGTCATCTGGCCATCAAGCGCGGCATCGAGGCGCTGAATGCGGCCACCACCGAATTCGCCCAGCGCCGCATGGATCGGAACGTGCGCCGGGCGATGGCCGGGCAAAAACTGGAAACCTTTGGCTGAACCTGGTTATGTTGAACGCAGATTTCATCGAATCCCTGCGGGTGCGGCTCGACGCGCATCCGATCTATGCGGCTGTCGCCACGCCGGACGACCTGCGCGTGTTCATGCAGCATCACGTCTATTCGGTATGGGACTTCATGTCGCTGGTCAAGTACCTGCAGAACGAAGTCGCGCCCGCGCGCTGGCCGTGGCTGCCGGGCGGCGACGCCTCGGTGCAGCGCTTCATCAACGAGATGGTGCTTGAAGAGGAAACCGACGCCGCGCCGCCGGGGCAGCAAGGCCATACCAGCCACTTCATGCTGTATCTCGCCGCCATGCGCGAAATCGGCGCCGATGCCGGCGTGCCTGCGCGCTTTGTGCAGAAAGTGGCGGAGCAGGGGGTCGATGCGGCCCTCGACTCGGGCCTGGCGCCCGCGCCGTCCGTCGCTTTCACCCGCACCACCTTCGGTTTTCTTGCCAGCGGCAAACCGCACACGGTTGGCGCCGCGCTGGCGCTGGGCCGCGAGCACATCATCCCGTCGATGTTCCGCGCGCTGCTGTCGCGCATGGCGGTGACCGAAGCGCAGGCGCCGAGCTTCCACTATTACCTCAACCGCCACGTTCAGCTGGATGGGGACTCCCACGCGCCGCTGTCGCTGCGCCTGCTCGCCGCGCTGTGCGGCGATGACCCGGGAAAATGGCGCGAGGCCGAAGCGGCGGCCGAAACCGCCGTCGCCGCCCGGTTACAATTATGGGACGGCGCACTCGCCGCCTTGCCGAGCCGGCAATCCAAAGCCGCCTGACCGTATCCCAATTCAGCCGTATTCAGAAAGCCATGCCTCAACTCATCGTACTGCCCCACGTCGAACTCTGCCCCGAAGGCACCGTGATCGATGCCAAACCCGGCGACACCATCTGCGACACCCTGCTCGCCAACGGCATCGAGATCGAGCACGCCTGCGAAAAATCCTGCGCCTGCACCACCTGCCACGTCGTCGTGCGCGAAGGCTTCAATTCGCTGGATGCGTCCACCGAAGAAGAGGACGATCTGCTCGACAAGGCCTGGGGCCTGGAGCCGCAGTCGCGGCTGTCGTGCCAGGCGCGCGTGGCCGGCAGCGACCTGGTGATCGAGATTCCCAAATACACCATCAA
>NZ_JANJXQ010000119.1 GCF_024708915.1 Thiobacillus sp.
CGCCCCGCGTGCACCTGCGCCTCGCCCATCCAGCAGGTCAGCACCGGCTTGTGCGAGGTCTTCGCCACCTCCACCACCGCCTCGGCCACCTCGGTCGGCCGGGTCATCGCCTGCGGCGTCAGCATCACCAGCACGCCGTCGACGTTGTCGTCGGCGAGGCAGGCGTCCACCGCCGCGCGGTAACGCCCGGCGGCGGCGTCGCCAATGATGTCGAGCGGATTGCCGTGCGACCAGTTGGCCGGCAGCACGGCGTCGAGCGCATCGAGCGTCGCCGGCGCCAGTTCCGCCATGCGCACCCCCAGATCCACCGCGAGATCGGTCGCCATGACGCCGGGGCCGCCGCCGTTGGTGACGATGGCAAGACGGTTGCCGCTGGGCCGGATATGGCTGGACAGCGCGCGCGCCGAAGCGAACAGCTGCAGGATGGTGTTGACCCGCACCACCCCGGCGCGCCGCACCAGGGCGTCGAACACCGCGTCCGAACCCACCAGCGCGCCGGTATGCGACTGCGCCGCCTTTGCCCCTGTGGCGTGGCGCCCCACCTTGACCATGACGACGGGCTTGAAGCGGGCCGTCGCCCGCAATGCGCTCATGAAACGGCGCGCGTCGCGGATGCCTTCGATGTAGAGCAGGATGCCGCGGGTCTGCGTGTCGGTGGCGAGGTAGTCGAGGATTTCGCCGAAATCCAGGTCGGCCGACGCGCCGGTGGAGATCACGCTGGAAAAACCGATGCCGTTGGTTTCCGCCCAGTCCATCATCGCGGTGCAGATTGCGCCGGACTGCGACACCAGCGCGAGATCGCCGGTCAGGGTGGCGCCCTGGCTGAAGGTGGCGTTGAGCCCGATGGCCGGCCGCTGGATGCCCAGGCAGTTGGGGCCGATGAAGCGGATGCCGTATTGCTTCGCTGCGCTGGCCACGGCGGCTTCCAGTGCGGCGCCCTTTGCGCCCACTTCGCGGAAACCGGCCGACAGCACGACGGCATGGCGGATGCCGCGCTGCCCGCATTGCGCCATGATCGGCGCGATGGTCGGCGCGGGGGTGGCGATCAGCGCCAGCTCGGGCACCGCCGGCAACTCGCCGGCGCTGGCGTAGCAACGTTCGCCGAACACCGTCTGGTGCTTCGGATTGACCGGATAGACCGCGCCGCTGTAGCCGGATTTGCGCAGGTTGCGGAACAGAGTTCCGGCGACCGAATCCTCGCGTTCGCTGGCGCCGAAGACCGCAACCGAGCGGGCGTTGAACAGGGGATGCAGATAGTGTTTGGACATGGCTTCGTTGAGGACTGCGTGCGGCAGCGAGTCAATCGGATCGGGGACGCCCTATCCTAGGCCATCCCCTGTTACAGCGCCATCCCGCCGAGCGTATAGTTGAACCATTCTGCTCCTGGGCCGCGTCATGCACACCGCCTACATCACCCACCCCGAATGCCTCAAGCACGACATGGGCAGCGGGCACCCGGAAAGCCCGCTGCGTCTGCGCGCCATCGATGACCGGCTGCATGCCGCCCACCTGTTCGATTATCTAATCCACCGCGAAGCCCCACTGGTGCACCGCAGCCAGCTGCTCAGGGTGCACGACGCCGCCTATATCGATTCCATCGAGGCCGCCTCGCCCTACCAAGGTTTCCACGCGCTGGACCCCGACACCGGCATGAACCCGCACAGCCTGGACGCCGCCTACCATGCGGCCGGCGGCGCGGTGATGGCGGTCGACCTGGTGATGCGCGGCGAAGTGGCCAGCGCCTTCGTCGCCTGCCGTCCGCCCGGACACCATGCCACCCGCAGCCAGGCCATGGGGTTTTGCATTTTCAACAACGTCGCCGTGGCGGCCGCGCATGCCCTGGAAGCGCACGGCCTGGAACGGGTCGCCATCGTCGATTTCGACGTCCACCATGGCAATGGCACCGAGGATATCTTCAGGAACGATCCGCGTGCGATGCTGTGCTCCACCTTCCAGCACCCCTTCTACCCCCACTGCGGCGCCGACACCGCAAGCGGGCACATCGTCAACGTGCCGCTGCCCGCCGGCACCGCCGGCGCCGCTTACCGCGCAGCCTTCAGCGCGCAGATCATGCCGCGCCTGGAAGCCTTCCGGCCGCAGATGCTGTTTTTCTCTGCCGGTTTCGACGCTCACCGCGAGGATGACATGGCGCAGTTCGGGCTGGTCGAAGCGGATTATGTCTGGATCACCGAGCAGACGATGGGCGTGGCGGCGCGCCACGCCAAGGGACGCATCGTCTCGGTACTGGAAGGCGGCTACGACCTCAGCGCCCTGGGACGCAGCGCGGCGGTGCACATCAAGACCCTGGCGGATTTATGAACCGCCCCACGGCTGGGCCGGCCATGTTCTGAACGGGCACAGGGAAGGACAAGCAGGGCCAGCCAGCAAGCGGGTCAGCACATCCCTCCCCGCTATCCGGTAGCCCCCGGCATTCTTTGACGAATCGACCAAGGTTGCCAGCCCCTGACAGCCCCCCCAACGCCACTTCCAGCACACGTGAATGCTGGCTTGCCGCGCCGATGACCGGACGGGATTTCGAACACCCGCGCTGCAGTCATGAAAAAGGCCCGGCCAGGGCTGATGAGATGAGTCCGGATCACGTCAACACAGCGTGGGGGGGGGGGACGCCTGTATCCATCAAATGTTATTATTCAATAATATTTTATGTGAAGTTGTTTTCTGGATAGGTAAAACACGCCGTTTACACGCTTCCCTCTCGCACAGGACATGCCCTTCCACAAGCCGGCCGGGCATTGTTTCGAGCGCATCCCCGACAGGCCCTGGATTTCATCCGCATCGATACGACACGGCCCATCGGTCTGCTCAGCCAGCCACAAAAACACAGCCGCGGACCTAAGCCCCGTTTTTCCACGGCACCTCGAAAAGGAATCCGGCGGCCCTGGCATCGCGGCCCCGTTTCCTCCGCTCATCCTCCATCCGGAACAAACCAGGCCTGGGCAGCGTGCCGTCCCGTTGCCTGGTATCCGGCCAACCAAAAATGAAATGGAATTGCTACATGCAGGAATCTTATAAGTACAAGGCCTATTCCCTGAATAACTTCCGCGACATCCCGCAGATGGAACGGCTGCCCGAAGAAATAAAATTCGACATCGAAGTGGTAGGGCAGATCCTCCCCTTCAAGGCCAACAACTTTGTTGTCGACCATCTCATCGATTGGGACCGGGTGCCTGCCGATCCCCTGTTCCTGCTCACCTTCCCCCAGCGCGGCATGCTGTTGCCGCATCACTACGAGGAAATGGCCGCCTTGCTGAAAGGCGGCGCCGGCCGCGCCGAACTCAAGGCCGCCGCAAACCGTATCCGCCTGCAGCTCAATCCGCATCCGGCCGGGCAGATCAGCCACAACATACCCAGCCTCGACGGCGACAATCTCGACGGCATGCAGCACAAGTACCGGGAAACCGTCTTGTTCTTTCCCAGCCAGGGCCAGACCTGTCACGCCTATTGCAGCTTCTGTTTTCGCTGGCCGCAGTTCGTCGGGCTCTCCGATCTCAAGTTTGCCAGCCGTGAAGTGGATCGCCTGATCCATTATCTCCAGGCCAATCCGCAGGTCACCGATGTGCTGTTCACCGGCGGCGATCCGCTGATCATGTCGGCGCGCAACCTGGCCCAATACATCGAGCCCTTGCTCGAAGCCGATCTGCCCAACCTGCGCCACATCCGCATCGGCACCAAGGCGCTCAGCTACTGGCCTTACCGCTTCCTGAGCGACGACGACACGGACGATTTGCTGGCGCTCTTCCGCAAGGTCGAGGCGAACGGCAAGCACCTTGCCTTGATGGCCCACTTCAACCATCCGAGGGAACTGGCACCCGAGCCGGTACGCCAGGCAATTGCACAAATCAGGCAAACCGGTGCGGTCATCCGCACCCAATCCCCCCTGCTGCAGCACATCAACGACGACCCGGCCTTGTGGGCCCGGATGTGGAACGAGCAGGTAGATCTGGGCTGTGTGCCTTACTACATGTTCCTCGCCCGCGACACCGGTGCCCAGCACTACTTCAACGTGCCCCTGGTACGTGCCTGGGACATTTTCCGCGAAGCCTACCGCCAGGTAGGGGGGCTTTGCCGTACCGTACGCGGCCCCAGCATGTCCGCCAACCCCGGCAAGGTGCAGGTGCTGGGTGTGAGCGAGATCATGGGCGAGAAGGTTCTGCAACTGCGTTTCATCCAGGGCCGCAACCCCGACTGGGTCCAGCGCCCCTTCTTCGCCAAGTACGACGACAAAGCCACCTGGCTCGACCAACTCGTCCCCGCCTTCGGCGAAGAGAAATGGTTCTGGCAAGACGAATACCAGTCCATCCGCGCCCAAAAGCTCGCCACCTGAC
>NZ_JANJXQ010000126.1 GCF_024708915.1 Thiobacillus sp.
AGCGCCCGGTCGCCACCCTGATGCTGGTTCTGGCGCTGGCGCTGTTCGGCGCGCTCGCCTACAGGATGCTGCCGGTGAACGACCTTCCGCAGGTCGATTTTCCGACGCTGCGCATCTCGGCGTCGCTGCCGGGCGCCAATCCGGAGACCATGGCCAACACCGTGGCGACGCCGCTCGAGCGGCAGCTGGCGACGGTGGCGGGAATCGAGTCGATGAGCTCGCAGTCGGGCCAGGGCTCCACCAGCATCACGCTGCAGTTCGAGCTCGATCGCGACATCGACGCCGCCGCGCAGGACGTGCAGACCGCGATCGCGCAGGCGGCGCGCAATCTGCCGCAGGGCATGGATCCGCCACAGCTGCGCAAGATCAACCCGGCCGATTCTCCGATTCTGTATCTGGCGCTGTCGGCCGAACGGCTGCCGCTGACCGAGCTCGACGCCATCGCCGATTCACGGGTGGCGCAGCGCTTGTCCAGCCTGAGCGGCGTGGCGCAGGTGCTGGTATTCGGTTCGCAGAAATACGCGCTCAGGCTGTATCTCGATCCCGCCAGGCTGCAGCAGCGCGGGTTGACGTTCGCCGATGTGATCGAGGCGGTGCAGCGCGCCAACGCCAACCTGCCGTCCGGCACGCTCGACGGCGCCACCCGCGCCTACACGGTGAAGGCGCCGGTGGCGCTCGCCAACGCGGCGGACTTCGGCGACATCATCGTGGCCTATCACGACGGCACCGCTCTGCGCGTGAAGGATCTCGGCCGCGCGGAGGACGGTGTCGAGGACGACAAGCGCAAGACCTGGTACAACGGCACCCGCGCCATTGTTCTGGCGGTGCAGCGTCAGCCGGGCGCGAATACGGTCGAGGTCGCCGACCGCATCCGCGCGATGCTGCCGCAGGTCGAGGCCGAGCTGCCCGACGGCGTGCGCCTGCAGGTGCATTTCGACCGCTCGCGCTTCGTCAAGGATTCGCTGCACGAGGTCAACTTCACCCTGATCCTCGCGCTGGTGCTGGTGATCCTGGTCATCTTCGCCTTCCTGCACAACCTGCGCGCCACGCTGATCGCCGCCCTGGTGCTGCCGAGTTCGCTGCTCGGCACTTTCGCCTTCATGCACCTGCTGGGCTACAGCCTCAACAACCTCTCGCTGATGGCGATCACGCTGGCGATCGGCTTCGTGGTCGACGACGCCGTGGTGGTGATCGAGAACATCGCGCGCCATCTGGAGATGGGCAAGCCGCGCATGCAGGCCGCGCTCGACGGCGCGCAGGAGATCGGCTTCACCGTGCTGTCGATGACGATCTCGCTCGCCGCCGTGTTCCTGCCGATCCTCTTCATGGGCGGCATGATCGGCCGGCTGTTTCAGGAATTCGCGGTCAGCATCGGCGTCGCCGTGCTGCTGTCCGGCGTGGTGGCGCTGACGCTTACGCCGATGCTGTGCGCGCGCGGGCTGGTGAACGAACCCCTCAACAATCCGCTGTCGCGCATGTTCGATGCCGGATTCAACCGCTTCCGCGATTTTTACGGCGCCACCCTGCGCGCCAGCATGCGCCATCGCGGCGCGATGCTGCTGTTGTCGCTGGCGGTGCTGGGCGCGATGCTGTGGCTGGCCGGGCAGGTCAAGCAGGGCTTCATTCCACGCGTCGACTCGGGAATGATTTTCGCCAGCATCCAGTATCCCGAGGGCATCCCGTTCGAGGAACTGAGCGCGCGCCAGCAGACAATCGCCGCCATCGTGCAGCAGCATCCTGCGGTCGAAGGCCTGACCTCCTCGGCCGGACAGGCCGGCGGTGGCGTGACCGGCGGCAACGTCGGCCGGCTGGTGATCCGGCTGACGCCGCGCGGCGGCCGGCCCGGCGCGGACCAGGTAATCGAGGAACTGCGCGCGCAGACCCGCAAGGTGAGCGGCGTCAACGTCACGCTGCAAAACCCGGCTTCGATCAACGTCGGTGCGCTGGCGTCGAGCAGCGACTATCAGCTGACCCTGACCTCGGGCGACTTCGAGGCGCTGAAAGCCGCCTCTGCCGCGGTCGAAAAGCGGCTGGACGCGGTGCCGCAGATCGAGGACGTCAACAGCAACCTGGAACTGCGCAACCCGGAACTGCGCGTCAGCCTCGATCAGATCGAGGCGGCGCGCCTCGGCGTGACCGCGCAACAGGTCCAGCAAACCCTGTACGACGCGCTGGGGGGACGCCGCATCAGCGAAATCTACGGCACCAGCGACCAGTACCTGGTGAGCGTCAAGGCGCTGCCGGAAGCCCAGTTGAACCCGGCGATCATCGGCCAGCTGCCGCTGAAAACCGCGGCCGGCACGCTCACTCGGCTCGATGCGGTGGCGCGGGTGGAAGCCGGGGTCGGGCCGATCGCGGTGCATCACTACGGCCAGCAGCCCGCCGTCACGCTGTCGTTCAACCTCGCGCCGGGCGTCTCGCTCGATGCGGCGCTGGCGGCCGCGTTCGAAGCGGCACGGGACGTCGTGCCGGCGGAAGTGGCGCTCGAATTCACCGGCGCTGCGCAGAAATTCCAGGAATCGACGCTGCAGCTGCCGCTGCTGCTGCTGTTCACCGTCGTCGTCATCTACATGGTGCTGGCGGTGCTGTACGAGCACCTCGGGCATCCGCTCACCATCCTCACCGCGCTGCCGCTCGCCGGTTTCGGTGCGCTGCTGGTGCTGCTTCTGCTGGACGAGGAGCTCAACATCTTCAGCTTCGTCGGCATCATCCTGCTGGTCGGCTTGGTGAAGAAGAACGGCATCATGATGGTCGACTTCGCGCTGACCCGGCAGCGCGCCGGGCTGAGCGCCGAGGACGCCATCGTCGAAGCCAGCCTGGTGCGTCTGCGGCCGATCATGATGACCACCTTCGCCGCCATCTTCGCCACCCTGCCGATCGCCGTCGGCTTCGGCGCCGGCGGCGAGGCGCGCCGTCCGCTCGGCATCGCGGTGGTCGGCGGGCTGGTGTTTTCGCAGTTCCTCACCCTCTACATCACCCCCACCTTCTATGTCAGCATGGCGCGGCTGGAAGCGGCCTTGACCCGCTGGCGCGCCCGCTTCGCCTGATCACATCAGCCAGGCCAGCGCGGCATAGCGCGCCAGCTTGCCCAGCGTCACCAGCAGCAGAAAACTTCCCACCCCGACACGCAATACCCCGGCGACCAGGCACAGCGGGTCGCCGACCAGCGGCAGCCACGCCAGCAGCAGGCTGGGGCGGCCGTAGCGCAGAAACCAGCGTTCGGCCCGGGCCATGCGGCGTTCGGTTTTTTCGCTGCCGCGCTGCACGGCGCGCCGGCCGAACCGCCCCATGCCGTAGGTGATGAGGCTGCCGAGCACGTTGCCGGCAGTGGCAGCCGCCACGCTGGCAAACGGGTCGGCGCCCTGGTGCAGGCGATACAGCAGCAGCGCTTCGGAACCGCCAGGGAACAGGGTCGACGACAGCAGCGCCGAGCCGAACAGCGTCCAGTCCATCAGCGGTCGAGCGCCTGGCGCACAGGCGCGGCGGCGGATCGGACGGGGAGCGGCGGACGAGGCATGGCGGATTCCGGCGAATGGCGGGTCGGCAAGTGTGGCACAGCCGGCGCGTGGAAAGGCAGTAGCGATTGATATCTTCAATCGTTATTATGAATATTATCCGTTGGATCGATTTATCGATAATCCCTAATATCGTTCCTGTCTTGATTGACAACGCAAATCAACCACAAGGAGCGAAACATGCAGAACACGAAATCCCCGACCATCCAGAACCTCGAAGCCGCCTTTGCCGGCGAGTCGATGGCCCACATCAAGTACCTGTGGTTCGCGCGCCAGTGCCGCAAGCAGGGCGACGAAGCGACCGCCAGGGTGTTCGAGGACACCGCGGCGCAGGAAATCCTGCACGCCTTCGGCCATGCCGAGCTGTTGTTCTCCAGCGAGACGATGACGCCGGAAAAATGCCTGCAGTACGCAATCGAAGGTGAAACCTACGAATACGCCGAGATGTACCCGAAGTTCCGCCACGAGGCGATGATCGAGGGCAACAGCGCCGCCGTGGCAGAGATGGACGAGCAGATCGTCGAATCGAAAGAGCACGCCGAGATGTTCAGGAGCGTGCTGGACAAGGCCGCCAAGCGCTTCGCCGCGCTGGCCAGGGTGGAAGAGAAGCACGCAAAGCACTACCAGGCGCAAAAGGACGCGATCACGGTCTGAGCGGACGACTGAAGACTATTTATAAATTGAAAGGACACATCATGAAAAGCTGGCAATGCATTGTTTGCGGTTATGTTTACGACGAAGCCAATGGCGACCCGGAGCACGGCATCGCCCCCGGCACCCGCTGGGAGGATGTCCCTGAGGGCTGGGAATGCCCGGACTGCGGCGTCGCGAAAGCGGATTTCGAGATGGTTGAAGTCAGCCCCGCCTGAGCATCGTCGCCATCCCCGAGGCCGCGCCCGGCGCGGCCTCACTGACCCAGGAGAATCCCATGCACACGTCCCTCTCCCCAACCCTCTCCCCCTTGGGGGAGAGCACCCTTGCGGGCATAAAGGAGCAAACGCTGAGCCCGAACCGATTAATTGTCATCGTCGGTTCCGGCCTTGCCGGCTACACGCTGCTGAAGGAAATCCGCAAGCGCGACGCGGCCGTTCCGGTCACGCTCGTGACTGCGGACGACGGCGCCTTCTATTCCAAGCCCAACCTGTCGAACGCGCTCGCCGCGGGCAAGACCGCCGCGGCGCTAGCGAGTGCCAGCGCGGAGAAGATGGCGACCGAGCAGAACGCGACGGTGCTGACGCACACCCGCGTCACGGCCATCGACACGCAGAGGCAGCGCATCACCACGGGGCAGGGCGAGATCGCCTACGGCAAGCTGGTGCTCGCCCTCGGCGCCGATCCGATCCCGCACGGACTTGCCGGCAGCGGCGCGGTGGACGTGCTGGCGGTGAACGACCTCGCCGATTATGCGGCTTTCCGCGGCGCCATCGATGGCAAGAAGCGCATCACCGTTCTGGGCGGGGGGCTGATCGGCTGCGAGTTCGCCAACGATCTGGTGCACGCCGGGTTCGCGGTCGACGTGGTGCATCTGGGCGACTGGCCGCTGGAGCGCCTGCTGCCGATTGAAGCCGGCCAACGGCTGGCCGACAGCCTGGCCATGCTGGGGGTGCGCTGGCATTTCGGGCGCAGCGGAAAAAGCGTCGAAGCGGCCGCAAACGGCTATCGGGTCGTGCTCGACAATGGTGAGGCCATCGAAGCCGATGTCGTGCTGTCGGCGATCGGCCTGCGTCCGCGCACCCAACTGGCGCAGACGGCAGGCATCCCGGTAGGGCGCGGCATCCAGGCCGATCGTCTGCTGCAAACCGGTACCGCCAATGTGTACGCAATAGGCGACTGCGTCGAAATCGAAGGGCTCAATCTGCCCTATGTGCAGCCGCTGATGGCGCAGGCGCGCGCGCTCGCCGCCACGTTGACGGGTGCCCCGACCCCGGTGGCGTATCCGGCGATGCCGGTGATGGTGAAAACCCCGGCGCACCCGGTGGCGGCGCTGCCGCCCAAAGCCGGCGCGGCTGGCGGCTGGAACGTGGAATGCGGCGACACCGGCGTGTGCGCGCTGCATACCGATGGCAGCGGCCGCCTGCAGGGTTTCGTGCTCACCGGCAGCGAAACCGGCCGGCGCAATGCGCTGGTCAGGGAGATCGCCGCATGAGCCGGGAGGGGGCAGGGAACACGGTAGTGATGGACTCCACGCTGACCTGTCCCGTTTGCGGGCACGTCAAGACCGAAACCATGCCGAGCGACGCCTGCCAGTGGTATTACGCGTGCGAGGCGTGCCACACGCTACTGAAACCCAAACCGGGGGACTGCTGCGTATTCTGTTCGTATGGCAGCGTGCCCTGCCCGCCGGTCCAGACGGGCGGCAAGCCGGACGGCTGTTGCCCGGACTGAAGCGTTGTTCGCGCGGGCGGTCTCGGCAGGTCTTGCACGCCTCCACCGGCAGGCCGCGCGCAATCCGGCCCGGCGGCGCTGCCAGCCATGCCTTCCCTGATGTTGTCTCCGGGTGAACCCCGCTTCGCGCAGCGCATAAGGAACACCCGATAGTTTGTCCGGGCGCGCATACATTCCGTAGCCTTGCCGCATGGTCATCCGCAGCGTCTTGCGCGAAAATGCCGCATGGACATCTTCCGCATCTTCCACCTGCAATGCGCGCGGCGGCTGCCCGCGCTGCCCGCATCCCATCCCTGTTCGCGCCTGCATGGCCATTCGTTCGAGGTCGAACTGACCGTCAGCGGCGACCTCGATCCGACGCTCGGCTGGGTGCTCGATTTTGCCGACATCGGGGCGGCCTGGCAGCCGATCCATGCCGCGCTCGATCACCGTAACCTGAACGACATCGCCGGACTGGAGAACCCCACCAGCGAAAATCTGGCGCAGTGGCTGTGGCGGCAGCTCAAGCCCGCGCTGCCTGGATTGTCGCGGATCAAGGTGATGGAAACGCACGATTCGGGCTGCATCTATAGTGGACCGGTCTAAGCGCCTGCGGGGGCGCGGTTCCGCGCGCCTTTTCCAGCGCGGGATGCGGTCGGGTTGACTGGCCCCGGATGGTGGAAATATCGCTTGCAACATTCTAATGATCGTGAGAATGTTATCTCCATGGACAAACGCAAAACCAAAGACCTGCTCTACGAACAGGTCGCCCGCATCGGCAAGGCGGTGTCCAGCCCCAAGCGGCTGGAGTTGCTGGAAATCCTCGCGCAGGGCGAGAAGACCGTCGACGCCCTGGCCACCGAAGCCGGCATCGACATCAAGCTGGCGAGCGCGCATCTCAAGGTACTGAAAGCGGCCAGCCTGGTCGAGACGCAGCGCGACGGCCGCTTCATCGCCTACCGGCTGTCGGGGGCGGACGTCAGCGCGCTGTGGGTCAACCTGCGCACGGTCGCGGAAGAACACCTGGTCGAGCTGAAAGTGGCGATGGACCAGATCTTTGCCGCGCCGGAAAAGCTCGACGCCGAAACGCGGCGCTCGCTGATGGAGAAGGCGCGGCGCGGCGAGGTGGTGGTGATCGACGTGCGCCCGCCGGCCGAATACGCCGACGGCCACCTGCCGTTTGCGCGCTCGATGCCGCTCGAAGAAAACCGCCCGCGCATCAAGGAACTGCCCGCCGACCGCGACATCGTCGCCTATTGCCGCGGGCCGTTCTGCATGATGTCCGCCGAGGCGGTGGCGCTGCTGAAGGAACACGGCTACCGCGCGCAGAAGATCGCCGACGGCATCCCCGAATGGCAGGCGGCCGGTCTGCCGCTGGCCGAGTCCTGAATCGCTCATTTGAATTAGAACCCAAGGAGACTGCCATGTTTTTTCGTCAACTGCTGGCGCAGGACGCCACGCTTTCCTACTTCTTCGGCTGCGGTTCCTGCCATGCCGGCGTCGCCGTCGACCCGGTGCTCGGCGACGAACAATGGTTCATCGACGAAGCCGCCAGGCAGGACGTCAAGATCACCCACGTGATCGACACCCATGTCCACGCCGACCATTTCTCCGGCGGCCGCGCGCTGGCCGGGAAAACCGGCGCGCTGTATTGTCTGCACGAATCCAACAGCAGCCGGGCGAAGTTTCCTTTCGCGCCGCTCAAGGATGGCCAGCGCATCGACGTCGGCAATGTCGTCGTCGACGTGCTGCACACCCCGGGCCACACTCCCGACTCCATCTGTTTGACGGTGGCCGACAAGCGTCGCGCCACGACGGACGATGCGGCACCGTGGTTCGTGCTGACCGGCGATACCCTGTTCGTCGGCAGCGCAGGGCGGCCCGATCTTGCGGGCAAGGAAACCGAGATGGCCGGGCAGATCTACGACACGGTGCACCAGCGCCTGCTGACGCTGGCGCCCGAGGTCGAGCTGTATCCCGGCCACACCTCAGGCAGCGCCTGCGGCGCCGGCATGTCGGGCAAGCCGATGTCGACCATCGGCTTCGAGAAACGCTGGAACCCCATGCTGGCGATGAGCCGCGACGAATTCGTCGCCGCCCTGACCGAGACCATTCCGCCGCGTCCCGCAGAAATGGCCCGCATGGTCGCCTTCAACCTGGGCGCCTGATTCATGTCGCTGACCCAGAACGCGGCCCGCGTGGTGGACGAGCACCGCTACGGCATCCGCCCCAACTTCGCCCAGTTCTCGCATCAGCTGGTGCAGGTGTTCTTCGTCGGCCTGACCATCGGCATGTTCCGCACCGTGGTGCCGGCGCTGGCCGAAACCGAGTTCGGCGTGGCCAAGGGCTCGTTCATGATGCTGATGGCCTTCGTCACCGCCTTCGGCTTCGTCAAGGGCACCCTCAACTTCGTTGCCGGGCGGCTGTCCGAGCGCATCGGCCGCAAGAAGGTCTTGTTCCTCGGCTGGCTCGCCGCGGTGCCGATTCCGTTCATGATCCTCTACGCGCCGAGTTGGGGCTGGATCGTCGCCGCGACCGTGCTGCTGGGGGTGAACCAGGGTCTCGCCTGGTCGATGACGCAGACCTCCAAGCTCGACCTCACCAGCGCCGACCAGCGCGGGCTGACCATCGGCCTCAACGAGTTCGCCGGCTACTTCGGCGTCGCGGTGGCGGGCATCGTCACCGGCTACCTCGCCACCGCCTACGGGCCGCGCGAGGGCCTGCTGATTTTCGGCCTCGTGGTGGTGGGACTGGCCGGCCTGCTGACCCTGCTGTGGGTGAAGGACACCCTGCCGTGGGCGCACGCCGAGGGCAAAAAGCATGCTGCGGGATTGATGACCGGGCCGAAGCCGCGCTACCCCAACAATATTTCCGATACGCCCGGCACCTGGGAAGTGTTCACCCTGATGTCGTGGCGCGATGCGCGCATGGCCTCGATCAGCCAGGCCGGCCTGGTGGAAAAATTCGTCGATGCGCTGGTGTGGGTGTTCTTCCCGGTCTATCTCTACCAGCACGGCCTGTCGCTTGCCGGCATCGGCTGGGTGGTCGGGATCTACGGCTTCGTCTGGGGCATCTCGCAGTTTTTCACCGGCCACTGGTCCGACCGCGTCGGCCGCAAGAAGCCCATCGTCGCCGGCATGTGGCTGTGCGGCGCCGGCGTCGCACTGGTGCTGCTGGGCGAAGGCGAACTGTGGTGGTCGTTCGCCGCCGCGGTGATGGGCTTCGGCATGGCGCTGCTGTATCCCACCCTGTCGGCGGCGGTGTCCGATATCGCCCATCCCAACTGGCGCGGCTCGGCCATCGGCATCTACCGCTTCTGGCGCGACCTCGGCTACGGCATCGGCGCGCTGCTGCTGGGCGCGGTGGCGGCGCTGGCCGGCGGCATCGAGGCGGGGTTCTGGTTCACCGCCGCCGCCATGTTCGTCTCGGGCCTGGTCGTATTGCTGGCGTGTGAGGAAACCCACCCGCGTCTCAACCCGGATGCCGATTGAAGTTGAACCCTCCTGGAGCGCGTGCCGGAAGGGGCGTAAGCTCCCATCGATCATGTCTCTGAATCGGAACCCGCCGTGGGCTTTGCCGAACCTGACGGGCGCAGCCCGATGACCGCCTCGTACCGCGGCAACATCCTGATCCTGGCGCTGAGCCAGGCCTTGACGCTTTCTGCGATTGTCCTGTCGATGGCGCTCGCCGCGATCCTCGGCAGCATGCTCGCGCCCGACAAGGGGCTGGCGACGCTGCCGGTGGCGGCGATGGTGATCGGCACCGCCATTGCTTCGTTGCCGGCGGCCATGCTGATGCGCCGGCATGGCCGCCGCCCGGGTTTCCTGCTTGGCGCGCTGCTGGGCGTCGGCGGCAGCCTGCTGAGCGCGCTCGCGCTCCAGCAGGGCAGCTTTGGCGGTTTCGTCGTCGGCCATTTCCTGATTGGCAGCTACCAGGGATTCGCCAATTACTACCGCTTCGCCGCGGTCGAGGCGGCCGGGCCGCAGCGTGCCGGCAAGGCCATTTCCCTGGTGGTGGCCGGCGGCGTGGTCGCGGCCTTCCTTGGCCCCCAACTCGGCCAATGGGGGCGCGACTGGATCGGCGGACACATCTTCGTCGGCTCCTATCTGGCGCAAGGCGTCCTGAGCCTCGCCGCACTGGTGCTGCTCTCCCGTCTCCGGCTCCCTGGCGTGGCCGCCGCGCACACCGGCCCGGTGCGCCCGCTGCGCGAACTGCTGGGCCAGCCGGTGCTGCGGGTGGCGATCTTCGGCACCGCCGTCGGCTATGCCGTCATGATCATGGTGATGACGGCAACCCCGCTGGCGATATTGGGTTGCGGCCTGCCGGAAACGAGTGTGACGCCGGTGATCCAGTGGCACGTGGTGGGCATGTTCGCGCCTTCCTTCTTCACCGGCTCGCTGATCCAGCGCTACGGCGCGCCGCGCATCATGCAGGCCGGATTCGTCCTGCTGCTCGGCCACGTCGCAGTGGTGTTGTCCGGCGTCGAATTCCTGCATTTTCTGTCGGCGCTGGTGCTGCTTGGCGTCGGCTGGAATTTCGCCTTCATCGGCGGCACCACGCTGCTGACCCAGACTTACCGGCCGGCCGAACAATTGAAAGTGCAGGCAGTGAACGAGTTCATCGTCTTCGGCCTGGTGGCGCTGGCCACCCTCTCGGCGGGATGGCTGTACGACCGTTTCGGCTGGATTGCGCTGAATCTCGCGGTGGTGCCGCTGCTGGTCGCCGCGCTGATCGCGGTTGTCGGCGTCGAGCGCCGCTTGTGCCGGCCGGCGGCGGCATGACGAATCCCGCCGACTACGACGCCTGGTACGCCACGCCGCGCGGACGCTGGGTCGGCGATACGGAATACGCGCTGGCGATGCGGCTGCTCGCGCCGCAGGCCGGCGACAGCCTGCTCGACGTCGGCTGCGGCACCGGCTGGTTCACCCGCCGCGCCGCGGCCGACGGCCTCGCCGCGACCGGGCTCGATCCCGATTCCGCGTGGCTGGACTACGCGCGCGCCCGCAGCAGCCCGGAGGTGAACTGGGTGGAAGGCGACGCGCGCGCACTGCCGTTCGCCGACGCCAGCTTCGACCGTGTGCTGTCCATCGCCGCGCTCTGTTTTGTCGACGACGAGCGGCAGGCCGTGGCCGAGGCCGTGCGGGTGACGCGCCGCCGCTTCGCCATCGGCTGGCTCAACCGGAGCAGCCTGCTGTATCGGCAAAAAGGGCGGGACGGCGGCAGCGGCGCCTATCGCGGCGCCCGCTGGCATGCCGCAGGCGAAGTGCGCGCGCTGTTTTCCGGCTTGCCGGTGCGCAAGCTGACATTGCGCTCGGCGATTTATCTGCCGACGGGAACGCGCTGGGCACGCGGGCTGGAGCGGGGCGTGCCCGCTGCGCTGCCGTGGGGCGGCATGCTGCTGGCGAGCGGCGAGAAGGCCTGATCGCCGCGGCCGCGGGGATGCCCGTCGGGCGTCAAGCCGGCCCGGCGGGCATGTCGGACGGCGCGTCTTGTGCGGGCGGAACCGGCGTGGCAAGGATCTTGTCGATGCGCTTGCCGTCGAGGTCGACCACCTCCAGCCGCCAGTTCTCCCAGACCAGGATGTCGCCGGTCTGCGGCAGCCGTCCGGACAGCCACATCACCAGTCCGCTCAGCGTGTGGTAGCGGCCGCGATCTTCCTCCGGCACGCTTTTCAGTTCCAGTCGGTCCTTCAGTTCGGGGATCGGGATCAGGCCGTCGAGCAGCCAGGAGCCATCCTCGCGCCGCACCGCCCACGCGTCGGCCTGATTACGCGGCTTGAATTCGCCGGTCACCGCTTCCAGCACGTCCTGCATGGTGACCAGGCCATTGATCTCGCCGTATTCGTCGATCACCAGCACCATCTGGGTGTCCGACGCGCGGAACTGTTCCAGCAGATCCATGCCGGTCAGGCTTTCCGGCACGTATACCACCGGCATCAGCTGCGCGGCGAGGTCGGGGCGGCCGCCCCGCAGCGTCTGGTTGAGCAACTGCTTGGCGCCGACGATGCCGAGCACCTCGTCGAGCCCGCCCTTGCAGACCGGAAAGCGCGAGTGCTCCGATTCGGTCAGGCGGCGCAGGTTTTCCTCCGGCGGCAGCGTGGTATCGAGATAGACGATGTCGGCGCGCGGGATCATCAGCGAATGGATGTGGCGTTCGTCGAGGCGGAACACGTTGCGCACCATCTCGCGTTCCTGCTGCTCGATCACGCCGCTCTCCGAGCCTTCCTCCAGCAGGGCGTGGATTTCCTCCTCGATCACGCCTTCCTGACTGGACGGCTGCTTGCCCAGCACGCGCAGGATCGCGTCGGTCGACCCCGCCAGCAGGCGCACGAACGGGCGTGCCAGAATCGCCAACAGATGCATCGGACGCGCCACCCGGCGGGCGATGCCCTCGGGGTTGAATTGGCCGATGCGCTTCGGCACCAGTTCGCCGACGACGATCGAGACATAGGTGATGACGACGACCACCAGCGCGGTCGAAGCGATGCGGCTGGCTTCCATTTCCATCCCGAGCGACTGCAGCCACTGCGCCAGCGGCTGCGCCAGCGCCGCTTCGCCGACGATGCCGCTGAGGATGCCGATCGAGGTGATGCCGATCTGCACCGTCGACAGGAAGCGCGTCGGATCGTCGTGCAGTTTCATCGCGACTGCTGCCGAGGCGTCGCCGTCTTCGGCCAGCCGCGCCAGGCGGGCGCGGCGCGCCGTCACCAGGGCGATTTCCGACATGGCGAATGCGCCGTTGAGAACGATCAGCGCGATCAAGAAGAGGATTTCCATGGGGGATCCAGCAGTTAACAGACGCACTAATTTACAGCACGCCGCTCCAGCCATGCACCGAGCTTGCGCGCCTCGCCCATATCGCGCCAGCCAGAGTTCGCTCAAGCCATTGAATTGACTGGGATGCTTCGCACTGGCACAGAGCCTGCTGACAGACAGGGCAAGGAGCCATCATGTCTGTCGTTTCATCTGTCTGCTGTTATTGCGGCACCGGTTGCGGGGTGCTGATCGAAGCCGCCGCCGGGAAGATCACCGGCGTGCGCGGCGATCCGGCGCACCCGGCCAACCGCGGCAAGCTGTGCACCAAGGGCGCAACGCTGGCGCTGTCGGCGCAGGCGTCCGGGCGGGCGCTGTATCCCGAGTTGCGTACCGATAAGACGCTGCCGCGCCAGCGGGTGAGCTGGGATGCGGCGCTCGATCATGTCGCCGACAAATTCCGCGCGGTCGTCGATGAACACGGCCCCGATGCGGTGGCCTTCTATATATCGGGCCAGCTCACCACCGAGGCGTATTACGTCTTCAACAAGCTTGCCAAAGGCCTGATCGGCACCAACAACGTCGACACCAATTCGCGCCTCTGCATGTCGTCGGCGGTGGCGGGTTACAAGGCCACGCTGGGTGCCGACTCACCGCCAGGCTGCTACGACGACATCGATCACGCCGCGACGATTTTCATCGCCGGCTCGAACACGGCGTATGCGCATCCGATCCTGTTCCGCCGTATCGAGGCTGCGCGCCGCGCCAATCCGGATTTGAAGCTCGTCGTGGTCGATCCGCGCCGCACCGATACGGCGACGGATGCCGACCTGCATCTCGCTCTCCTGCCCGGCACCGATGTCGCGTTGTATCACGCCATGCTCAATGCGATGCTGTGGGAGGAGCTGATCGACCGCACCGCCATCGCCGCGCATACCGAAGGCTGGGAGGCACTGCGCGAGCTGGTGCGCGGCTACACCCCGGAGAAGGTGGCGCCGATCTGCGGCGTGGCCGCCGCCGACATCGTGCAGGCGGCGCGCTGGTTCGCCGCCGGGCCGACGCTGTCGCTGTATTGCCAGGGACTGAATCAATCCACCTGCGGCGTCGACAAGAACGCCGCGCTGATCAACCTGCATCTGGCCACGGGACAGATCGGCAAGCCGGGTGCCGCGCCGCTGTCGCTTACCGGTCAGCCCAATGCGATGGGCGGACGCGAGGTCGGCGGACTGGCGAATCTGCTGTCGGCGCACCGCGATCTGGCCAATCCGGCGCATCGCGCGGAAGTCGCGCGCTTGTGGGGCGTGGAGGACGTGCCGGCGACGCCGGGCAAAACTGCGGTGGAAATGTTCGAGGCGGTGCGGCGCGGCGAGATCAAGGCAATCTGGATCGCCTGCACCAACCCCGCGCAGTCGCTGCCCGACCAGAACAAGGTTCAGGAAGCGCTGCTGGCGGCCGAATGCGTGGTCCTGCAAGAGGCCTTCGCCGACACCGAAACCGCGCCGTTTGCCGACGTGCTGCTGCCGGCCTCCACCTGGGGCGAGACCGACGGCACGATGACCAACTCCGAGCGCCGCATTTCGCGCGTGCGCGCGGCCGTGCCGCCGCCGGGCGAAGCACGCGCCGACTGGGACATCGTGTGCGACTTCGCACGGCGGCTACGGCCGGAGCAGGGTGCGCGCCTGTTTCCCTATGCCGGCGCCGAGGAAGTATTCAACGAGCACCGCGAGACCACGCGCGGACGCGATCTCGACATCACCGGCCTGAGCTACGCGCGGCTCGACGCCGGTCCGCAGCAATGGCCGTTTCCCGAAGGCGAATCCGCCGGAAAAGCGCGCTTGTACACGGACGGCATCTATCCCACCGCCAGCGGCCGCGCGCGCTTCCATGCCGCGCCGTATCGCCCGCTGGCCGAGGCGATCGACGCGCGCTACCCGCTGCACCTCAACACCGGCCGCCTGCGCGACCAGTGGCACGCGATGAGCCGCAGCGGCCGCGTGGCGCGGCTGTTTGCGCACGCCGACACCCCGGCGCTGGCGATGAACGTACGCGATCTCGAATTGCGGCGGCTGAAAGCCGGCGACCTGGTACGCGTGAAAAGCCGCCGTGGCGAAGTGATCGTCGTGGCCGAGGCGAGCGACAGCGTGCGTCCCGGCCAGTGTTTCCTGCCGATGCACTGGGGCGCGCGCTTCATGGCGGGGCGCGGGATCAACGCGTTGACCCTGCCGCTTTTCGATGCGGTGTCGAAGCAGCCCGAGCTCAAGCATGCCGCGGTGCAGGTGACCAGGGCCGAGCTGCCGTGGCGCATGGCCGTGCTGGCAGTGGGCGACGGCACGCTGCTGCTCGATGCGGTGCAGCCCTTGCTGCGTGCGTGCGACTACGCCGCAGCCGGGCTGGCCGGGCGCGAACGCGACGTGCTGACGCTGCGCCTGGCGCACACGCAGGCGTTACCCGAACCCTTGCTGGCGGCGCTTGACGCGGCGCTGGGGCTGGACGACCCGCTCGCGGTGATGCATTACCAGGACAGTCCGCGCGGCATCTCCAAGCGGGTGCGGGTCGATTCCGGCAAGGTGACCGCGGTGCGGCTCAGCGGCGAAACGGCAGCCTTCGAGTGGCTGCGTGACGCCATGGTCGATGGCGTGGGGATGGCCGCGCTGCGCAGCTGGATGCTGGCGCCGGTGACGCGGCCGCCGGCGGGCGAGGCGGGGCGCGGCCGCATCGTGTGCAATTGCCTGAATGTGGCCGAGCCCGCCATCGCCGCCGCGATTGCGGCGGGCGCCGGTCTGGCCGCGCTGCAATCGAACTTGAAGTGCGGCACCGAGTGCGGCTCCTGCGTCCCGGAACTGAAGCGGCTGATCGCCGTGAGCCGGGCGGCGGCGTAGGTTTCGGTGCATCGCGTGCGTCGCGGCACCGTGATGGTGCGTGCGCGCCGGGTGGCGCCGCGAACGGAGGAATCAAATGCAATAAAAACAGGGCGTTGAAGAGATCGGGCTGAATGGCATGGTGTTTGCTGAATCCTGCAATGAGGAAGCCGTCATTGCGGTGAAGCATGGCAACCCGGCAATGGGAGCCGCCGCTCAGGATTGCCGCGCCGCTTCGCCTCGCACTCACCCATGATGGAGCGCCTTGAGGGCTTCGCCGGGTGCGGCTGCAAGCAGACCGAATGCAACGGCGTATCTCGGTCATCACATTGGGTCTTTTGTTTGGAGTGACGAGATGGATATGAGTACGCCCATGGGCCGCGGCCCCAGGATGAAGCTGGTGATGGTCGGCAACGGCATGGCCGGGGTGCGCACGCTGGAGGAACTGCTGAAGCTCGCGCCCGACCTCTACGACATCACCGTGTTCGGCGCCGAGCCACATCCCAATTACAACCGCATCCTGCTGTCGCCGGTGCTGGCCGG
>NZ_JANJXQ010000134.1 GCF_024708915.1 Thiobacillus sp.
GCAAGGCACGTTCGACCTGCTCGTCGCCGACGAGGCCCATGAGTACAAGAACGGTGGCAGTGCCCAAGGCCAGGCCATGGGCGTGCTGGCGGCGAAGGCTCGCAAGACCTTGCTGCTGACCGGCACGCTGATGGGCGGCTATGGTGATGATCTCTTTCACCTGCTGTTCCGAGCCCTTCCGGGGCGGATGATCGAAGACGGCTACCGCCCGACCACGAGCGGCAGCATGACCTCGGCCGCGATGGCGTTCATGCGCGATCACGGGGTCTTGAAGGACATCTATTCCGAGAGCACCGGCACGGCGCACAAGACGGCCAAGGGCACCAAGGTATCGGTGCGCACGGTCAAGGCCCCGGGCTTCGGCCCCAAGGGCGTACTTCGTTGCATCCTGCCGTTCACGATCTTCCTCAAGCTCAAGGACATCGGCGGCAACGTCCTGCCGCCGTATGACGAGGAGTTCCGCGAAGTCGCGATGGACACGGCGCAAGCCGCGGCCTACCGCGATCTGGCGGGTCGGCTGACCGCGGAGCTGAAACAGGCTCTGGCGCGACGCGATACGACCTTGCTGGGTGTGGTCCTCAACGTGCTGCTGGCCTGGCCGGATTGCTGCTTCCGGTCGGAGACCGTGGTGCATCCGCGCACGCGCAACACCTTGGCGTTTGTCCCGGCTCAGTTCAACGAGTTCGAGATCAGCCCCAAGGAGCGTGAGCTGATCGACATCTGCAAAGAGGAGAAGGCACAGGGCCGCAAGGTCCTGGCCTACACGGTCTATACCGGCACGCGCGACACGACGTCACGCCTGAAGGTACTGCTGGAACAGGAAGGTTTTCGGGTGGCGGTGCTGCGCGCAAGCGTGGATGCCAGCCGTCGCGAAGACTGGATCGCCGAGCAACTGGACCGTGGCATCGACGTGCTCATCACCAACCCCGAGTTGGTCAAGACGGGGCTGGACCTGTTGGAGTTCCCGACGATCGTGTTCATGCAGTCGGGCTACAACGTATATAGCCTCCAACAGGCGGCACGCCGCTCCTGGCGCATCGGGCAGAAGCAGCCCGTGCGTGTGATCTACCTCGGCTACGCCGGTTCCTCGCAGATGACCTGCCTGGAGCTGATGGCCAAGAAGATCATGGTCTCGCAGTCCACCTCGGGCGACGTGCCCGAATCCGGGCTTGATGTCCTGAACCAGGACGGTGATTCCGTCGAGGTCGCACTGGCCCGGCAGCTTGTCGCCGCGTGATGCCTTCCACTTACGGCCCTTCGGGGCCGTTTTTTTGTCTCACGATGGCTCCAGCTCGGCGTTGCGCTGGATTTCGCCTAAGCCCGCCACAGCAGGTTTATCAAGGACGGGGATTCAAGAAGTTAGGCGCGGGCCAAGTCGCGCCCCCGAAGCTATGCTGATGGGCCATGCTTGCCGCGACCGTACGCCGGTACAGCCGCGCGAAAGCGGACATTGAAGTTGAGGCTAGGAAAAGCGAGACAATGCTTCCGCTTCGATTCGCTTAATCCAAGCGTCCTTGCAATCAGAGTACGCACGACTGTTTTCGGGATGTAGCGCTGCACATCGGCACTTCTCCCGTTCGTACTGATCTGCGAGGCTCGGCGAACTACGCAGAAGATCGCGGAAAGCGAGGTGTCTGCGGATAGCGGCGTCTCCATCCGCGAAGCAGTGAATTTGAATGAGGCGCTCACCCGTTTCAGGATCATGTAGGGTGCAATAGCGCCTTCCCTCGATGCCGTTGGCTCCGTGCCATACGTAGCCAAGGGCTTCAACGGCAGATCGTTCGCTATCCAATGCGGCCAAGTTCAGAACGACCGGCATAAGGTCGAGGATGGGCTTAGCGGCGATTCCCGGAATAGAAGTTGAGCCGATATGATGGACTTGGAGGATCGAGTCCACGCCCTGTTTAAGTCGCTCTGCTTCGTTCGCCGCTTGGTTCGCCCAGCGCGGGTCATGAGGTGCCAAACGGACAGGCATCGTTGACGGTAACATCCGGTTCCTCAAGAAGTGCGATTAAGGCTTGTCTCTCGTTGTTGGTTTTATCAGCCAGACAGATAGCCGACGAGCCACGAGATCTGACTTTCAAACCGGGACTCTGCTGTGCATTCCTCGGTTCTGACGCAGCGATCGAGCGCGTTTTGATGAACAGAATGAGCTGGCCGTCATTGGTAATCGACTCCGATACAGCGCGCTTAGCTTTCTACTGCGCCGCTCTTATATGGTTCCTAGCCCATGAAATCTCCGCTCTGCAAACTGAGCGGAAGTAGTGTGCCAAATATAACGTTTTGATTCCCTGGCGAGTTTCCCCAGGGACTCGTCACCGACCATCTTTTGTCGCTCCTAGCAAATCGGGCGCTGCCTGGTTCGCATTGTTTGCTGCCGCTCGTGGCCCGAGCGGCGATGGTGAGGGCTCGATGTTTCTGGACACCGAGCTATGTGCCCCTCTCCACCCTGGTTTCACCATCCCGAACGCCGCCTGCTGGCGGGATTTTTCGGCCTACTGTGGTCGGTGCTGGCCGGTGGCTGCGCGACGACGACTGCGCCGGTCGCGCCCGACACCATCGAGGAAGTCTCGGCCGCGCCCGAACCCGAAGCGCCCGAGTACATCCCGGTTGTGCGCTACGCCCGCTACACACTGGTCGAACTGGCCCCCATGGCGGCGCAGCGCGACCTGCTCTTGCAGACCATCGACGTGTCCATGCCCGAGGATGCCCGCGCCACGGTCGGGGATGGGGTGCGGCATGTGCTCAAGCGCAGCGGCTACAGCCTGTGCCAGAACGCGCATGCTGTGATCGAGCTGTACGCGCTGCCGTTGCCGGCGGCACACCTGCACCTCGGCCCCATGACCTTGCGCGATGCGCTGCTCACGCTGGCTGGTCCGGCCTGGGAGCTGCACGCGGATGACCGCGCGCGGCAGATTTGTTTCGAGCGGCCCGGCGACAACACCCCCGTGCCAACCGCAACCGCGGCGGTGCAGACGTTCCCGCTGGCGCCTGCGGTTTCGGGAGGCCAGCCATGAATGCCTTGCATCCCGCTCAACGCTCAACTGCCGCGGTCGTCGTACAGAGCCTGTTCTGGCTCTGGCTGATCGGCCTCAGCGTCATCGTGGCGCTCGGCTATCTGGCGATGCGCGACCAAACCGACCAGGAGCGGCTGGATTCCCGCCTGCAGCGCCTCGAAGCGCAGGCGACTGGCCTGGCCGAGACGATCGAGGCCATCCAGCAGCGCCCGGCCGTCGCAACGGCCGCTGACCTCAAGGACACCCGCCAAATCCTGGAAGCACGCGCCGCCCAGGTGGAGAAGTCGCTGAACGGCTATGCCGCCGCCGATGATCTTCAAGCACTGCGAGCGGAGATCGAGCAGATCAAGACGCGCCAGGCCGCCGCCCGCGCCGCAGCACCCGCCCAGCCGCGCGCATCACGCCCGGCCACCGCCTCCAAGGCCGAACCGCAGCCGCTGCCGTGCCGCGTCGTCGGCGCCGAGCTGCGCGCGGGCGAGCGCAGCGTGTCCGTCGCGCCGGCCAATGGGGATTTCACGCCCGACCAGCTCCAGGTGCTGCTGCCCGGTGATGCGGTCGGCCCATGGCGCTTGCAGGCCATCGAGGGCAATGCCGCGGTGTTTCAGGCCGGCGACCAGACGCGCCGCGTGGCGATTCCCTGACAGGAGCACACCCCATGAAGCCGTCGATCCTCCTTTGTGCGCTCGTCCTGGCGTCGGTGCAGTGGGCGACCTGGGCGCAGCAGCCCGCCACGGCCCCCGCGCGCAATGCACAGAGCCAGGAGCGCCCGCTGGCCGCCCTTGTGCTGGACGACCGGGCAGCCAGTGAATGGGGCCTGCAACCGCAGGAATGGGCTCGCTACCGCGAGCTGATGGACGGGCCGCTGGGCATCCAGTCGCCCAACCTGGACCCGCTGTCTGCCCTGGGTATCGAGGCCCGCACCGATGAAGAACGGCGCCGCTACGCCGAGCTGCAGGTGCAGGTGGAAGCGCGCCGCGTCGAGAAGCTGCTCGCCTACCAGCGCGCCTACGACGAGGCCTGGCAGCGCCTGAACCCCGGCATGCAGCGCGTGAACCTGCCCGACGACAAGCCAAGCGCCGGCATCGCGCGTGGCAGCGGCCGCATGGCGGTGTTCGTCAAGGACGGCTGCACGGCCTGCGGGCAGCTCGTGCAGCGCCTGCAATCCTCGGGCGCGGAGTTCGACCTGTATATGGTGGGCAGCCGCCAGGATGATGCCCGCATCCGCGACTGGGCCAAGCGCGCGCAGATCGACCCGGCGCGCGTGCGCGCCGGCAGCATCACGCTCAACCACGACGGTGGCCGCTGGCTGTCGCTGGGCCTGCCCGGCGATCTGCCCGCCGCCGTGCGCGAAGTGAACGGCCAATGGCAGCGCCAGCCGTAGCCGTACCCCTTCGCGCACTGGTGCTCGCTGCCGGCCTGTATGCCGGTGCCGCCCTGGCCCAGGAGGTTCCGCCACCGGCTTACCAACTCGCTGCCCAGCGCGCAGGCATCCCATCGACCGTGCTCTACGCCGTGGCCTTGCAGGAGAGCGGCATCCGGCGCAACGGGCGCATCGTTCCCTGGCCGTGGTCCCTCAACGTTGCCGGCCAGTCCCGCCGCTTCGCCACGCGGGCCGATGCCTGCTCTGGCTTGCAGCAGGCGATGCGCGCCACACCGCACACACGCATCGACGCGGGCCTGGGCCAGATCAACCTCGGCTACCACAAGCACCGCTTCACCAGTCCGTGCGACTTGCTGGACCCGTACCGCAATCTGGCCATTGCCGCCGAGATCCTGAAAGAGCAGCACACCCCCGGCGAGGACTGGCTGCTGGCGATCGGCCGCTACCACCGCCCCGCTGGCGGCGAGCCCGCCGCCCGCTACCGGCGCTGTGTGTCGCGCCACCTTGCCCGAGTGCAGGGCGCGCGCCCAACCGCCGCGGTACTCGCCGCGCACCAGGAGAGTTCCCCATGACCAAACCCCATCCGGCCCATCTCGCGTTCACGGGCCTGCTCATGCTGCTGGCTGGCCTGCCGTTGGCCTCGCGCGCCGGCGAACCGCTGATCGTGGTCGAAGACCGTGGCGGCACGTCGGCGCTGCCGTACTACGAAGCCCTCAACCTC
>NZ_JANJXQ010000161.1 GCF_024708915.1 Thiobacillus sp.
CGCCGCCACATAGCCCCGCGCCGCCCATACCTGGGCATCCATCGCGCCGAACAGCGCGGCGTTGGCATGCAGATAAAAATCGTAAACGAACAATCCGCCCAGCCCCAGGCAGAGAAACTTGATCGCCCAGCGGTCTTCCGGGCGCGTGCTGCGGTAGACCTGTTCGACCAGCACCAGCCCCATCACGGTGAGCAGCACCAGTCCCAGGTTGCCGGCCCATTGCGCCAGCACCGGCCGGGTGGGAGCGATGAAGTGGAGTGCGCTGGCGAGCAGCAGGCCGCCGACAAGCAGGCCGCCGAGAATACGCATGAAACGCAGTGGCGCGGGCAGTACGGTGCCCGGCGGCAGGCGCAGCCGCAGGATGTAGAACAGCAGCGCCAGCCAGGCGCCGTTGCGCGCCACTTCGGCGGCGAGTTCCTGCCGCGGCGCCAACAGTCCCCAGGCGGTGAGTGCCGACAGCGCGCCCCAGACGGCGCTGAGCCCGGTGGCGAGCACCAGCAGCCGCCCCTGCGGCCGCCGCCGCCAACTGGCGACAATGAGGCCGGACAGCCCCAGATAGGCCAGGGTTGCCAAGCCATAGCCGACAGTCGCCAGGAGGAACAGAGTGTCGGGCATGGAGACGGCTTCAGGCGCGCGCTCAGCGCACGCCCTTCCCCCACAGCACCACCTGGGCAGTCTGGAACAGGATCATCAGATCGAGAAACAGGCTGTGGTTTTTGACGTAATAGAGGTCGTACTGCAGCTTGTGCATGGCGTCCTCGTCGGTCGCGCCGTATGCGTAGCGCACCTGCGCCCAGCCGGTGATGCCGGGCTTGACGGTGTGGCGCACGCCGTAATAAGGGATTTTCTGGGTCAGGTCCTGCACGAAATAAGGGCGTTCGGGGCGCGGGCCGACGAAGCTCATGTCGCCAAAGAATACGTTGAAAATCTGCGGTAATTCGTCGATGCGGGTGCGCCGGATGAAGCGCCCGGTGAGCGTCACGCGGCTGTCGTTCTGACCGGCCCAGCGCGGTTTGCCGTCTTTTTCGGCGTCGACGCACATGCTGCGGAATTTGAAGATGGTGAAGCTGCGGCATCCCTGGCCGACACGCTCCTGGCGATACAAAACGGGGCCGGGGCTTTCCAGTTTGACCAGCAGCGCGGCCAGCGCCATGATCGGCAGGCAGACCACCAGCATGGCGGCGCTGACCAGCAGATCGAACAGCCGCTTGACGGTGTCGCGCACGATGCCTTGATGAAATCCTTCGGCCAGGATCATCCAGCTGGCGTTCATCGAATCGAGTTGCAAATGGCCGTTTTCGCGTTCGAAAAAACTCGACAGTTCGAGGATGCGGATGCCATGCAGCTTGCACTTCAGCAGGTCCTGCATAGGCATGCCGCCGCCGCGGCGGTCGCGTACGGCGAGGATGATTTCACTGATTTGCAGACGCTGCGCCAGTTCGGGCAGCGGTTCCTGGGTGTCGAGAATGCGGGCATGGTCGACGAAATGGTGACTGCCGCCCATCGGCAAATAGCCCATTACCTGAATATTGCTGGCATGGCCGCGCTTGGCCAGCAGGGTTTCGATGTGGGCGGCGCGGCTGCCGGTGCCGAGCACGAGGGCGCGGGTTCTGAGTGCGCCCGTCCGCGTCCAGCGGATGAACAGCGTGCGGCTGAGCAAAATGCCCAGCAGGGCGAGGCCGAACGAGAGCAGGAAGGCGCCCCGCCCGACCAGCAGGGTGGGGAAGAAATAAAACAGCAGGCTCATTGCCAGCAGGCCGAGTCCGAAGCTCAGGCCGAGGCGCTGCAGCAGCGCACGTACGCCGCCCTGCCATTCCAGGTCGTAGAGGCCGCTGGCGGTCATCAGCCCCAGCATGACGGCGGTGAAGGCCAGGGCTTTGGGCAGCAGGGGGCCGAGATCGTCCGGGATCGTGCCGCTGTCGAGGAACCGGGCGTTGACTCCAGCGTAGATGGCGCCGCCTAGAATCAGCGCTTCGATCGACATCAGCAGCAATAAATTCAGGGGCACGTAGTGCCGGAAAAATCGGATCACGGCTGTTCGCTCGAAAGAATCATGTGGTGCGTTTCAGCATCATTCATGCCAGAGTGGGTGCTGAGAGATGGCTCAAATCAGGCCCCGTACCTGGGGCAGGCGCAGGCGCCGCGGGCTGCCGTCCGCCTGTAGGCGTTTCATGTTGCGCAGTTCGGCGGCGGGGTAGACGACAATGTCGACCGGCGCGCGCGGATCGTCGATGATGAAGCGCGGATAGGCGCGCCCCGCGGCGTCCGGTGCGCGCTGTTCGCCGGCCTGGTAGGGCGCAGCCTGGCGCATCAGCAGGAACTCGACATCCTTCTGGTCGTCGGTGAAGAGCTGCAGGTTGATGTCGGTATAGCGCCCTGCGGTGCCGTTGAGCACCGGGCCGGTCAGGTGGGGATCGAAAGCCGCCAGCTGCTCCATGTATTCAATGGCGACTTGCCGTAGCAGCGTGAGCTGGGCGCGCGTTTCGTCGGCCTGGTAGAGAGCCTGATAGCTGCGCAGCGCTTCCTCGATTTGCTGGTTGTCGGGCAGGTTGTTGCTGTCGGGAGCGCCCAATTGGCGCGCCGCCTTGCGTTTGGCGCTGCCATAATCGAGGCTGCCGTCTTCCGCCAGCATGCGTGCCGCTGCATGGGCAATGCGGCGGCGCATGTCCTGATGTTTCATAGCGGGGTTCCGGGCCACGCCGGAGCCGGAGGGGCCGATTCGGCGGGATTGGCCGGATCGCTGTTCCAGTCTGCGGGCGGCGCCTCGGGCGGCGGGAATTCCTGATAGAAATGCTCCACCATGCCGCTTCCTTTGTCGCCCAGCCAGTCACCCAGTAGTTCACCCAGCATGGTGTCCGGCAGGCGGGTACCGGTGGTCGGGTCGATTTTCACGCTGACGATGCCGCCGGGCATCGCCCAGCCCGTCTGCGGCGTCCCCTTGAGCGCCACATCCATGAAACTCATCCAGATCGGCAGCGCCGACTGGGAGCCCGTCTCGCGCCGTCCCAGCGAGCGCGGCTGGTCGTAGCCCATCCAGACGATCGCTACCAGGCCGGGGTTGTAGCCGGCGAACCAGGTATCGCGCGCGTCGTTGGTGGTGCCGGTCTTGCCGGCGATGTCGCTGCGCCCCAGCTGGCCGGCGCGCGCGGCGGTACCGTAACGCACCACGTCCTGCATCATGTTGGTCATCAGCCAGGCATTGCGCGGGTCGATCACGCGTGGCGCGTTGCCGCCGGCCTGTTGCGGGCTGGCCTGCATCAGCAGCCGTCCGTCCTTGTCGTACACCTTGTCGATCAGATAGGGTTTGACGCCGAAGCCGCCGTTGGCGAACACCCCATAGGCCGCGGCCATCTGCAGCGGGGTGACGCTGCCGGCGCCCAGCGCCATGGTGAGATAGGGCGGGTGCCGCGCCGGGTCGAAGCCGAAGCGGCGGATGTAGTCGCGCGCGTAATACGGGCCGATGCCTTGCAGAATGCGTATCGACACCAGGTTGAGCGATTTGGTCAGTGCGCTGCGCATGCGCACCGGGCCGCTGGTGCTGCCGTCGTAATTCTGTGGTTCCCAGGCGGTGCCGCCGGCTTCTTCTGCGGCCAGCGACAGCGGCGCGTCGTTGACGATGGTGGCGGGGGTATAGCCTTTTTCCAGCGCCGCAGAGTAGATGAAGGGCTTGAAACTCGATCCCGGCTGCCGCCAGGCCTGGGTGACGCGGTTGAATTTGTTGCGGTTGAAATCGAACCCGCCGACCAGCGCGGTGATGGCGCCGTCCTGCGGGTTCAGGGCGACGAGCGCGGCTTCGACCTCGGGCAGCTGCGCCAGCCGCCAGTGCGGCTTGCGGCCCGTCGCCTGCACGCGCACCACCGCGCCGGGGCTGAGTTGCCGCCCTTTTTTGCCGGCCACCCAGTTGGCCACCCACTTCAGCGAGTTGTCGGAAATGTCGACCACGGTGCCGTCGTGCAATTGGGCGCGGATGAGCTTGGCGCTGGCAGCCACGACCACGGCGGGCTGCATGTCGCTGACGGGGGCGAGGTCTTCCAGTGCGCTGGCAATGGCGGCTTCGCGCTGCGTCTTGTCGGCGGGCAGGCTGAGCTGCTTTTCCGGTCCCCGATAGCCGTGGCGCTGGTCGTAATCGGCGATGCCATGCCACACCGCCTGGTTGGCTGCGGCCTGCTGGGCGCGCCTCAGGGTGGTGACCGCCTTGTAGCCGGAACTGTAGATCGATTCACCGTATTTTTCGAACAATGTCTGGCGCACCATTTCGGCTACGTAGTCGGCGGTTACGTCGGTCTGTCGGCGTGCCTGGCGGATGACCAGCTTCTGCTTGACGGCAGCCTGCCAGGTGGGCTGGTCGATGAACTTGAGCGTGCGCATGCGGCCCAGCACATATTCCTGGCGCGCCTTGGCGCGTGGGAAATTGACTACCGGGTTGTAGCGTGAGGGCGCCTTCGGCAGTCCCGCCAGCATGGCGAACTCGGCCAGCGACAGCTCGTGCATCGGCTTGCCGAAGTAAGTGCGCGCTGCGGCCTCGAAGCCGTAGGCACGCTGGCCGAGGTAGATCTGGTTGATGTAGAGCTCGAGGATTTTGTCCTTCGACAGATTGTGCTCGATCTTCATCGCCAGCATGGCTTCCGACAGCTTGCGGGTCAGCGTTTTTTCGTTCGACAGGAAGAAGTTGCGTGCCACCTGCATGGTGATGGTGGACGCGCCTTCCTTGGCGCCTCCGGACAGCAGGTTCGATCCTGCGGCGCGCAATATTCCCAGCGTATCCACGCCGCCATGGGTGTAGAAGCGCTCGTCTTCGGCGGCGATGATCGCCTGTTTCATGTATTGCGGAACCTTGTCGATGGCGATGAAAGCACGGCGTTCCTCGCCGAATTCGCCGATCAAGGCGTCGTCAGCCGTGTAGATGCGCAGCGGCAGCTTGGGTTTGTAATCGGTTAGCGCTTCAAGCGGAGGCAGGTTGGGGTAGATCAGTGCTGCCGCCAGTCCGGCCAATGCCGTGCCGACCACACCGAGGCTGACAATCAGTGCCAATACGTAATGCCACCATTTGGAAAACATCCGGTTCCTTAATATCGAGACGGCATGAAAATGCCTGCAACAGCCGCACCCTTTTCCGATCCCGCATCGGCCGGCCCGCGGGGCCATCTCATACCCCGCTGTATTTTAATGGCCGGTTGATGCGGCTCCTGCCATGAGGCCTTAATACAGTAAGCCTGATGGCTATCCCGTTTCAAATTCAGGGTGGAATCGGCTACGTGATGTCTAAAGTTTCCGGCGATTATAGGCGTTAGTGGTGTTGGAAATTGGACACAGTTGTTCAACTCTTGCAGAGCGGTGAGAAAAAAACTGTTAAAAACCGTGTGTTGTTGCTAGCATTTAAAAAAAATAACAAGAAAATGCGCCAACTCACAGAAGCGTAAAGGAAATCCCTTGCACCTGAATATCAACCTGGACTGGCTGTCTGCCAAAAGTCTACCCATCCTGGGACTCGACATCAGTACGACCGCGGTCAAGCTGGTGGAGCTGTCCGACGCAGGCAAGGGGATGATGCGGGTAGAGCGCTATGTCATCGAGCCTTTACCCAAGGATGCCGTGACCGACGGCAACATCGCCAACCTCGACCAGGTGGCGGATACCTTGCGTACCGCCTGGAAGGAGCTCGGCACGCGGGTCAGGAACGTTGCGCTGGCATTGCCGTCGTCGGCGGTCATCACCAAGAAAATACTGGCCCCGGCCAGCCTGAAGGGCATCGATCTGGAAAACCAGGTGGAAACCGAGGCCAACCAGGTCATCCCCTTCTCGCTGGACGAAGTGAATCTGGACTTCCAGGTGCTGGGCCCCTCGCCCGCCAGCCCGGACGACGTGCAAATCCTGCTGGCTGCCGCGCGCAAGGAAAAAGTCGAAGACCGGGTGGCGGCCGTCGAAGCGGCCGGCCTCAAGGCGCTCATCATGGACGTCGAATCCTATGCCACGCAAACCGCGTACGAACAGATCGCGCACTTGCTGCCCAACAGCGGCGACGGCCAGACCGTGGCGATCATCGATGTGGGCGCGCAGAACATGCACATCAACATCCTCAACGACAACGAGTCGGTTTACCTGCGCGAGCACGGTTTCGGCGGCAACCAGCTCAACAACGAAATTTCGCGCCGTTATGGCATGACCAGCGAGGAGGCGGAAAACGCCAAGCGCCGCGGCACGCTGCCGGAAAGCTACGACATGGAAGTGCTGCAGCCCTACAGCGAAACCCTGGCGATGGAAATCGGCCGCGCCTTGCAGCTGTTCACCACGTCGACCCAGTACCGCAAGGTCGATCAGATCCTGCTGGCCGGCGGCGGTGCCATGATTCCCGGCATCGATGAAGTGGTCAGCCAGCGCACCGGCACCCCGACCCTGGTCGTCAATCCGTTTGCCAACATGGCAGTCGGCTCCAAAATCCGGCCGCAGGCATTGACCGCCGATGCGCCTTCCCTGTTCGTCGCCTGTGGCCTCGCCATGCGGAGGTTCGACC
Organism: Thiobacillus sp.; assembly: GCF_024708915.1. Next base: position 6,512 of record NZ_JANJXQ010000161.1, read on the forward strand.
CGCAATGATACGCATCAACCTGCTCCCCCACCGCGAACTGAAACGCGCCGCACGGCGCCGCCAGTTCAACATCCTGCTCGGCATCGCTGTCGCGGCGGGCGTCGTTGCCGTCATTCTCGGCCACAGCCTGATCGCCGCCCGCCAGTCGGCGCAGGAGGCCCGCAACAGCTTTCTCGAACAGGAGATCGCCAAGCTCGATGGCCAGATTGGCGAAATCAAAAAGATTCGCGAACAGACTCAGGCGCTGCTGGAGCGCAAGCAGGTCGTCGAGACCTTGCAGTCCAATCGCACCGAAGTCGTTCACCTGTTCGACCAGATGATTCGCCTGCTGCCGGACAGCCTCTACCTGAAATCCTTCAAGCAGGCGGGCGATGTCGTCACCATCAGCGGCTACACCCAGTCGAGTGCGCGCGTATCCACCCTGATGCGCAATCTGGACAGCTCGCCCTGGTTCGAATCGGCCAATCTGGTCGAAATCAAGGCCACCACGGTCAACAACCTGCGCGCCAACGAGTTCATGCTGTCGGTCAAGCAGTCCCGTCAGCAGGCGGACGACGCGAATGACAAAGGGGGCAAAGCATGACCCTGGACGAACTCAACAAACTCGATCTGAAAACCCTGGCCGACTGGCCGCTGCCGACCAAGCTCGCGGCACTGGGGTTGCTGTGCGTGGCGATCGTGGCGGCGGGCTGGTGGTTTGACTGGCGCGGCGGCATGGAGACGCTGGATGCCGCCAAGCAGAAAGAAACCGAGCTGCGCAGCGTGTTCACCACCAAGAAAAATCAGGCCATCAATCTGGAGGCCTACAAGAAGCAGCTGGCCGATATCGAGCAGGCCTTCGGCGCGCTGCTGAAGCAGCTGCCCAACAAGCAGGAGATGGATGCCCTGATTACCGACGTCAACCAGGCGGGACTGGGGCGCGGCCTGCAGTTCGACCTGTTCAAGCCCGAAGCCGAAACCGCGTCGGAGTTTTACGCGGAAACGCCGATCCGCGTCAAGGTCACCGGCGGCTACCATGACGTTGCGGCTTTCGTCAGCGACGTCTCCAAGCTGTCGCGCATCGTCACCCTGCAGGACATTGCCATGGAACCCGCCAAGGATGGCGTGCTGAATATGGATGCCGTCGTCAAAACCTATCGCTACCTGGACGATGAGGAACTCATTGCCAGGAAGCAGCAAGCCAAGGAGCAAAAGAAATGAAGCGCCTGGCGCCTGTCATACTCGTGTTGGGCCTGGCCGGCTGCAGCGGCGGCAGCATGGACGACCTGCAAACCTTCGTTGCCGAGACCGGCCGCGACATGCAGGGAAAAATCGAGCCGCTGCCGCAGGTCAAGGTCTATGAGCCGTTCACCTACAATGCCTTCGATCTGCCCGACCCGTTCAAGTCGAGAAAGCTGTCGACCGGAGGCGGCGGCGGCATGCAGCCCGACTTCAATCGCCCGAAAGAGCCGCTCGAAGCCTTTTCGCTGGAAACCCTGAAAATGGTTGGCGCACTGTCCCGGCAAGGCGTGATCCATGCGGTGATCAAAACTCCGGACAATGCGATTTACCACGTCAGGAAAGGCAATTACGTGGGCCAGAATTTCGGCCTCGTCACGCAGATCGACGATAGCCAGATAAGCTTGCGTGAGATCGTCCAGGATAGCGCCGGGGATTGGTCCGAGCGCGCCAGCACCCTGAATTTGCAAGAATGATTCGCACCCGGAAGGGTACAAGTAACTCTGAATTCCAAAGAGGCTGACATGAACGCATTGCCCAAAATTGCCCAGAAAATGTCCCGCAAGGGGACGCCGGCTTTCTACAAGCTGAAGCTTGCGAAAGATCGTATGACCCGCCAGCTGTTCGGGATCGCCCTGCTCGCTGGCTTGGTGCTGCCTCTCGCAGTGCGTGCTGCCGACGTGCCGCCCACCGGCAACGCAGTGCAAAGCGTCGAAACCACCACCCTGCCTGGCGGCAAGGTCGTGGTGCGCGTCAACCTCAAGAATGCGCTGACCGCCACGCCGGCGGGGTTTACCGTCGGCAATCCGCCGCGCATCGCGCTTGATCTGCCCGACACCGGCAACGCCATGGGACGCAACACGGTGGATGCCAACCTCGGCCCTCTGTCGAGCGTCAACGTGGTGCAGGCTGGAACGCGCACCCGCCTGGTGCTGAACCTGAACAAGGCGGTTGAATACGACGCCAGGATCGACGGCAAGTCGCTGCTCGTCGCGCTGGGCGATGCCGGCGCCGTACCGGCGCCGGTGAACGTCAGCCCGCGGTTTGCCGAAGCGGGACCCGGTACGGCGCGCCACAGCATCCGCGATGTCGATTTCAGGCGCGGCGCAGCGGGCGAGGCGCGCATCGTGACCACGCTGTCCGATGCGCAGGCGGGGATCAACATCCGCCAGCAGGCCAACGGCGTGGTCGTCGACTTCATCGGCACCGAATTGCCCCAGGCCCTGCAGCGCCGCCTCGACGTGTCCGATTTCGGCACCCCGGTGCAGACCATCGAAACCTATACCCTGGGCGACAACACCCGCATGGTGATCGAACCCAAGGGCGGCTGGGAGTATTCGGCTTATCAGACCGACAACAGCTTCATCGTCGAAGTCAAGGCGGCGGCCGACGGCCAGAAGAAAACCGCCGACGGCAAGGTGAAATACAGCGGCGAAAAACTCTCGCTCAATTTCCAGAACGTCGAGGTGCGCTCGGTGCTGCAGGTCATCGCCGACTTCACCGGCCTCAACATCATCGCCAGCGACACCGTGGCCGGCAACCTCACCCTGCGCCTGAAAGACGTGCCGTGGGACCAGGCGCTCGACCTCATCATGCAGACCAAGGGCCTGGACAAGCGCCAGAACGGCAACGTGATCTGGATCGCGCCCAAGGACGAACTGCTGACCAAAGAGAAGCTGGAGTTCGAGGCCAAGAATGCAGTGGCCGACCTCGAGCCCCTGACCACCGAGTACATCCAGCTCAACTACATGCGGGCGGACGAGGCGCAAACCATGCTGTACGGCTTTGCCTCCGGCGCTTTCCTCAATTCGGCAACCAACAACGCGGTGAACTGTTCGGCGCAAGCCCAGGGCCTGGGCGGCGCTGCCGCGGCGCAGGCGTCGCAGAAAGGCCAGGGCGACAACGACCAGAAAGTCCTGACCAAGCGCGGTCGTGCCACCTACGAACTGAAGACCAATACGCTGATCATCACCGATACCGCACGCAAGATTCAGGAAGTTCGCGAACTGCTCGCGCGACTGGACGTGCCCACCCGCCAGGTCATGATCGAGGCGCGGGTGGTCATTGCCGATTCGCAATGGGGCCGCCAGTTGGGCGCACGGCTGGGCACCCGGATTACAGGCACGACCAATTTGGCCGGCTCGCAAACAGGTATCAACCTGTCGGGCAATCAGTTGGCTGCCGAGGCAGGCACGATCTCCAACAATGTCAATTTGCCGATCTCGGGCAGCACGGCTCCGGGCTCGTTCGGCCTGTCATTGTTGAATATCGCGACAGGTAATTTGATCAGTCTGGAATTGCAGGCGCTAGAAGCGGACAACCGCGGAAAAATTCTTTCCAGCCCGCGTGTCGTGACGTCCAACCAGAAGCCGGCGGTGATCCTGCAAGGCGAGCAGATTCCTTATGTCACCCAAACCGTTTCTGGCGGAGTCGCGACGACGACCGTTACATTCAAGGATGCGTTCCTCTGTCTGCTGGTGGACCCGCAAATCCTGAACAACGATTCCATCATCATGAGCGTGGAGATCCAGAAGGATGCACGCGGCCCGGTGATTACGGCTGCAGGCCTGAGCGCGCCCACCATTGAAACCAAGCGTGCCAAAACCCAGGTGCGGGTGAGCAATGGCGAAACGGCTGTGCTGGGCGGAATTTTTGAAGAGGTCGATCGGAATGACGTCAATAAGGTTCCGTTCCTTGGGGATGTTCCCTTCCTCGGCAACCTTTTCAAGAATTCAAGCAAGCAGAAAGACAAAATTGAGCTGCTGATTTTCCTTACCCCGCGCATTCTCGACGAGCGCCTGTCGCTCCGCTGATTGCGCTTGCCCATCCAAGCGCGGGCCTGTCCCGCGCTTTTTTTGTCCGGTTTTCTCTGACCATCCGCCCAGTCGATGCTGCTGTCGATCGGACGGCTCTCAATTAGAATGGCGCCATGAGCAAGCGCGACAATCTTTATCTGGTCGGACTGATGGGCGCCGGCAAGACCACGGTGGGGCGGCTGCTGGCCAGGCATTACGGCTGCGTCTTCCACGATTCGGACCACGAAATCGAGGCGCGCACCGGCGTCAAGATTCCGGTCGTTTTCGAAATCGAAGGGGAAGCGGGCTTCCGCAAGCGCGAAGAGGCGGCGATTGCCGAGCTGACCGCATTGTCGGGCATTGTGCTGGCCACCGGCGGCGGGGCGGTGCTGTCGGCAGCCAATCGCGACAATCTGAAAAAAAACGGGGTGGTGATTTATTTGCGCGGCACGCCCGAGCATTTGTACGAGCGCACGCGGCATGACCGCAACCGCCCGCTGCTGCAAACGGACGACCCGCTGGAACGCTTGCGCGAACTCTATAAACAGCGCGACCCCCTGTATCGCGAAGTGGCCGACATCGTGGTGGATACCGGGCGGCAGAGCGTGGCGGGCATGACCCGCGTGCTCCTCGGCAAGCTGGACTTGCTGAGGAGCGGGCTGCCGCTGCCCGATACGGCGGGCTGAATGCGGCGAGCCGTCTGCGCAGGCTTGCTCTGCTTGCTGGCCGGAGCGGTTGCGGCAGCCGACTACCGCGCAGGCGCGGAAGACTACCGCGATTATGTGCGTCAGTTGCAGCCGGGCGACCGCTTGCTGCTCGAACCGGGCGATTACCGCCAGGGCTTGCCGCTGCACAATCTGTCCGGACGCGCCGACCGGCCCATCGTCGTCGAAGCGGCCGATCCTGCCGCGCCGCCGCGCTTCATCGCACGGCCGCGCGCCAACACGGTCAGCCTGGTCAACGTCCGTCATCTGGTGTTGCGCCACCTGGAACTCGACGGCGGCAACCTGCCGGTTGACGCGATCAAGGCCGAGGGCCACAGCCGCTATGCCGATTACATCACGCTGGAGTCCCTGCATATCCACGATCACGCCGCATCGCAGCAGAACGTGGGTATTTCCACCAAATGTCCGGCATTGGGGTGGGTGGTCAGGGGAAACCGCATCGAACGGGTCGGCACCGGTATGTACTTCGGTGATTCCGATGGCTCGGATCCCTTTGTCGGCGGCATGATCGAAGCCAACCGGATTACGCACACGCTGGGTTACAACCTGCAGATCAAGCATCAAACCACACGCCCGGAAGACCAGACAGCGCGCTACGATACGGTGATTCGGTACAACGTGTTTTCCAAGTCCGACGCCGTCGCCGGCCCGCAGGCGCGCCCCAATGTCCTGCTGGGTCATGTTCCGCCGATGGGTACAGGCAGCGAAGACCGCTATCTGGTCTACGGCAACCTCTTTCTGCACAATCCGAGCGAAGCGCTGTTGCAGGCGGAGGGGCGGGTGGCAGTGTACGACAATGTATTCATCAACGGCAGCGGCGATGCGATTCATATTCAGCCGCACAACGATGTGCCGCGCGACATGGCGATTTTCTCCAACACCGTGCTGGCTTCGGGCGCCGGCATCCTGGTGCGTCAGGGCAAGGGAACGGCCTGGCGTCAGCGCGTGATCGCCAATGTGGTGGCGGCCACCTCTCCTGTGCTGGGCGGCGAGGCCGTGCACAATGTCACGCTGGCCTATCGGCCCGACTTTTTGAACCTTGCCGCAGCGGAACTGACTGCGCATCTGCTGGCGGAGGTACAGCCACCGGCTCGCCTGCCGGCTGCGCTGGTAGGCGAGCTGGCGGCCTATCCCGATTGGCAGGGCGCGTCGCATCCCGGAGCCAGGGTGGCGCCCGCCGTGCTGCGCATGCCGGAGGCTTTCCGGCCATGAGCCGCAGCATGGGGGTATCCGGCAATCCTCGCGTCCTGTTGTGGTGGACTGCGCTGCTGTACACCGTATTTGTCGTTTACGGCAGCCTGGTGCCATTGAAGTTTCATGCGTTGCCGTGGGACGAGGCGGTGGCCCGCTTCGAGGCGATACCGTTCCTCAAACTCGGCATCGGCTCGCGCGCCGACTGGGTGGCCAATCTGCTGCTGTTCATCCCGCTGACTTTCCTGTGGATGGGCGCGCTGTCGGCCGGCTGCAGCCGTTTGCGCCAAGGGCTCGCCACGCTGGCACTGATTCCCGCGGCCACCGCGTTGAGCATCGGGATCGAGTTCACGCAGCTGTTTTTTCCGCAACGCACAGTGTCGCAAAACGACATTTTTGCCGAAGCACTGGGCGGATTCATCGGCGTACTGGCCTGGTGGGGGGCGGGCGGGCGGTTCGTCGACTGGCTGCAGTCCTGGCAACACACCCATGCCCGCGCCGCCCTGGCCGAGCGGCTGGCCTGGGCGTATCTGGCGGGGGTCCTGATCTATAACGTGCTGCCGCTCGACCTGACCATCAGCCTGGTCGAGATTTTCCATAAATGGCAGGACGGCAAGGTCAATCTGATTCCGTTCGGCCGTCTGCCCGGGGATGCGGCCTATGCCCTGTACGAAATCGCCACCGATGCCCTGATCTGGACCCCGCTTGCGCTGCTGTGGCGGCTCGACGGGACACGCAGCGCGTGGCGCGTGTGGGGCATGACGCTGGCCACGGCTGTCGCTCTGGAAATCATGCAACTGTTCGTCTTTTCGCGCGTCAGCGATGTCACCGACCTCTTCACGGCCGCCGCCGGCGCCGCCCTGGGAAGCGTCATCGTCGGCTGGCTGGCCGCGCGCGAAGCGCCCGTCGGCCAGCCGCTGCGGGCGGGTGCCGCGCCCGCACATGCGGGCGGGGCGGCGGGATGGCTGCCATTCGTGCTGGCGGCGGGATGGCTGGCCGTGCTGCTGTTCGTGTTCTGGTTTCCCTTCGATTTCCGCACCGACGGTGCCTTCATCAAAAGCCGGCTCGACTTTGTACAGCGGGTGCCGTTCGAGGTGTATTACATCGGCACCGAGTACCGCGCCATCACCGAAGTGCTGCGCAAGACGCTGTTCTTTGCTCCGCTCGGCGGTTTGCTGGCGTGGGGCGTGGCGCGGCAGCCGTGGCGCTGGCGCGGCCCCCTGTTTGCGCTGGCCATGCTGGTGCTGGCGGGAATGCCTGCCGTCATCGAACTGGGGCAGGTGATGCTGCCGCACAAAATCGTCGATATCACCGATTGGCTGCTGGCCTGGCTGGGGGGGCTGGCGGGCTACGGCATGGCGCGCCGCATGCTGCGCGCGCCGCGCCATGCCGTGCCGGCACGAACGGCCGTCGACACGGCCGCCGTTTTTCCGCATGCGGCACCGCGTGCGCGCTGGCATTTGCCGCTGATGCTGGGCGGGCTAACCGTGCTGTTCTGGAGTGCGGCGCATGCCCCCTTTATGCCTTACAACGTGCGCGAGCTGCTGCGGCACGACGCGCCCTGGCTGACAGCGCTGCTGCTTGCGCTGGCGTGTTACTGGCTGGCCGTGTGGCCGGTGTGGCTGGCGCGGCGGCGGGTGTCCGGCCTGGGCCGTCTGGCGCAAGTTCCCCTTGGTCTGCTGGTGTACGGAGGTATCGCGTTTCTATTGCTGGATGCTGCCGTACCGGATGAAAGCCTTTTCGATCTGGCCGGCAGTCCGGTGCTGGACTGGCCCGGACAGTGGGAACTCGGACTGCGCTGGATGGCGCTGCTGGCGGTGCCCGGGGCGTTGCTGTATCTGGCTGCGCAAACCGTACGCCGCTGGCGCGGCCGGCGGCTGGGGGCCGAGCATTTCTGGGCGGCGGTTCCGGTGCTGCTGCTGGCGTATTGGGGCATCGTCGTGCAGGCGGCCACCGACAACCTCACGGAGCTCATGGCGGTGCCGCGGCCGCTGGCCTTTGCGGCGCTATGCGCCTGGCTCTACGTGCTGTTCCTGGCGGCGGCCTGGCTGGCTTCGCCGCTACCGGCAGCGCAGCGCACCCGGCAGCTGGCCGTTGTGCTTGCGTCGCTGCCCTTGGCGGCTTTGTTTCTGCATCTCGGGCTGGCAGGCGAAATCGACAAATACGGTCAGCAATTTTCAGCCCTGCAGTTTTTGCTGAGCGCCGACCGCCAGCATTACGCCGCACAGCCCGTCGTCTGGCTGCGCTACGGCGCGCTGCACGTGCTTGTCATCGCGGCGCTGGCCTCCTTACAATGGCCGCACTTCCGCGCCATGCCCCGACTACACAGCCAAGTTCCCCATGCCTCTCATTGATGTTTTCAACGGCGACGCGGACGGCATTTGCGCGCTGCATCAGTTGCGCCTGACCGATCCGGCCGACTCCGAGCTGATCACCGGACCCAAGCGCGACATCGGCTTGCTGAAACGGGTCGATGCCCAGGCAGGCGACCGCATCACCGTACTCGACATTGCGCTGTCGAAAAACCGCGACGCGCTCGACCGGCTGCTCGAAGCGGGCGCGCACGTGCGTTATTTCGATCACCATCAGCCGGGCGACATCCCGGCGCATCCCCATTTCGAACCGCACATCGACACCGATGCCAACGTCTGCACCAGTCTGCTGGTGAACCGGTATTTGCACGGCAGGCAACTGGCATGGGCGGTGACCGCGGCATTCGGCGACAATCTCGCCGACGCTGCGCGGCAGGCCGCCGCGCCTCTCAACCTGTCCACCGGCCAGCTGACGCAATTGCAGTCGCTCGGCGAGTGCCTCAACTACAACGGCTATGGCGAAACCCTTGACGATCTGTTTTACGACCCGGCCGAGTTGTATCGCCAGCTGCGTCCGTTCGCCGATCCTTTCGCCTTCGCCGCCGAGTCGACCGCCTATCGAACATTGAAGACCGGCTACCGGGAGGACATGGCGCGCGTCGTTGCTCTGGACGCAATGGAAGCGCGCGCGGCCGGGCGCATTTTCATGCTGCCCGCCGAAAAGTGGGCGCGGCGGATTTCCGGCGTGTTCGGCAACCGGCTGGCGGTCGAGTCGCCCGCGCAAGCGCACGCCGTGCTCACCGCCAGGCCGGGCGGCGGCTACGTCGTCAGCGTGCGCGCGCCGCTGGCTGCGAGGTCGGGCGCAGACGAACTGTGCAGCCAGTTCGACGGCGGCGGACGCAAGGGTGCCGCCGGCATCAACCATTTGCCCGAGTCCGAGCTTGGCCGGTTTATTGCTAGCTTCTTCGAGATTTATAAATAGCGTCGCGGTCTTTTCCTGGAGCAACATGGTGAATCAACTGATCGCGCCCTACGGCGGCGCCCTCGTCAACCTGATCGACCCTGCAAGAGCCGATGCGCTCAAGCAGGAAGCCTTGGGGCTGCCTTCGCTCGAACTCGGCTGGCGCCAGCAGTGCGAACTCGAAATGCTGGTGAGCGGCGCCTATTCGCCGCTTACCGGCTTCATGACGCGCGCGCAGTGCGCTCGCGTCGAGACGGACATGCAGCTCGACGACGGCACTTTCTGGCCGCTACCTGTCACGCTCACCAGCCGGCAAAAAACCGCAGCCGAACTGAAACCCGGCGACCGCGTCGCCCTGCGCGACAGCGAAGGTTTCATGCTCGCCGTGCTGGCGCTCAGCGACGTGTGGCGGGACGGCGATGACTACTACCTGGGTGGTGCGGTCGAAGGCGCCGCCTTGCCGCCGCATCCCGATTTTTCCAGCCTGCGTGCCACCCCGGCCGAGCTGCGCGCGCTGCTTGACCGGCGCGGCTGGCGACGTGTGGTCGCCTGGCAGGCGCACCAGCCGATGCACCGCGCGCAGTTCGAGTTCTGCCTGAAAAGTGCGATCGAGAACGAGGCCAACCTGTTGCTGCATCCGCAGGTGGGGGGCGACATCACCGATGCACCGGCCTATTTTGGCCTGGTGCGCAGTTTCCTCGCCATACGCGAACGCTTTCCCGCCGCGACGACCCAGTTGTCGCTGTTGCCGGCGCTGCCTCGCGAAGCCAGCGCGCGCGCGCTGCTGCTGCGCGCCATCGTCGCGCGCAATCATGGCTGCGACCTGCTGATTGCGGGCGGCGAACACCAGGCCGACGGCAACTGCCGGCGCGGCGAAGACCTCGCCCGGACAGATGCCGATCTGCCGGTGGCCGAACTGGCCGGGAAAATCGGCGTGCAACTCATTGCCTACCCGCGCATGGTCTATGTGGAAGACCGCGCCGAGCACCTGCCGGAATCCGTGGCTCCGGCCGGCGCGCGCCTGCTCACGCTCAGCGGCGAGGAGTTCCAGCGCCGTATGCGGGCGGGGCTGAAAATCCCCGACTGGTACAGCTTTCCCGAAGTGCTGGTCGAGTTGCAGCGGCAGAATCCGCCACGCGAACGCCAGGGATTCACCGTATTCTTCACCGGCCTGTCCGGTGCGGGGAAATCCACGCTCGCGCGTGCGTTGACCGCGCGGCTGATGGAAATGGGCGGACGTTCGGTGACCCTGCTGGACGGCGACATCGTGCGCCGCCATCTCTCGTCCGAGCTGGGCTTTTCAAAAACACACCGCGACATCAATGTGCGGCGCATCGGTTTTGTCGCGAGCGAAATCACCAAGAATCGCGGCATCGCCGTCTGCGCGCCGATTGCGCCGTATCGCCAGACGCGCCGCGATGTGCGCGCCATGATCGAGACGGTCGGCGGCTTCGTCGAAATCCACGTCGCCACCCCGATCGAAACCTGCGAATCGCGCGACCGCAAGGGTTTGTACGCGAAGGCGCGTGCGGGACTGATCCCGGAGTTCACCGGCGTCTCCGATCCTTACGAAGTGCCCGAAAAACCGGAGCTGGCGATCGATACCACTGGCCTGGGCATCGATGAGGCGGTGCAGCAAATCCTGCTCAAGCTGGAGCACGAGGGCTACTTGCGCTGAGCTGCGCCAGAGCAGTGAAAACGGCGGTCTTGGGCCGCCGTTTTCACTTGCCCATCCGGATTGGGTGCGCCGTCGGAAATCAGCCCCGGTTGTAAAAGAACCCGACGCCCGATTTCAGGCGTCCCTCAAGCCTTTTCTGCGATCCGGCCAGCATGCCCATCGCGCTGGCGATAAGCCCGGCAAAATGCGGCGGCAGGGCGGCGTCGGGGGCGATGAATTCCATGGCGATCCAGACGACAAAGCCAAGTGCGATCGACAGGGCCGCACCGGTATTGCTGGCGCGCTTCCAGTACAGCCCGGCGACCAGCGGGACGAAGGCGCAGGCCAGCGTGACCTTGTAGGCGTTGGCGACCATCTGGTGGATACTGGTTTCGCTTTGCAGCGACCACAGCGAATACACGACGACCAACAGCGTGAAGGCGACGACGACGCTGCGGGTGATCCACAGCAGCGTCTTCTGGCTCATGCGATGGTGCGGCATGAATTCCTTGATGATGTTTTCCGAAATGGTGACGGAAGGCGCCAGCAGGGTGCCGGACGCGGTCGACATGATGACGGAGAGCAGGGCGCCATAGAAAATGATCTGCGCGTAGAACGGCAGGTGAGTTTTCACAAAGGCCGGCAACACCAGTTGCGCGTCCTGTGCCAGCAGTTCGGACGTCATGGCCGGATCGACCAGGGTGGCGGAGTAGGTGAGGTAGATCGGCACCGCGGCGAACAGGAAATACAGCGCGCCGCCGATGACCGTACCCCATACCGCAATGCGTTCGGTTTTGCCGGCATTGGCGCGCTGGCGGGAGAGGCCGGCGAGGTAGCCGATTTCCTCCTGCGAGATCTGCAACTGCGGTCCGATGCCCGGGTAGAGGTGGGGGTTGAACATGGCGGCCAGGCTGCGTGCCACGCGGGCGTCCGGCTCGAGCAGGCGGTCGTATTCGACCATGGCGATGAACTGGCCGAGGCGCTCGTTCAACTGCACCAGCAGGAAGCGGTTGAATTCGATGCTGGTGTCGAGCAGCCGATTGAATGTGGACTTCGGCATGTAGGCGACGTGGCTATTGCGCAGTGCAACAACGTCGTAGCGGCGCGGCTCCTCCTTGAACAGCGAACCCTCGCCGAACCAGCCGCCGGTGGGCAAGCCGGTGAAAGTGGTAGGCTTGCCATCGGCCGACAGGTTTGTCATCTTGACCAGGCCATCGATCACCCCGACCCAGTGCTCGACCGGTTCCCCCTTGCGACAGACGAAGCCGCCGGCCGGGATCTGGCGGGTGATGATCTCGCTTTCCACCCGCCGCAATTGCTCCGGACTGAGGGAACGCGACCACAGGCTGGCCTGCAGCATTTCGCCCAAGGTAAGCATGAAACGCAGTTTACAGGATTGTCTGTCGGATGACAGCGCAGGAGAGGGTGCTTCAGTAACCTAGCCCGTTTATCGGGTACCAGTCCCGAGCAGCCGCCCGGTTTG
>NZ_JANJXQ010000185.1 GCF_024708915.1 Thiobacillus sp.
TGCGTCCAGTCGGCCAGGTCTTCGCCGAACACTTCGACCACGGCGGGCTCGATGTGCGATTCGATCAGTGCGCGTGGTGCGCCCTCGGCGACGACGCGGCCATGGTCGAGGATGACGAGGCGATCGGCAAGCCGCTCGGCCTCGTCCATGAAATGCGTGGTGAGGACGATGGTCTTGCCCTCGTTGAGCAGGCGCCGCAGTCCCTGCCAGATGAGATGGCGCGCCTGCGGGTCGAGCCCGGTGGTGGGCTCGTCGAGGAACAGGATGTCGGGGTCGTGCACCAGCGCGCGCGCCAGCGTGAGCCGCCGCTTCATGCCGCCCGACAACTGCACGATCGGCGCGTCGGCCTTGCTGGCGAGCCCGGCGAATTCGAGCAGCTCGGGCACGCGTGCGGCGATGGCGGACTTGGCCATGCCGAAATAGCGGCCGTAGGCGAGCAGGTTTTCGCGCACGCTGAAATCAGGATCGAGATTGTCCATTTGCGGCACCACGCCGACTTTCATGCGCGCTTCGCGCGCGTGTTGCGGCACCGCAATGCCGGCCAGTTCGATGCTGCCGCTGTCGGGTTCGATCAGCCCCAGCAGCAGCCGCAGGGTGGTGGTCTTGCCGGCGCCGTTGGGGCCGAGCAGGCCGAAGCACTCGCCGCGCCGCACGTGCAGGTCGACCCCGCGCACCACTTCGGTGCCGCCATAGCGTTTGGTGAGGCCGTGCACCTTCAGCACGGGCAGGCCTCGGTAAAAGCCTGCTTCAGTTCCTTGAGCCTGCCGTGAAAGAAGTGTCCGGCTTCGGGGACGATTTTGGTGGAAAGCTTCTGCTGCTCCGCCCACAGGCGAATGGCGGCGGGCGGAATGAGTTCGTCGGCGTCGCCGTAGATCACCACGGTGTCGGGCGGGACCGGGTCGAATTCGTACATGGTGACCGCCGGCGCAACCAGGATCAGCCGCTGTGCAGGGAGTTGCTGGCGCAGCCGGTGCTGCACAAAGGCGCCGAACGAGAATCCGGCCAAGGCCCAGGGCAGGCCGGGGTAGCTGGCTTCGACGAAACGGGCGACCGCCAGCAAATCCTCGGTTTCGCCGACGCCGGCGTCGAATTCGCCGTCGCTCATGCCGACGCCGCGGAAATTCGGGCGCACGCTGACCCAGCCCGCTTCGTTGGCCGCCTTGGCCAGGGTGGTGACGACCTTGTTGTCGAGGCTGCCGCCGTGCAGCGGGTGCGGGTGCGCGACCAGCAGCAGCCCGCGGCGTCCGTTCTCGGGGTCGTCGATCACGGTCTCCAGTTTGCCGGCCGGCACCGGGATGCGCAGCTTGTAACGCTTCATGCTGGCCGCTTTGCCCGGGCGGGTCACTTCAACTGCAAGCGTTCGACGATACGCCCCTGTTTGAGGTGGACTTCGAAGATTTCATCGATGTCGGTTTCGTCCACGTAGGTGTACCAGACGCCTTCCGGGTAGACGACCAGCAGCGGGCCTTCGTCGCAGCGGTCGAGACAGCCGGCGCTGTTGATACGGCACTTGCCTGCGCCATTGAGATTGGCGTGCTTGACCTTCTTCTTCAGGTAGTCGCGCATGTGCTGGCCGCCGGACGCACCGCAGCATTTGGCGCCGTCGTCGCGCTGGTTGGTGCAGAAAAAGACGTGGTGTTTGAAATACAGGTCAGTCATCCGAAAAATCCGAATATTTGAGCGCGTTGCCATGCGCCCGGTCGATGGGATACTTGCGCGCATTGATCGCCAGCTTGTCGGCGGCGGCTTCGAGCAGATCGATTTCCAGCACGTCGGCCAGCCGGGTCAGATAGATCAGCACGTCGGCCATTTCCTGGCGCACCGCCTCGTGCTGTTCGGCGCTCAGGTGGCAGCTTTGTTCCGCCGTCAGCCACTGGAAGGGCTCAAGCAACTCTGCCGTTTCCACGCTCAGCGCCATCACCAGGTTCTTGGGAGTATGGTAGCGTTCCCAGGCGCGGGCACGCGCAAATTCGCGGATGTGCTGGCGCAGGGCATCGAGGCTGTCGGCTGAGTAAGGGCTCATGGACGGCATGATACCGCGGCAGGCGACAGCCTTACGACACCGTTGTCGAGTGGTCGACGTCCCTGGCGGGGCGGGGTGCACGCAACCCCTTGTTTATCAAGGGGCCGAAGCGTTCGCGGTTTGGTCCGTGGCTTGCTTGCTGTCTTCGGCGTTGAAATGGTTTTTTAATTCGCTCTGGCATAATGCCAGCGGATTAACAGCCTATAAGGGAGGGTGGAAATGTTTACGATCAACAAGCGCATTGCACGCGTCGGCGTGGTGCTGGCCGCGGCCGCCATGGCGGGCTGTTCCAGCACGCCGACCTATCCGCCCGCCCCCGCGCAGACGGGCAGCTACGACTGGAACTATCTGGTCGGGCCGGGCGACTCGGTCCAGGTGTTCGTCTGGCGCAATCCCGAGGTGTCCGGCAGCTTCCCGGTGCGCCCCGACGGCAAGATGACCATGAATCTGGTCGAGGACATCCAGGCCTCCGGCAAGACCCCCAGCCAGTTGGCGCGCGACATCGAGAAGGCACTCGCCAAATACATCCAGGAACCCATCGTCACCGTCATCGTCGCCGGCGGTATCGGGCCGTTCGACCAGCAACTCCGCGTGGTCGGCGAAGCGGCCAAGCCGCAGGCACTGAACTACCGTGAAAAAATGAGCCTGATCGACCTGATGATTTCGGTCGGCGGCCTCACCGATTTCGCCGCAGGCAACAAGGCCTACATTCTGCGTACCGTGGACGGCAAACAGGAGCGCCTCGGCGTGCGCCTGGAAGACCTGCTGAAAGGCGGCGACGTTTCGGCCAACGTCGATATGCGTCCGGGCGATGTGCTGGTGGTGCCCGAAAGCCTGTTCTAAACCTGTTCTAAATATGTCTGCGCCGCCTGAGCGGCGCGTGTGCCCAAGCCGCAGGCTGGCGGGCGCTTTATTGATGGTGGAACGTCCGCATGGATCAAATGCTGCAACAAATTCTGGGTTATGCCAAAGCCGCCTGGCAGCGACGCTGGTGGGGCGTGGCAACGGCCTGGCTGGTGTGCATTGTCGGCTGGACCTGGGTGATGATGATTCCCGACCGCTATCAGGCGTCGGCGCGCGTCTATGTGGATACGCAAACGCTGTTGAAGCCGCTGTTGTCGGGGCTGGCGGCCGAGCCCAATGTCGAGCAGCAGATCAAGCTGATGACGCGTCAGCTGGTCAGCCGCCCGACGCTGGAACGGGTCGCGCGCATGACCGACCTCGACGTGAAGGCGAAAACGCCCGAACAGACCGAGGCAATGCTGAACGGCCTGGCGAGCAAGATTTCCATCGCCGACGCCGGACGCGAAAACCTCTACACCATCAGTTATCAGGATGCCAACGGCGATCTCGCCAAGAA
>NZ_JANJXQ010000200.1 GCF_024708915.1 Thiobacillus sp.
CCTCGCGCATGATGCGAATCTCGTCGGCAAGCTCTTCAGGCGACATCATGGCAGGCTCGGCCGTTTGTTCCATGCGCGACAACGCCTCGAAGAATTTATCCTGACGTTTGGCCTGCAACTGTTCGCGCAGCAGTTTTTCCAACGCAGCTCCCGACAACAGGCCAGCCTGCTTGGCTTCCTGGGCAAGCTGGTCAGGCAACGTGATTTGCACGGTGGTCATGTATCTCTCCTTGATCTGTGATGCGCTGCATCACACTGGACGGTTGTGTGAAAGAAGCATAGCGTCAGGGAGGACACATCACAACAAATGCCGTGGCGGCATGAAGGCTTCACGCGGAAACGCTGCTGCGCTGGTTTTTAGCGCAACACTGGATCAGGCCGCCAGCGCGCCGGCGATCCGCTCGAGTTCGACCTTGTCGCGGCGCAAGCGCTCGATCTGCTGCTTGAGCTGCGCCATGCGATTGTGCAGCGTGCCCATGTTTTCGAGGATGCGCTGCAGGGCGGACAGGCGGGTGTCGAGATAGTGCTTGTGTTCGCGAATGCGCGTCATCACGGGGTCGAGCGCGATGCGCAGCCAGCGCTCGGCCTCGGTACGCGCGAGCAGAAAGGTCTTGCGCGCCTCTTCGGCCAGACCAGCGTAGAAACGGCGGATCATGAAGCGCTTTTCCAGCATGAGGTTGGCAGGATCGCGGCAGAAGGCCTCGGTCTCCACGGCAAGCGCTTCCAGTCGGTTGCGGTAGGCGCCAAGGTCGAGCCGCGGCGCCTGCATCTTCGGCAGGCGATGCTGGCGATGAAAATGCGCGTACGCCTGCTCGAGCACGTCCAGCATCTGGTTGGCCTGCGCGCTGGCGTAATGCAGCCGTGCGCTCATCTGGGCGCTCAGCGTGCGGATGCCGTGGGTGAGGCCGTGCGTGGTCCAACTGCCCTCCATGCTTGTGCGGCCATCGTTCAGGATGGCGTCGAGCGTCTCCTCGGAAAGCTCACCCAGCAGTTCCTTGCCGCGCGCATGCAGGTTTTTGCGCGTGACGCGGAACTGCTGGGCGGCGGCATCGTACGCCTCCTTCTCGCGCAGCAGCTCGGCGCGCGTCTGTTCGATCAGTTCGCGGTTCTTGCCCGACAGCTGGGTGAGCTGGATCAACTCGTCGCTGGTGCGCTTGAGGCGCGCCGACAGATCGATCCGGCTCTCCTCGATCATGGCATTGACGTCGCGGCCGATGGAATGGAACAGCATGTCGCGCCGTGCCGGGACGATCTGGTGCGCGAGCAGATATTCCAGCGCGTCGATGCCGGAGCGCAGGCGCAGCGCCTCGTCGCCGCGCACTTTCGCCGCCAGCGCCTTCTGCGCCGACACTGAAAACACGCTGGCGCGCGGCAGCTTGAGCACGCGTGCGGTCTCCTCGGCCTGGCGCTCGATGGTGGCGCGCACCTCGGCATCGTTCCTCAGTTCGTCCCACAGCATGTCGATCTTGTTCAGCACCGCCACGTGGTAGTTGGAATGGCGGTGCACGTGTTTCTGCCAGATTTCCAGATCCGAGCGCGTCACCCCGGTATCGGTCGCCAGCAGATACATCACTGCATGCGCATTCGGAATCACCGACAGCGTAAGTTCGGGTTCGGCGCCCAGTGCGTTGAGCCCGGGCGTATCGAGTATCGTCAGCCCGGCCTGCAGCAACGGATGCGGGTAGTTGACCATGGCATAGCGCCAGGCCGGCACCTCCACGGTGCCGTCGGCGCGCAGCAGGTGGCGCTCGCTGGCATCTTCGCCGTTCCACAGCCCCAACTCGATGGCTTCCACCGCCGGCAACGGCTTGGTCTCGGTGAGTTTTTTCAGGCTTTCCTGCAACTGCCGCGGATCGCTCGGGTCGAGCAGCACCCGGCACCACTCGATCGGCATGTGCTTCAAGCGCGCCAGCGATTCGCTGCGGCGGCGCGTTTCGATCGGCAGCAGGCACAGGCTGGGCATTTCGTCCGGGCTGGCAAACAGTTCGGTCGGGCACATGGTGGTGCGTCCGGCGTCGGACGGCAGCAGGCGCTGGCCGTGGTTGGCAAAGAACAGGGCGTTGATGAGTTCGGTCTTGCCGCGCGAGAATTCGGCGACGAACGCCACCACCAGCTTGTCCTGGCGCAGGCCGGAGGCGGTATCGGCCAGCCGCAGGGTACGCTCGGCGTCGATGCCGTGCTGGCGGTCGAGCCAGTCGGCGTAGTCGGTGATCGCGGTTGCCAGCCGCAAGCGCCGCTCGCTGTACTCGGCGACTTCCTGTTCCAGGTGGATGCTCATGTTTGTCTGTTTTTCCCGATTTCACGCCAGGGGGCTTCGACACCGCATACCGCCACGGTTTTCTGCCGCGAGCTTTCGCCCCGCACCAGGCGCACCGCCGATTTCGGCACCCCCAGCTGCGCGGCCAGCCAGGCCAGCAGATGCGCATTCGCCTTGTTATCGACGGGCGGCGCGGCAATCTTTAATTTCAGCCGCCCGCCATGTTCGCCGACCGCAGCCGTCAGCTTCGCCCCGGGCTGCACATGCAGGTCGAGCAGCCAGCCGGCGCCGTCGCGGCGCGCCCAGACCGGCGGCTCATTCGGGTTCAAGACCGGGCGTGACGCGAAGACAAGCCGAAGACAGTGCAACGAGCACGGCGGAGCGTGGTTGTTGCCGATTTATCGGCTTTACAACCACGGCCTGCCCCTTGCGGACGAGCCGCAGTCGACAAAGTCACGGTCGGTCTTGAAACGGAATCAGAGCGCGCCAAGCAATGCCCGCTCCAAGGCCAGCACCGGCACCATCAGCACCAGCTGGCACACGATGAACAGCACCAGCGGTGTCAGGTCGACCTGGGCGACCGTGGGAACGATGCGCCGCAGCGGGCGCAGGAACGGCTCGGTCAATTCATACACGACCGGCATCAGCGGCGTATTGCTGTTGACCCACGACAACACCGCGCGCACCAGGGTCAGGCCGATAATCAGGTAGATCACCAGGCTCAGCAGCCGTACCGCCGCCAGTCCCAGCATCACCGGCCACACTCTGGCGCCGGCCAGCGCAAAGGGAAAACCGTCCAGCCAGTACACCATCGTCACCACGGCCAGTTCGACCAGCAGCGCCACCACCAGGCATGCCCAGTCGAGGCCGAACAGGCCCGGCACCACCCGGCGCAGCGGCTTCACCGCAAAATCGGTGATGGCGACGATGAATTGCGCGAAGGGATTGCGAAACGGCACCCGGA
>NZ_JANJXQ010000004.1 GCF_024708915.1 Thiobacillus sp.
GGATGCCGCGCTCGAGCGCCGCTTCCAGAAGGTGCTGGTCGACGAACCGACCGTGGAGGCGACCATCGCCATCCTGCGCGGCCTGCAGGAGAAGTACGAGATCCACCACGGCGTCGACATCACCGACCCGGCGATCGTTGCCGCAGCCGAGCTGTCGCACCGCTACATCACCGACCGCTTCCTGCCCGACAAGGCCATCGACCTCATCGACGAGGCCGCCGCGCGCATCAAGATGGAGATCGATTCCAAGCCGGAGGTCATGGACAAGCTCGACCGCCGCCTGATCCAGCTGAAGATCGAGCGCGAGGCGGTGCGCAAGGAGAAGGACGAGGCCTCGCGCAAGCGCATGGCGCTGATCGAGGACGAGATCAATAAACTGGAGAAGGAGTACTCCGACCTCGAGGAAGTCTGGAAGGCGGAGAAGGCCCAGGTGCAGGGCTCGGCCCACATCAAGGAAGAGATCGACCGCGTCCGCGCCGAGATCGCCAAACTGCAGCGCGAGGGCAGGCTGGAGAAGGTGGCGGAGCTGCAGTACGGCAAGCTGCCGCAGCTGGAAGCCCAGCTGAAGGCCGCCGAGAAAGTCAGTCCCCAGGACACGGCGAAGAAGAAGCTGCTGCGCACCCAGGTCGGCGCCGAGGAGATCGCCGAAGTGGTGTCGCGCGCCACCGGCATCCCCGTCTCGAAGATGATGCAGGGCGAGCGCGAGAAGTTGCTGCTGATGGAAGAGCGCCTGCACCAGCGCGTCGTCGGCCAGGACGAGGCGGTGCGCCTCGTCTCGGACGCCATCCGCCGCTCGCGCGCCGGCCTGTCGGAGGAGAACCGGCCCTACGGCTCCTTCCTGTTCCTCGGCCCCACCGGCGTCGGCAAGACCGAGCTGTGCAAGACGCTCGCCGAATACCTGTTCGATTCCGCCGACCATATGGTCCGCATCGACATGAGCGAATTCATGGAGAAACATTCGGTCGCGCGCCTCATCGGCGCGCCGCCCGGCTACGTCGGCTACGAGGAAGGCGGCTATCTGACCGAGGCGGTGCGCCGCAAGCCTTACTCCGTCATCCTGATGGACGAGGTGGAAAAGGCGCACCCGGACGTCTTCAACGTGCTGCTGCAGGTGCTCGACGACGGCCGTCTGACCGACGGCCAGGGCCGCACCGTCGACTTCCGCAACACCGTGATCGTGATGACGTCCAACCTCGGCAGCCAGATGATCCAGCAGATGGCGGGTGACGACTATCAGGTGGTGAAGCTCGCCGTGCTGGGCGAAGTGAAGTCCTACTTCCGCCCCGAGTTCATCAACCGCATCGACGAGGTCGTCGTGTTCCATGCGCTCTCCGAATCGCATATCGCCAGCATCGCGCGCATCCAGCTGCAGGCGCTGGAGAAACGCCTGGCGCAGATGGAAATGAAGCTCGACGTCAGCGACGCCGCGCTGGCCGAAATCGCCAAGGCCGGATTCGACCCGATCTACGGCGCGCGGCCGCTCAAGCGGGCGATCCAGAGCGAACTCGAAAACCCGCTGGCGAAGGAAATCCTGTCCGGACGCTTCGCGCCCAACGACACCATCCGCGTCGACGTGCAAAACGGGACATTCGGTTTCGAGAAGGCGGCCATACAGCAGGCTTGACGAGGCCGTGCAAGTCGAACGAGAGGGCGGGGTTTCCGCCCTCTTTTTTTTTGGGTGCGCCAGGCATGGCGCGTAGCGCCGTGACTGGCGCTGTTTTCCTGACTATGGTGGCCAGGGGAATGACTTGGAGGTGGAAGTCCTCTACACACCCGGCAAGGGGAAGTGTTAGCTGAACGGCAAGCTGTCCTTATTGGTCAACCACGCAGTCTGAAACCACTTCTGGCTGTCTAGTGCAGTTATCCCTGCAGCTTTATGCTTTCTTAACACCTGCCCCGCCAGTCTTAGCCCCATCTTTACCAGCGCCTGCCTATAGTCCGTGGTGTTCCTGTTCACATTGGAAGGAAATGCCATGGATCTGCTTTACATCGCCCTGGGCGTAGGCTTCTTCGTCCTCACGGCTGTCCTCGTGTCCATCTTCGACGGGCTGAGAAGACGCTGATGAATATTCTCTACCTCATCGCCCTGGTCGCCGCGGTAGGCATTTTCGCCTACCTGCTGGCCGTGCTGTTCTACCCGGAGGACTTTTCATGACTGCCAATGGCTACATGCAATTGGGGCTGTACCTGATCGCCCTGATCGGCCTGGCGTGGCCGCTGGGCGTCTACATGGCCCGCGTCTATCGGGACGAGCTGCCCGGTTTCGTGCGCTGGCTCAAGCCGGTGGAAAACGCCTTCTATCGCGTCTGCGGCGTCAAGCCGGGCGACGATATGCCGTGGACCCGCTACGCCTTCGCGATGATCGCCTTCAACCTCATGGGCTTTCTGGTCGTCTACGCCCTGCAGCGGCTGCAAGTCTGGCTGCCCCTCAACCCCGAGGGCCTGGCCAACACCACGACCGATCTCGCCTTCAACACGGCGGTGAGCTTCGCCACCAACACCAACTGGCAGAGTTATGGCGGCGAGACCACCATGAGCTATCTGACCCAGATGGCCGGACTGGCGGTACAGAACTTCGTTTCTGCGGCCACCGGCATGGCCGTGCTGGTCGCCCTGATGCGCGGCTTCACGCGCAAGGAAGCAGGTGGCGTCGGCAACTTCTGGGTCGACATGGTGCGCTCCACGCTCTACATCCTGCTGCCGCTCTCGCTCGTCCTGTCGGTGGCGCTGGTCAGCCAGGGCGTGGTGCAGACCTTCTCACCCTACCAGAAGGCGCAATTCGTCGAGTCGGTGAGCTACGAGCAGGCGAAGACCGGCGCGGATGGTGAGCCCGTCGTGGATGCCCAAGGTCAGCCGGTGATGGAGCAGGTTGCCGTCACCGAACAGACCATCGCCGTCGGCCCGGCCGCCTCGCAGATCGCCATCAAGCAGCTCGGCACCAACGGCGGCGGCTTCTTCAACGTCAACTCCGCGCACCCGCTGGAAAACCCGACGCCGCTTGCCAACTTCCTGGAAGTGCTGGCCATCCTGATCATCCCGGCCGCCCTGTGCTTCACCTTCGGCCGCTTCGTCGGCGACATGCGCCAGGGCGGGGCCATTCTCGCCGCGATGACCGTGGTGTTCACCGCCTTGCTGGGGGTGGCGGCAGCCGCCGAGCAGTCCGGCAATCCGCTGTTCGAGCGTCTGGGGCTGGCCACTGAGGCATCCGACGTCCAGGCGGGCGGCAACATGGAAGGCAAGGAGACCCGCTTCGGCATCGCCAACTCTGCCCTGTGGGCCACCGCCACCACCGCCGCCTCCAACGGCTCGGTGAACGCCATGCATGATTCCTTCACCCCGATCGGCGGCATGGTGCCGATGTGGCTGATGCAGCTCGGCGAAGTAATCTTCGGCGGCGCCGGTTCGGGCCTCTACGGCATGATCGTGTTCGCGTTGATCGGCGTGTTCGTCGCCGGCCTGATGATCGGCCGCACGCCCGAGTACCTGGGCAAGAAGATCGAGTCCTTCGAGGTGAAGATGGCCGCGGTCGCCATCCTGGTGCCGCCGCTGGCGGTGCTGGCCGGCACTGCTCTTGCCGTGAGCCTGGAGGTTGGCCGTGCCGGCATCTTCAACCCCGGCGCACACGGCTTCTCCGAGGTCCTGTATGCCTTCTCGTCGGCCGGCAACAACAACGGCAGCGCGTTCGGCGGCCTCGCCGCCAACACGCCTTTCTACAACACCATGCTGGGCTTCGCCATGCTGCTGTCGCGCTACTGGCTGGCCATCCCGGTGCTGGCCATCGCCGGCTCGCTGGCGGCCAAGAAGATCGTGCCGGCTTCGGCGGGCACCCTGCCCACCCATACCCCGCTGTTCGTGCTCCTGCTGATCGGCACCGTGATCGTCGTCGGGGCGCTCACCTTCGTGCCGGCCCTGGCTTTGGGTCCGGTGGTCGAGCACCTGCAGATGATCTCGGTCAAATAAGGAATTCGCCATGCATAAAACACAAACGCTCTACGACGCCGCCCTGTTGAAGGTGGCGGCCTGGGACGCGGTGAAGCGCCTGTCGCCCCGCCATCAGGTGAAGAACCCGGTGATGTTCGTGGTCTGGCTGGGCAGCCTGCTGACCAGCGGCCTGTTCGTCCAGGCGCTGACAGGTCAGGGCGAAGCCCCCGCCGGCTTCATCCTCGCCATCACGCTGTGGCTGTGGTTCACCGTGCTGTTCGCCAATTTCGCTGAGGCGGTGGCGGAAGGCCGCGGCAAGGCCCAGGCGGCGGCGCTGAAAGGCATGAAGAAGGCCGTGCTGGCCAAAAAACTGAAAGAGCCGGGCCACGACGCCATCATCCATGTGGTCAACTCGGAGGATTTGCGCAAGGGCGATTTCGTGCTGGTCACTGCCGGCGAGCTCATCCCCGGCGACGGCGAGGTGATCGAAGGCGTCGCCTCGGTTGACGAGTCGGCCATCACCGGTGAATCGGCTCCGGTGATCCGCGAGGCGGGCGGCGATTTCTCCGCCGTCACCGGCGGCACCCGGGTGCTGTCTGACTGGCTGGTGGTGCGTATCGCCGTCAATCCCGGCGAGACCTTCCTCGACCGCATGATCGCCATGGTGGAGGGCGCCAAGCGCCAGAAGACGCCCAACGAGATCGCGCTGACCATCCTCTTGGTGGCGCTGACCCTGGTGTTCCTGCTCGCCACCGCGACCCTGCTGCCGTTCTCGCTGTTCAGCGTGAGTGCGGCCGGTGCCGGCGTGCCGGTCAGCGTGACCGTGCTGGTCGCCCTGCTGGTCTGCCTCATCCCCACCACCATCGGCGGCCTCCTGTCAGCCATCGGCGTGGCCGGCATGGGCCGCATGATGGCGAAGAACGTCATCGCCACCTCGGGCCGTGCGGTGGAAGCGGCCGGCGACGTCGATGTGCTGCTGCTCGACAAGACCGGCACCATCACCCTGGGCAACCGCCAGGCCAGCAATTTTCTGCATGCCTCCGGGGTAACAGAGCGGGAACTGGCTGATGCCGCCCAGCTCGCCTCGCTCGCCGACGAAACGCCGGAGGGCCGCAGCATCGTGGTGCTGGCCAAGCAGAAGTTCGGCCTGCGTGGCCGCGATGTGCAAGAATTGGGCGCCCACTTCGTGCACTTCGCCGCGCAGACCCGCATGAGCGGCGTCGACCTCGACGGCCGCGAGATCCGCAAGGGTGCTGGCGATGCTGTGCGCGCCTACGTCGCCGAAAAAGGCGGCCACTTCCCGCCGGAGGTGGAGGTCATTGTCGAGCATGTCTCCAAGCGCGGAGCGACCCCGCTGGTGGTGGCGGAATTCGCCGGCGGCCAGGCCCGCGTGCTGGGCGTTGTGGAACTCAAGGACATCGTCAAGGGCGGCATCAAGGAGCGTTTCGCCGAAATGCGCCGCATGGGCATCAAGACCGTGATGATCACCGGCGACAACCGCCTCACCGCCGCCGCCATCGCCGCCGAGGCGGGAGTGGACGATTTCCTGGCCGAGGCGACGCCGGAGGCCAAGCTGAAGCTGATCCGCGAATACCAGGCCGAAGGCCGACTGGTGGCGATGACCGGTGACGGCACCAACGATGCGCCCGCCTTGGCTCAGGCTGACGTTGCGGTGGCGATGAACACCGGCACCCAGGCGGCCAAAGAGGCCGGCAACATGGTCGACCTCGACTCCAATCCCACCAAGCTGATCGAGGTGGTGGAGACCGGCAAGCAGATGCTGGTGACGCGCGGCTCGCTCACCACCTTCTCGATCGCCAACGACGTCGCCAAGTACTTCGCCATCATCCCGGCCGCCTTCGCCACCACCTACCCTGCGCTCGACGCCCTCAACGTGATGGGACTGGCGACGCCCGCAAGCGCGATCCTGTCGGCGGTGATCTTCAACGCGCTGGTCATCGTCGCGCTGATCCCGCTGGCGCTGAAAGGCGTGAAGTACCGCCCGCTCGGCGCCGGCGCCATCCTGCAGCGCAACCTGCTGGTCTATGGCCTGGGCGGCCTCATCGTGCCCTTCATCGGCATCAAGGCCATCGACCTGATTCTGGTCGGCCTCAACCTGGCTTAAGGAGACACCATGCTCAAGGAACTCAAACCCGCCGCCCTGCTGCTCGTCCTGCTCACCGTGCTCACCGGGGCGCTCTACCCGGCCCTGGTCACGGGGCTGGCCCAGACCCTGTTTCCCGGCGAGGCGAACGGCAGTCTGATCAAGCAGGACGGCAAGGTCGTCGGCTCAGCCCTCGTCGGCCAGCCGTTCTCCGACCCCAAGCACTTCTGGTCCCGCCCCTCGGCCACCGGCCCTGTGCCCTACAACGGCGGCGCCTCCACCGGCTCCAACCTGGGCCCGCTGAACCCGACGCTGGAAGAAGCGGTCAAGGCGCGGATTGATGCGCTCAAGGCGTCAGACCCGACCCAGACGGCGCCGATCCCGGTGGACCTGGTCACCGCCTCGGGCAGCGGCCTCGATCCCCACATCAGCCCCGCCGCCGCCCGCTGGCAGGCACCCCGCATTGCCCGCCTGCGCGGCCTCAGCGAAGCCGAGGTGGCGAAGCTCATCGACGCCCACACCGAGGGCCGCCAGCTTGGCCTGTTGGGCGAGCCACGGGTCAATGTGCTGACGCTGAATCTGGCCCTGGACCGTCTGGCCAAGTCATGAGCCTGCCATGGAATTTCCAGAACTTTGTGATGGCGATCGCCGTACTCGTAGTCCCTTTGCTTTTTGCATGGGTTGTTGTGAACAGATTGGCTAACAAGCCCTCCAGGAAACACAAAAGGAAATCAAGTAAATGAAATTGTCGCGCCCAACCACATTCCGCCCCCTCATCCTGCTGGCCGCCATGGCGTCCCTGCCGGCGCTTGCCGAGGACAGCCCCCACACCTTCAGCGGCAACCTGGGCCTCTATTCCGACTACGCCTTCCGTGGCGTCTCGCAGACTGCGGGCGATCCCGCCCTCCAGGGCGGCTTCGACTATGCCCATGCGAGTGGCGTTTACCTGGGCACATGGGCCTCCAACGTGACCGAGGCGATGTACACGGAAACCGCCATCCCCGGCGGCGGCACGGGCACCAGCAACATGGAATGGGACATCTACGGCGGCTATGCCGGCAAGGTCGGCGACGACCTGGGCTACAACGTCGGTCTGCTGCAGTACTACTACCCCGGCGCTACCCATTTCAACACCCTGGAAGCCTACGCCGGCATCACCTACAAAGGCTTCGGTCTGAAGGCCTCCTACAACCTGGACGACTATTTTGGTGTTGCCAACTCAGACGGCACCATCTACTGGGACGCCAGCTACAACTACGAGCTGCCCGCCAAGGTGATGCTGAGCCTGCACTACGGGGTCACCGCCGCCACGGGTAGCGCAGTCGATTACACCGATTGGAAGGTCGGCCTCGGCAAGGAGTTCGGCGGCTTCAATTTCGGCCTGGCCTACACCGACACCGACCTTTCCGATGCCGAACAGGGACGCATCAAGGGTGAGGACGTCAAGAAAGGTCGGTTGATCGTTTCCGTCAGCAAGACGTTCTGAACCGCCTTCTCGATTCTTAATGTTCGGGCCTCCAATCTTTGCAGCACCTTGATGTGTCGGCCGCTAGGCTGACACTCATTGCAATTACAGGAGGTGGCATGAACATCATGCGACGTGAAGAAAAGTCTGCGATGACCGACAAGGTGTGTGTCGGTATCGTCCTGGTCGGGGAAGACATCCGGGTGGCAGCGCGCGTGAACGGTCGTGAAATTGCACGCGACTGTTTCCCTGCCAGCCCCCTTGGCACCATGGCCCTGCTCGGCTATCTGGCCGACTGGCAGGCGCCCTTGCGGCTGGCTGTGGCCTCGGCAGGAGCCGCAGCCATCGGCCTGGCGCTCGCTGCCGGCGCACCGCATGGCCGAGAGGTGTTTCTGGTTTCCACGCCAACCCCGAGTGCCGCATCGGATCTCGCACGTTATGCCGAACGTGCCATCTGACAATGGAGCCGAAGAGGTTCTCCATATTTGCCCGGTCTGCGGCAGGACGCACGCGGTGAACCCGGCTCGCCACTCGGTGGCCTGGGGGCGTCAGTTCACCTGTTCCTCCGAGTGCGAGTCGGAACGCCGCCGCATGCGCAAGCAACTGCTTGCAGCCTATTCACTGCGTGCGCCAGACAGGCGCTGAAAGTACACTGAGCCCATGCCTGACATCGACCAAGACAACCGCCCCGATCCCGACGCGCTGCTCGCCCGCATCGAGGCCGAAGCCGAGCGTGCGAAGAAGGGAAAACTGAGGGTCTTCTTCGGCGCCTGCCCCGGCGTGGGCAAGACCTACGGCATGCTGAGTGCGGCGCGCGCGCTGCACGAGCAGGGTGCCGAGGTGGTGGTGGGGGTGGTGGAGACGCATGGGCGTTCCGAAACCGCGCGCCTGGTGGAAGGCCTGGAGCTGCTGCCGCCCAAGCTCGTGGCCTATCAGGGGAAGGAACTCCGCGAGTTCGACCTGGATGCGGCGCTTGCCCGCAAACCCGCGCTCATCCTGGTGGACGAACTGGCGCATTCCAACGTCGCCGGCTCGCGCCATCCCAAGCGCTGGCAGGACGTCGAGGAACTGCTGGCGGCAGGCATCGACGTCTGGACCACGGTGAACGTGCAGCATCTGGAAAGCCTCAACGACATCGTCGGCGGCATCACCGGCATCCAGGTACGCGAGACCCTGCCGGACAGGGTGTTCGAGCAGGCCGACGAGGTCGCCCTGGTGGACCTGCCGCCGGACGAACTGCTGCAGCGGATGAAGGAAGGCAAGGTCTACCTGCCGCAACAGGCCGAGCGCGCCGTCCGCAACTTCTTCCGCAAGGGTAACCTGATCGCCCTGCGCGAACTGGCGCTGCGCCGCACCGCCGACCGGGTGGATGCGCAGATGCGGGAATACCGAGCCGACCGGGCCATCGAGACGGTGTGGCAGACCAAGGAAAGGCTGCTGGTCTGCGTCGGCCCGGGCGCCGGCGGCGACCGCCTGGTGCGCGCTGCGGCCCGGCTTGCAGGAAACCTTCATGCTGACTGGATCGCCGTCTACGTCGAGACGCCGGCGCTGCAGCGCCTGTCCGAGGCCAACCGCGACAAGATACTCAGGACGCTTGCCTTGGCCCGAGAATTGGGCGCGGAGACCGCTACCCTGGCCGGCCAGGAAGACACCCAGACCCTGCTGGCCTATGCCATCAGCCGCAACGTCTCAAAGTTGGTGGTGGGCAAGAGTTTGCGCACCGGGCTGTCGCGGATGCTGCGCGCGCCCCTGTCGGATCGTCTTTCCGCATTGGCCCGCGATGTGGATGTCTACGTGGTGGCCCACGAGGAGGAGGCGGCACCCGCTGGCGAGGTGGTCGCGATGCCACTCGATCTGGAGCTGGAACCGGCGCCTGGGCGGAAGCTGCAAGGCTATGCCTGGGCCGGAGGCATCTGTGCCCTGACCACCGTGTTGGCCAAGCTGGTGTTGCCCTATTTCGATCTGGCCAACCTGATCATGTTCTACCTGGTGGGGGTGGTCTGGGTGGCAGCGCGCTACGGGCGGGGGCCGGCCATCCTGGGATCGGTGTTCAGCGTGCTGGCCTTCGACTTTTTTTTCGTTCCGCCTGCGCTATCGTTTACCGTCGCCGACACCCGTTATCTGCTGACCTTCTTCATTATGCTGGCGGTGGCGCTGACCATCAGCACTCTCGCCGCCAATCTGCGCTACCAGGCGCGCATCGCCATGTACCGGGAGCGCCGCACGCGGGCGCTCAACGAACTGGGCAAGGAGCTGGCCGGCGCCCTGATGGCGGAGCAGATCGTCGAAACGGCGAGGCACCATCTGGAAAGCCTGTTTCAGGCGAAGGTCTGCTTCCTACTGCCGGACGCCCAGGAAAAACTGTATTCGACTTCTCCGTTGCCCGAGCACAAGGACCTGCCCCTGGACCCGGCTATCGCCCAGTGGGTCTACGACCATCAGCAGCCTGCCGGCATGGGCACTCAGAGTCTGGCCGGCGCACCCATGTACTACCTGCCGCTGAAAGCACCCATGCGCACGCGCGGCGTACTGGCCCTGGAGCCGAGCCAGAAGCGACTGCTGTTTCTGCCGGAACAGGCGCGCATGCTGGAAACCCTGGCCGGCCAGATTGCGCTGGCCCTAGAGCGGGTGCATTTCGTGGAAGTCGCGCAGGATGCCCTGGTGCGGATGGAATCCGAACGGCTGCGCAACGGCCTGTTGTCCGCGCTGTCGCATGATCTGCGCACGCCGCTGACCGTACTGGCGGGCCTGGCTGATTCGCTGCCGCTGGCGGGCCCGCCCTTGCCCGCAGCGCAGGCGGAGATCGCCCAGGCGATCCGCGCCGAGTCGCTGCGCACCAGCATCCTGGTGAGTAACCTGATGGACATGGCGCGCCTGCAGGAAGGCCAGGTCCAGATCAAGCGTGAATGGCAGCCACTGGAGGAAGTCGTGGGCGCTTCGCTGCAGACCCTGGCCGTTCCGCTGGCGCGTCACGAGGTGGTCGTCGACCTGCCGGCGGACCTGCCGCTGCTGGCATTCGACAGCGTGCTGATGGAGCGGGTGTTCTGCAACCTGCTGGAGAACGCTGCGAAATACACGCCGGCCGGCAGCCGCATCGAGATCGGCGCCCGCAACGAGGGCGATCGCGTCACCATCACCGTCGCTGACAACGGACCCGGGCTGCCGCCCGGCCGCGAGGACAGCCTGTTCGAGAAATTCACCCGTGGCCACGACGAATCCGCCGTGGCGGGCGTCGGCCTCGGCCTCGCCATCGTGCGCGCCATCGTCGAAGCGCATAAAGGAACGGTCAGGGGCGAGAACCGTCCGCAAGGCGGCGCCCGCTTCGTCATCACCCTGCCCGTCGGCGAGCCGCCTGTCGTTCCCCCGGAGACCTGAACCTGATGGACACCCCGCACGCCGCTTCGCCCACTGTGGTCGTCATCGAGGACGAGCCGCAGATCCGCCGCTTCGTCCGTACTGCGCTGGAAGCCGAGGGCTGCCACGTGGTGGAGGCCGCCACTGGAGAGCGGGGCCTGATCGAGGCAGGCACGCGTAAGCCCGACCTGGTCATCCTCGACCTTGGCCTGCCGGACCGGGACGGCGTCGACGTGGTGCACGATCTGCGCAACTGGTCCGCTGTCCCCATCCTCATCCTGTCGGCCCGGGTCGACGAAACCGACAAGGTGGCTGCCCTCGACGCGGGTGCGGACGACTATCTGACCAAGCCATTCGGCGTGGCGGAACTGCTGGCACGCGTACGCGCGCTGCTGCGCCGCACGCGGATGGCCGGCAGCGAAGGGCCGCTAGTTATCTTCGGCGAAGTCGCAGTGGATCTGGCTCGCCGCCAGGTTACCCGGGACGGCGCAGAAATCCACCTCACTCCCATCGAATACCGGTTGCTGGCCCTGCTCATCGCCAATACCGGCCGAGTGCTCACCCACCGGCAACTGCTGCGCGAAGTCTGGGGTCCCAGCCACGCCGAGGACACCCACTACCTGCGCGTCTACATGACGGGCCTGCGCCGCAAGCTGGAGGAGAACCCGGCCCAGCCTCGCCACATTCGCACTGAGTCCGGAGTGGGCTATCGCCTCGTGACCGACATGTAATGGGGGCGTGTTCCGCACGCCCGCCACCTTCACGGTTGCCACCCTGGTTGTCCGCTTCTGGCTGATAACCATGACGGTCATGGCGATCAGTGAGACCGTCTGGAATTGGCCGGTAACGGCCACATAGTTTCTATCCCTCTGCTGGCAGTCCGCCTCCCCCACAGCTTTTGCCCGATCCCAACCCACCCCCTAGAATGGACTGACCTCTTCTTCCGCGTGGATCGTCTTGCCTGCTCGCTTTTGCAAAACCTTGCTCTTCCTTGCCGCGCTCGCCGCGCTGCCGGCCTACGCGCTAACGGTGGAGGTGCAGGCTCCCGATGAACTCAAGGCACTCCTGACGCAGCATCTGGAAACGGCACGGGCGGCACGCTCGGGCGAAAAGCCCGATGCCGAGGAAGTCGCGCGGCTGCAGCGGCAGAGCGAGCTGACGGCGCGCGACCTCTTGGCGACCGAAGGCTATTTTTCGCCGCGGGTGGACAGCGTGGTGGAACGCTCGGGCGGCGACTGGCGGGTAACTTACCGGGTTGACCCCGGTGCGCGCACGCGGGTGCGCAGCGTGAAGCTGGCCTTCGGCGGCGCCTTGAAAACGCGGCTTGATGCGGCCAGCCTGCGAGGGCGCATCGAACGCAGCTTTACGTTGAAGCAGGGCATGCCGTTTCGCCAGGCGGACTGGGAGGCGGCCAAGCTGGCGGTGCTGCGGCCCCTGCTGGCGGGCGCCTATCCGGCGGCGCAGATCGAGTCGAGCGAGGCGCGCATCGATCCCGCCGCACAGGCGGCGGACCTGACCCTGACGGTCGACAGCGGGCCTGCCTTCTTCTACGGCCAGCCGGCCATCAGCGGCAGCCAGCGCTATCCCGAGTCGATCATCCGCAACCTCAATCCGGTCAAGCCCGGCAAGCCGGTTCGCCAGCAGGATCTGCTGGACTATCAGATGGCGCTCGAATCCAGCGGCTATTATGCGCAGGCCACGGTACACATCGAGCCCGATCCGGCGCTGGCGGCGGCGGTGCCGCTCCGGGTCGAGGTGGTGGAGCGGCCGCAGAAGCTGTTCAGCGTGGGGGCCGGTGTCAGTACCGATACCGGCGCGCGGGTGCAGGCGTCGTGGCTGGATCGCGACATCCTGGACCGCGGCATGCGTCTCAAGCTCGATGCGCGCCTGGAAACCATGCGCCAGACCGGGGCGGCGGAACTGGCCTGGCCGCGCACGACCAAAGGCTACGAACACAGCCTCGGCGTGCAGCTCAAGCAGGAAGACATCAAGGGGCAGGAAACCCGTTCCACGGTATTGGCGGCCAAGCGCGGCCGCACGCGCGGGCAGATCGAATCGACCCTGTCGCTGCAATACCAGACCGAACAGCAGAGCATTGCCGACGTGCTGGACGTGCGCAACCAGGCGCTGGTGGCCAACTATGCGTGGACAAAGCGCACGGTCGGACGCGCGTTCTATCCGCGGCGCGGCTACGTGCTGAGCCTGCAGGGCGGCGGAGCGGCCGAGGCCTTGCTGTCGGACACCGACTTCGTCCGGCTGTACGGCCGCCATACCCAGTATTTCCGCGCCGGCAGCAGTGGCCGGCTGATCCTGCGCGGCGAATTCGGCAGCGTGCTGGCGGACACCCGCGACGGCATCCCCACCGATTTCCTGTTCCGTGCCGGCGGCGACAATTCGGTGCGCGGCTATGCCTATCAGAGCCTGGGCCGCACGCTCACCGGCGGGGTGGCATCGGTGCGCTATCTCGCCACCGGCAGTGTCGAATACAACTATTTTTTCAACCGTGACTGGGGCATGGCGCTGTTCGTCGATGCCGGCGACGCGGCCGACAGCCCGGGCGCCCTGTCGCCGGTGTTCGGCTACGGCACGGGCGTGCGCTATCGCTCCCCGGTCGGGCCGGTGAATCTCGACCTCGCCTATGGCGAAGCCACCGCCAAATTCCGTCTGCATTTCTCGCTCGGAGTATCGTTTTGAGGCGCGCCGCCCGGTGGCTGCTGGGCCTGTTTGCACTGCTGGGCCTGCTGCTCGCGGCGGGCGCCTTTCTGGCGGGCACGGCCACCGGGTTCCGCTGGCTGAGCGGAACAGCGGCGAGCTTGAGCGGCGGCCGGGTGCAGATCGAAGGCGTCGAGGGCCATCTCGGTGTGCCGCTCGGCATCCGCAAACTGACGATCGCCACCGCCGCCCGGCGCATCGAAATCGAGGCTATCCGCCTCGAATGGCAGCCGCGCGCGCTGTGGCAGCGCCGGCTCGATGTCGACCTGCTGGCGGCGCGCAGTGCGCGGGTGACGATCCTGAAGCCCGACCCCACGCCGCCACAATTGCCGCGCAGCCTGCGCCTGCCGCTCGATGTGCAGGTGCGCACATTCGACCTGGCACAGTTGGAGATCGTCGATGCCGGTGCACGCCTGACGTTCGGTGCGCTGCGCGGGCGGCTCGACGACGACGGCCAGCGCTATCGCCTGACCCAGGCAAGCGTAACCTCGCCGTGGGCCGGGCTGCAGGGACAAGTCGAGATCGGCAAGGATGCGCCATTTGCCTTGCAGGGGCGCATCGACGCCGTGCGCAATGAACCGGTGCCGATAACGGCCCGGCTCGGTCTGGCCGGCACCCTGGCAGCATTGCAATTCAGGCTCGATGCCGAAGCGGAAAGCATGCGCATGATGGCCAGCGGCGAAGCCGCGCCGTTCGCGCGCGTGCGCCTGCCCAGATTGCTGGTGAGCGGGCAGGGGATCGACCCGCGGCTGTTCGTGACGGACGCGCCGGCTGCCGATCTGGCGTTTTCCGGGGTATTCGAGGGGCGTGCCGGCGAGCGCCTGCTCGGCACCTTCAGCCTGACCAACCGGCTGGCCGGCCGGCTCGACCAGCACCGGCTGCCGCTGGCCAACCTGACCGGGGCGGTGGCGGGCGACATGACCGATGCGGATTTCAGCGTGCTGGCGATCGATCTGGGTGCAGCCGGGCAACTCACGGGAATAGGCCAGTGGCGCAATGGCCGCTTTGCGCTCGATCTCGCCAGCCCGCGCCTCGATCTGGCTGGCCTGCACCGCGATCTCTACGCCACGCGCCTGCGCACGACGCTGCAACTGGCCGGCGATGCCGCGCGCCAGACGCTCGACGCCGAGGTGGACGAAGCCTGGGGGCAAGGACGTTTCACGCTGAGCCATGCCGATTCGGGCTTGCGGCTGGAAGCGGCGAATTTCAGCGGCCAGGCCGGTCGGCTGACGGCGAAAGGCATGCTGCAGCTCGACGCCAGCCGCGCGTTTTCCGCCGAATTCGACGCCACGCAGATCAATCCAGCACGCTTCGGACGGTTTCCGCGCGCGCGGCTCAACGCGCGCGGCCAGGTGAGCGGCGCGCTGCTGCCCGACCTGCGGATGCAGACGCAATTCACCCTGCCGCCGGGCGAACTCGAGGGCCGACCGGTCCGCGGGCAGGGGCGCTTGCGCTACGAAAACCGGCATCTGACCGACGCCGATATCGATCTCGATATCGCCGGCAACCGGGCGCAGCTGACGGGCGCCTATGGCCGTGCCGGCGACCGCCTGCGGTGGGACGTCGACGCGCCCGCGCTGGCGCGGCTGAACCTGGGACTGGCCGGGCGGCTGACCAGCACGGGCAGTGCCGGCGGCGACCCTGCCCAGTTGCAGATTGACGCGAAGGTGGCGGCCAGCGGCCTGCGCCTGCCGGGCGACATCGCGGCCGATAGCCTGGATCTGCAGCTCGAACTGCAGGCGGCTGCGGCCGGCGCGTTCAACGGCCGGCTCGACGCACGCGGGGTGCGCCTGGCCGGGCAGCGCCTGAGTGCCATCCAGGCAGACCTGCAAGGCCGCCGCAACGCGCACACGCTGTCGCTCGACGCCCGCCTGCCTGCCTGGCGGGTGACGGCGAGTCTCGCCGGCGGACTGGACGCCACGCAGATGTCGTGGCGCGGGCAGTTGAACCGGGCCGAGGTGGAGGGCGCCTGGCCGATGCGGCTGAGCGCGCCCGCTGCGCTGACGCTGTCGCGCGAACGGCAGCAGATAAACGATCTGGTGCTGGCGCTGGCGGGCGGACAAGTCAACGTGGTGCAGATCGACCGTCAGGGCGCGCAGCTGGCCACGCGCGGAAGCCTGGTCAACCTGCCGCTGACGCCCGTGCTCGGCCTGCTGGAAAAGCCGTTGCCGTTCACCACCGACCTGCGGGTGAATGGCGACTGGAGCCTGCGCCTGGGCACTACGCTCGATGGCCAGGCGCGCCTGCTGCGCCAGAGCGGCGATGTGCACCTGACCGAGCCGGCGATGAATCTGGGACTGACCGCGCTCGCGCTGAATTTTCGTGCCGACGCCAGCCGCGTCACCGCCCGCCTCGAAGCCGATACCCGCGAGGCCGGACAGGTGCGTGCCGAAGGGCGCGCCACGCTCGAACGCACGGGCGCCGCCTTCAGCTTGTTGCGCAGCGCGCCGCTGGCATGGACGGCCACGCTCAACGTGCCCGACCTGCGTCTGGCCAGGCCTTTCCTGCCAGTCGGCATCCGGCTGGATGCGCGTCTGGCCGCGCAACTCGCGGGCAGCGGCAGCCTGGCGGCGCCGCGCATCGACGGCCTGATCGATGCCAGCGCGATCCGCTTTGCGATGCCGGAAGAAGGCATCGCCATCACCGACGGCACGCTGCAACTGCTGCTCGCCGGCGACCGGGTGCGGGTGCAGCAGGGCGAGCTGAAAGGCCAGAGCGGACGCATCGTGGTGAGCGGCGAAGCGCAGCTGAAAAACCCGCAGGCTGGCCTCACGCTGGTCTTCGAGAAATTTGCCGCCACCAATCGCAGCGACCGCCGCGTGAGCGTGTCCGGCACGACCCGTCTCAATCTCGACCCGCAGCGCCTGCACCTCACCGGCGAACTCACCGCCGACCGCGCCCGGCTGGAAATGCCGGAGGCGAGCCGGCCCGTATTGTCGGCCGATGTCGTCGTCATCGGCCAGTCGCCGCGTGAAAAGCCGGTCGCGCAGCGCTTCCCGCTGGCGCTCGATCTGACGCTCAGGCTGGGCGACGATTTCCTGTTCAAGGGCGGCGGGCTCGATGCGCGGCTGGGCGGCCGGTTGCGCGTGTTCACCGTAAGCCAGGCACCGCGCCAGGATCGCCCGCAGGGCGGGCGTCAGGCGGCGTTTCCCTCGCAGGTGCTGCGCGGCGAAGGCACGATCCAGGTGGAAGAAGGGCGCTACGCGGCCTATGCGCAGACGCTGGAGATCGAGCGCGGGGTGCTGCGCTTTGCCGGGCCGATCGACAACCCCGGGCTGGACGTGCTGGCGGTGCGCAAGAACCCGCGCGTCAAGGCCGGCGTGCAGGTCAGCGGCACGGTGCAGCGCCCGGTGGTGAAGCTGTATTCCGATCCGGTTCTGCCCGACACCGAAAAGCTCGCCTGGCTGGTGCTGGGGCACGGCCTGGAAAACAGCGGGCAGCAGGAATTCGTGCTGCTGCAGGTTGCGGCCGGTGCGCTGCTGAGCCAGGCCGAATCGGTAAACTTTCAGTCAAAACTGGCCGACGCGCTGGGCATCGACAGTTTCGACGTGCGCGCCGGCAGCGGCGAAGATTTCGCCGGCAGCGTGGTCAGTGTCGGCAAGCGCCTCTCGTCGCGCGCCATGCTGAGCTACGAGCAGAGCCTGGACGGGCTGAGCCAGGTGGTCAAGGTGCTGTACCAGCTGACGCCGCACGTGCGGCTGGAGGCGCAGGCCGGGCAGCAAAGCAGCTTCGACGCGTTTTACAGCCTGGAATACGACTGAATCCATCAAGCGGCGATGATAGAATCCGGGCATGTTTCATCCCCTGCTTGTTCTCATGCAGCCCGTGTTTTCGACGATAGATAGTGCTGGGGGCCGCTGATGCGCATCCTGCTTTCCAATGATGACGGTTACTTCGCCCCCGGCCTTGCCGCCCTGGCGCGGGCGCTCGCTCCCCTGGCCGACATCACCGTGGTGGCGCCCGAACGCGATCGCAGCGGCGCGTCCAATTCGCTGACGCTCGATCGCCCGCTGATGTTGCGGCAGGAGCCCGGCGGCTTTTACTACGTCAACGGCACCCCGACCGACTGCGTTCATCTGGCCGTCACCGGCATGCTCGACCATCTGCCTGACATAGTGATTTCCGGCATCAACCATGGTGCCAACATGGGCGACGACACCATCTATTCCGGCACCGTCGCCGCCGCCACCGAAGGCTATCTGCTGGGTGTCCCGTCGATTGCGGTATCGCTCGCCAACCACAACGCGCAGCACTTCGATACCGCCGCGCGCGTGGTGGTCGAACTGGTGCAGCGTATCCAGGCGCAGCCGCCGACCGAGCCGATGCTGCTCAACGTCAATGTGCCGGATCGCGCCCGGGCCGATCTCGGCGGCATCCGCGTGACCCGGCTGGGCAAGCGCCACAAGGCCGAGCCGGTGGTGAAAACCACCAACCCGCGCGGACAGACCGTGTACTGGGTGGGCGCGTCGGGAGGCGCGCAGGATGCGGGCGAAGGCACCGATTTTCATGCCGTTGCCAACGGCTTCGTTTCGATCACCCCGCTGCAAATGGACCTGACCCGTTTCAGCCAGATGGACAGCGTAAGCGTATGGCTGAATCCCTGAACCTGCGCGCCGGCATCGGCATGACTTCGGCGCGCACGCGCGGCCGCATGGTCGAGCGCCTGCGCGAGCAGGGCATCAAGGACGAGATCGTGCTGGCGGCGATGGGCACGGTGCCGCGCCATCTGTTCGTCGACCAGGCGCTGGAGTCGCGCGCCTACGAGGACACAGCGCTGCCGATCGGCTTCGGACAGACCATTTCCAATCCCTACATCGTGGCGCGCATGGCCGAACTGGCACGCCACGGTGAGGCGAGCCAGGGCCATGAACTGGGCCGCGTGCTGGAAATCGGGCTGGGCTGCGGCTATCAGGCAGCCGTGCTGGGCAGGCTGGCGCGCGAAGTGGTGTCGCTGGAGCGCATCGCCGCGCTGGTCGGCAAAACCCGCCAGCGCCTGCGTGAACTGCGGGTCAACAACGTCAAGCCCAAGCACGGTGACGGCATGGCGGGGGCGAAGGATTTTGCACCGTTCGACGCCATCGTGATCGCGGCCGCGTTTGCCGAGGTGCCGCATGGCCTGCTGGCCCAGCTGGGCGATGGCGGACGCCTGGTGATGCCGCTCGGCAATGCCACGCAGACGCTGTGCGTGTTCGAGCGCCAGGGCGATCAGTTCACCGAGCGCCGGCTCGAAGGCGTGAAATTCGTCCCCTTGCTGCCGGGGGTGGCGTGATCGGGATGGCCACCCGTGGCGGCGTGAGGGCCGCATGGCTGGGCGGACTGCTGCTGGGAATGGCGGGTTGCGCCTCGCACACGCCGGCGCCGGTGAGCGAACGGACGCCAGCGCGCGTCGCCAGCATGCCGCCCGCCACGGCCAAACCTGCCCCGGCACAGCAGATCGTGCCGTCCGCCAACGGCCTACATACGGTGCAGCGCGGCGATACGCTGTATGCCATTGCGTTTGCCAACAGCCTGGATTACCGCGAAGTCGCCGACTGGAACCGGCTTGAGTCGCCCGACCGCATCCTGGTGGGCCAGGTGCTGCGGCTGACGCCGCCGCCGGGCGCGGTCGAAATCAAACCGCTCGACGACGTGCCCGCGCCGAGCGCGCGCCCGCTGGTCGAGCCGACTTTGCAGCGTGAGCCGCAAGCCGTGTTGCTGGCCTATTCCGAGGCCAACTGGGCGCAGGTGTCGGCCGCGCCTGCCGTGGCCAAGCCCACTCCGGCCGTGGCGCCCGCCGCCGCGCCGCCCCCCGCCCCGCCTCCCGCTGCCAACGCGGCAGTCGACAGCTGGCTGTGGCCGGTCGACGGCACGCTGGCAGGGCGCTTTGGCGCGGCGGGCGGCAAGGGCATCGACATCGTCGGGCAACGCAACGCACCGGTGAAAGCGGTGGCGCCCGGCAAGGTGGTATACAGCGGCAGCGGCCTGCGCGGCTACGGGCGTCTGCTGATCGTCAAGCATGCGGGCGAGTTCCTCTCCGCCTATGCACACAACGAAGCGATCCTGGTGAAGGAGGGCGACAGCGTGAGCGCCGGGCAAAAAATCGCGCTGATGGGCGACAGCGACGCCGATCGGGTTAAACTGCATTTTGAAATCCGCCGTTACGGCAAGCCACTCGATCCACTGAACTATCTTCCGGAGCGTTCATGAGCCGTCAAACCAGTGACGAATCCGAGGACCTGACGCCAGGCGATGCCGAAACGGAGCAGCCGGCAGCGGACAGCAGCGAGGAACTGGCGTCGGCCATCCTCGACGAGCCGCAGGTCGACGTCACCCAGCTCTATCTCAACGAAATCGGCCAGGCGCCGCTGCTGACCGCGGCGGAGGAGGTCGCG
Organism: Thiobacillus sp.; assembly: GCF_024708915.1. The sequence continues at coordinate 19,928 of NZ_JANJXQ010000004.1, forward strand.
CTGGCGCGGCGTACCGTGCTGGGCGACTTCGAAGCGCGGCAGACCATGATCGAGCGCAACCTGCGGCTGGTGGTCAACATCGCCAAGCATTACGCCAACCGCGGCCTGACACTGCTCGACCTGGTGGAAGAAGGCAATCTAGGCCTTATCCACGCGCTGGAAAAATTCGACCCCGAGCGCGGTTTCCGCTTCTCGACCTATGCCACCTGGTGGATCCGCCAGAACATCGAGCGCGCGATCATGAACCAGTCGCGCACCATCCGCCTGCCGGTGCACATCATCAAGGAACTCAACGTCTACCTGCGCGCCAAGCGGCATCTGGAAACCCACGGCGTGACCGATGCCACCTCGGACGATATCGCCGCGCTGACCGGTCATCCGGTCGAAAACGTGCGCCGCATCATGCGGCTGAATGAAAGAGTGGCATCGCTCGATGCGCCGCTCGACGTCGACCCCACGCTGTCGCTGGGTGAAACGATCGCCGACGACAATGTTCATCTGCCGGACGAAATGCTGCAGATCGAAGAAATCGAACACCATGTCCACGAATGGCTGACCCAGCTCAACGACAAGCAGCGCTGGGTGATCGAGCGGCGCTTCGGCCTCAACAACTGCGAAGCCTGCACGCTGGAAGATCTGGCGCTCGAACTGCAGGTGACGCGCGAGCGCGTGCGCCAGATCCAGATGGAATCCCTGCGCGTGCTGCGGCAGCTGCTGCGGCGGCGCGGCGTATCCAAGGACGAGCTGTTTTAATCCGGAAACGGCAGCGACCGCCGCCGGCGCATGGGGAGGCGCTGCAATGATCGATTGGCAGCAGATACATAGCGTCTTCCTCGACATGGACGGCACGCTGCTGGATCTCCATTTCGACAACCATTTCTGGCTGGAGCACATGCCGCGCCGTTATGCCGAATACCACGGCCTGGCGCCGGAAGTGGCGCGCGCCCGACTCGCCGCGCATTACGAACGCCACAGCGGAACCCTCAACTGGTATTGCCTGGATTTCTGGAGCAGTGAGCTTGCGCTCGACATCGTGCAGCTGAAGGAAGAGGTCGCGCACCTGATCGCCGTGCGTCCGGACGTACCGGCATTCCTGCAGGCGCTGCGCGCGTCGGGGCGCCGGGTGGTGATGGTGACCAACGCGCATCCCAAGAGCCTCGGCCTGAAAATGCGCGAAACCCGCATCGATGCCTGGTTCGATGCGCTGATCTCTTCCCATCAGGTCGGCCTGCCGAAGGAGCATCCGGATTTCTGGCAGGGCTTGCAGACGGTCGAACCGTACGACAAGGCGCGCACCCTGTTCGTCGACGACAGCCTGCCGGTGCTGCGGAGTGCGCAGGCCTACGGCATCGCCCACCTGCGGGCGGTGTGCAATCCGGATTCGAAACAGCCGCACAAGGACTGCGGCGAATTCACCGCCATCGCCAGCTTTGCGCAGATGATGCCGGAATAGGCGTTCGCGGGAATCGGGCTAATCGGGGTCGATCAGCACCGCTGCGCCCACGTTGCGGCCTTCGGCGATCAGGATGTTGTAGGTGCGGCAGAGCGCGCCGAGGTCCATGACTTCCAGCCCGATACGGGCGTCCAGCAGGGGGCGGGTGAGCGCAGGGCGGGGGAAACGCAGCCGGGTGCCGGTGCCGAGCAGCACGATGTCGACGGGGTGCTCGGCGATCCAGGCAAAGTGCGCCGCCGTGAGCGCCGTAAAATCCAGCCCCGCCCAGGGCGCCACCTCGACACCGCCAGCGCTGAGCAACAGGCTCGTATCGTGGCGGGTGCCGCCAATCAGCACGTGGCTGGCCGCATAGCCGGTGAACAGCAGCTGGTTCGGGGCGGTATTGAGATGCAGTTTCATGACGAAACCATAGCAGATTCAAGGGGGGCCGGCTTTTTGCCGCCCGGCCGCGGCGTTTGCCGGGGCAGGGCGGCTCCGGTAAAATCGCGTTTTTTCCAAGGCATTGTTTTACTTTGATTTGTTGCCTTGATTTTACGCAGGTTGACAAGGATTCGTTGTGACGGCAGACACCAAGCCATGCTTACGCACCATTCGTAAATCGTCCAAGCTGGACAACGTCTGCTACGACATCCGCGGCCCGGTACTGGCGCGCGCACGGCAGATGGAGGAGGAGGGCCAGCGCATCATCAAGCTGAACATCGGCAATCCGGCGCCGTTCGGCTTCGAGGCGCCCGAGGAAATCGTCCAGGACGTGATCGTCAACCTGCCGAACGCGTCGGGCTACAGCGACTCCAAGGGGCTGTTTTCGGCGCGCAAGGCGATCATGCACGAGACCCAGCGCAAAGGCATCGCCGGGGTGACCATCGACGACATCATCGTCGGCAACGGCGCCTCCGAACTGATCGTGATGGCGATGCAGGCGCTCTTGAACAACGGCGACGAGGTGCTGGTGCCGGCGCCGGACTACCCCTTGTGGACCGCAGCAGTAAGCCTGGGCGGCGGCAAGCCGCGGCACTACCTGTGCGACGAGGGCGCCGGCTGGCTGCCCGATCTCGACGACATCCGCGCCAAGATCACGCCGCATACGCGCGCCATCGTCATCATCAATCCGAACAACCCCACCGGTGCGCTGTATCCGACCGAACTGCTGCTGGAGCTACTGGAAATCGCACGCCAGCACCAGTTGATCGTGTACGCCGACGAGATCTACGACAAGGTGCTTTACGACGGCGTAGTGCACACCTCGATCGCCTCGCTGGCCGAGGACGTGCTGATCGTCACCTTCAACGGGCTGTCGAAAAACTACCGCGCCTGCGGCTACCGCTCCGGCTGGCTGATCGTGTCGGGCGACAAACGCCACGCCAAGGACTATCTGGAAGGCCTCAACATGCTGGCGTCGATGCGCCTGTGCTCCAACGTGCCGGGGCAATACGCGATCCAGACCGCGCTTGGCGGCTACCAGAGCATCAACGACCTGGTCGCGCCGGGCGGCCGGTTGGCCCGTCAGCGCGACCTGGCGCACGAACTGCTGACCCTGATTCCCGGCGTCAGCTGCTTCAAGCCGAAGGCGGCGCTGTACCTGTTCCCGCGGCTCGACCCCAAGTACTACCGCATCCACGACGACCAGAAATTCATCCTCGACCTGCTGGATGAGGAGCGTGTGCTGGTGGTGCAGGGAACCGGTTTCAACTGGCCGCATCCGGATCACATCCGGGTGGCGTTCCTGCCGCACGAAGAAGGCCTGATCGAGGCGATCGGCCGCATGAGCCGCTTTCTCGACCG
>NZ_JANJXQ010000170.1 GCF_024708915.1 Thiobacillus sp.
TGGCCGGGGCAGTGCAGCACGTCGAGGCGCACGCTGCCGACCTCGACCCGGTCGCCGTCGGCGAGCCACTGGTCCGGGGTGAACGCCTGCGCGGGCGGAAAGCCGAACAGCTCGGCCTGTTGCGGCAGCGCGTCGAGCCAGAACTGCTCCTCGCGCTGCGGACCGATGATCGGGATACCCAGCGCATCGCGCAGTTCCGCCGCGGCGCCGACGTGGTCGAGATGGCCGTGGGTGAGCAGGATGCTTTGCAGCTTCAGATCGCGCCGCGCCGCTTCGGCCAGCAGGCGCTCGGCCTCGCCGCCGGGGTCGATCAGCGCGGCGCGACCCGCTTCGTCCCACAGCAGCGAGCAGTTTTGTTGATACGGGGTGACAGGGAGGATGGTAAATTCCATGCACCGATTATCCGCCGAATCTTTCCCGACATGTCCGCACCCGACGCCCTGTTGCTGCTGTCCACCCACTGCCCGCACTGCCCGGCGGTGCTCGCCGCGCTCGCCGATCTGCTCAAGCAGGGCACGCTCGGCCGCCTCGAAGCGGTCAATCTGGAACAGCACCCCGAGGTGGGGCAGGCGCTGGGGGTGCGTTCGGTACCCTGGGTGCGGATCGGCCGCATCGAACTCGCCGGTGTGCACACCAAGGCCGAACTCGCCGAATGGGCGGCCAAGGCCGACAGCGAGGAAGGTCTGGCCGACTATTTCCACATGCTGCTGAAGCAAGGCCAGCTGCCGCGTGCGCAGGCCATGATCGAGGCCGAACCCGCCTTGCTGGCGGCGGTGCTGCCCATCGTCGGCAATGTAGACGCCAGCCTCAACGTGCGGCTGGGGGCCGGCGTGCTGCTGGAAACCTTTGCCGGCAGCGACACGCTGCGCACGCTGCTGCCGCAACTGGGAACGCTGTCGCAGCATGCCGACGCACGGGTGCGGGCGGATGCCTGCCATTACCTGGGGCTGACCGGCGAGGCTGCGGCACGGCCATGGCTGGACGCGCGGACCACGGACGACGATGCGGACGTGCGCGAGATCGCAGCGGAAAGCCTGGACCGGCTGCCGCCCGAAACATGACCCCGATGGCGGGGCAGGGGCTGGCCTGGCATCTCCTTCGGTGCTACAGTTCCGACTGTACCGCCTGGGCCTCGCCTGGGCGGTTTTCATTTGCGCTTTGATGCAGGAGCACTCCATGGAAATCACCAATCGGCCCGCCATTACCGTATCCGAAAGCGATCTGGATCGCCTGGAAGCCATGCTCTCGGCCTTGCCCGACGATCACCCCGGCGCGGAGGCGCTGCACGAAGAACTCGATCGCGCGCAGATTCTTCCTCCCGATGAAATGCCGGCTGATGTCGTCACCATGAATTCGCGTATCCGCTTCGTGATCGAGCCTGCCGGCAAGGAGATGGAAATGACGCTGGTCTATCCGCGTGATTTCACCGGCGCACCCGGCCAGTTGTCGGTGATGGCGTCGGCCGGCATCGCCGTGCTCGGTCTCTCGGTCGGCCAGCACGTCGAATGGCTGGCGCCGGGCGGACAAAGCGTGCGTGCGCGCATCGTTGACGTCACCTATCAACCCGAACGCACAGGAGACTTCACCCTGTAACGCCGTCCGGGATCGCGCCCGGCCCGCTGCGATTCCACCTGCCCACCCTGCGCCTCATGTCCGTCCCCGCCGCCTACGTCGGCATGATCCTGATCTGGTCCACCACGCCCCTGGCCATCCAGTGGAGCGCGCAAGGGGCCGGCTTCAGCTTCGCGGTGATGGCCCGCATGCTGATCGGGCTGGCGATCTGCCTGCTGCTGTTACGCGCCCGCCGCATCCCGTTTCCGTTCACCCCGGCTGCGCGGCAGCTTTACGCGATCAGCGGCCTGTCGATGTTCGTGTCGATGCTGCTCACCTACTGGGGTGCGCTGCACATCCCCTCGGGGTTGATTTCGGTCATCTTCGGGCTGTCGCCGCTGGTCACCGGCGTATTCGCGGCGCTGTGGCTGAGCGAGCGCACGCTCACTCCGATTCGCTTGGCAGGACTGGGGCTGGCGCTGGCCGGACTGTGGCTGATCTTTGGCCAGCCGTGGCCGGGAGACAGCCAGGCCACGGCTGGCATCGCCGCCGTGGTGGCAGGCATGGTCATGCAGGCGCTGGGGCTGGTGTGGATCAAGCGGCTCAACCTGCGCGCCTCGTCGCTCGCCATCACTACCGGATCGCTCGGCGTCGCCGCACCCTGCTTCGTGCTGGCCTGGCTGCTGACTGACTCCGCCCAGCCGCCGTCCGGCATCACGCTGCGCGCCGGCGCGGCCATCGTCTATCTGGGCATCCTCGGTTCGGTGGTGGGCTTCACCCTGTACTACTTCGTCATCAAGCATCTGGATGCCGGACGCGTCGCCCTGATCACGCTGATCACTCCGGTTTCCGCGCTGCTGCTGGGGCAGACCCTCAATCACGAATGGATCCCGGGAAACGGCTGGGCCGGCATCGCGCTGATCGGCGCCGGGCTGTCGCTGTACGAATGGCAGGCTCTGCGGCAGTTATTGATTCGGCCAGACGAAGTTTGAAGTGACATCAAGGCTCGGCTTGCTCAGGCTGTGTGCGGCAGCGAGGAAGGCCGAATCAATAACCGTTAAAACAGCGTCCTATAGAAACGGCCCAGTGAACCGGTCAAAGCAGGATGCCGTGAAAAATACCGTGCGGGTTCAAACATCGTCGGGCCGGGTCGATAGGCAGACGCCGGGCGAGACCGCAGGACCGACGCTCCGAACCGACCCGGCAGCGCGTACTCCGCGCTTGCCGCCCTGCATGCCCCAAAATGAAGCGTTTGTTGATATCATTATCTTTAATAATATATTTAGAGCACCCCATGTCCTTGCTCCGTTTTTCCTGCACCTTCAGCCTGCTGCTCTTCGCCGCCTGCGCCCACGCCGCCCCCAGCCGCAGCGCGGAAAAGCCCGCCGCGCCGTCGCCCGAAGCGATGCACGAAAAACTGGCGCAGATCAGCCAGGACCCGGCCAGGCTGTCGGCGGCGATCCAGCGCGGGCAAAAGGACGCTGCGGTCTGCCGGCACTGCCATGGCAGCGGTGGTAACAGCGTGCTGGTCGAGGTGCCCAATCTGGCCAGCCAGAATGCCGGCTATCTGCTGGAGCAGATGAACAAGTTCGTGCTGGGGCAGCGCAAGTCGTCGGCCTTCATGGAAGGGATGATCAAGGCCCTCAGCCCGGACGAGCGCATCAACATTGCGCTGTTCCTGTCGCAGCAGCCGGTCACCCGCAAGCCCGCCGGGGTGAACCCGCAGAGCCTTGCCGGCGGGCGGCTGTACGCCTCACTGTGCGTCGCCTGCCATGGCGCGGACGGCGGCGGCAGCGGCAAGATTCCGCGTCTGGCCGGGCAGCAGACCCAATACGTGGAGGACTCGCTGAAACGCTATCGCAGCGGCAGCGGCGAGCGCATCGATCCGCGAATGGCCGCCTACACGCGCAACCTGAAGGACGGCGACATCCAGAATCTGGCCGCCTACCTGGCCGCCATGCAGCCCTGAGCCGCAAAGCCGGGGGCACCTCCCCGCAAGGTTTGCGGGTTTGCCTGAATCCTGCAGCCGATTATTTCTTGAACAGGTCGTCCAGCGAAGCGGGGGGCGCGGGGGCGACTTCGCCGCCGCCATCCTGGCGGACAAACAGCGCGTCGAGCGCGCCGCGGCTGGCCTGTGCCATCGCCGCGCCGCCGCCGCGATAGGCCTCCAGCCGCGGCACGAACCAGCCGCAATCGTTGGCGCGCGTCTTGTCGGCGACGCGTTCGGCCGCCAGCTCGCGGCACTGCCCGGCACGGTGCACGTCATGGTGGCGGCACGATTTGCAGACATGCAGGTCGGCCCGACAACTCGGGCACGCCTCGCGCCGCCCCAGCGGCAGCAGCATCCCCGCCAGGCTGGCGCCGCATTTCCAGCAGACCAGGCTCATGGCGTGAGCAGCGCGTGATACTGCAGGTCGGCCAGCGCGACCTTCTGCAGCGCGCGTGCGTGGGTTGCATCGAGGATCACCGGCGGCGCCACACCGGCTTCCGCCGCGTCGAGCCAGCGCACCGCGCACACGCACCAGCGGTCGCCCGGCTGCAGGCCGGGAAAATCGTATTCCGGCACGGGGGTGACCAGGTCGTTGCCCTGCCGCAGGGAATAGTCGAGAAATGCCTGGGTCATCTGTACGCACACCGTGTGGCCGCCGATATCCTGCGGCCCGGTACGGCAGGCGCCATCGCGCAGGAAACCCGTCATTGGCGCCACGCTGCACATCTGCAACGGGCCGCCCAGCACACTGCGCGCGTCATCCACATTACGCTCCATCAATCAGGGCTGCCGGCCGGCGCGGTAAAAGCCGGTGCCACGCTGAGCGCGGGCGCCGTGGCCGCAGCGGCACGGGTTCGTTCGACATGCGCCAGCACGCTGGGGGCCGGATAGCCGTCGGCCGGCAGTTGGTGCATCACCTGGTAACGCCGGACGGCACTTTGCGTGTGCGGACCGGGCAGGCCGTCCGCGGTGCCGGCGTCGAAGCCCATTTCGTTCAGGGCCTGCTGCATGGCTTGCAGCTGCGCCGTGCTGAGCGCACCCGCTTCGCCCGCCGGGGCCGCCAGCGCGCCGCCTCCAGCCAGCTGTCGCGCCAGCTGCGCCACCGTCAGCGCGTAACTCTGCGAACGATTCCACTGCATCACCACGTCGAAATTGTCGAACACCATGAAAGCCGGTCCCTGCCAACCTTGCGGCAGCACGACCGCGGTCTTGCCCGCGGCGGCGGGCAAAGCCGCGCCGTCCGCCGCCAGCACACCAAGCGCCGTCCACGCCGCCACCGGCAGGCGGTGGGCCACACGGGCTTTGCGCCAGTCGAAACCCTGCGGCAGGCGCACTTCCAGCGCCACCGCTTCATCCGCACGCCAGCCGGCACGCTGCAGATAATTCGCGGCGGAATGCATGGCGTCGGGCAGCGACTGCCACAGGTCGATGCGGCCGTCGCCATCACCATCCACCGCGTAGGCGCGGAAGGTCGACGGCATGAACTGCATGTGCCCCATCGCGCCGGCCCACGAACCGTTCATGTCGATTGCGGCGACGTGCCCGGCGTCGATGATGCGCAGCGCGTCGAGCAGCTGGCTGCGGAAGAACCCGCTGCGCCGCCCGTCGAAAGCGAGCGTGGCGAGGCTGGCCGGAATGTTGAGGCTGCCGAGCGTGGCGCCGTAATTGGTTTCCAGGCCCCAGAATGCAACCAGCACCGCTTTCGGGATGCCATATTGCTGTCCGACCGCGTCGAGCAGCGCAGCATGTTCTGCCATCAAGGCCTGGCCGCGCGCGACCTGCGTCGGGGTGACGCGCCGCCCCAGGTAATCCGCAAAAGTCTGCAGGAACTCCGGCTGGCGGCGGTCGAGTTCGATCACGCGCTCGACCGGCGTCGCGCCGCTCAGTGCGGCGTCGAGGGTGGCGGCGGAAATGCCCTGCGCCGCCGCCTCCTTGCGGAAGTCGGCAAGCCAGCTGTCGAAGTCGCTTGCGGCGTGGACGGGCGCCATCGCCAGCGCCGCTAGCAGGCAAAGGACGCTACGCATTTTTTTGCAGCCAGTATTCGAGCAGCGCCAGATGCCACAGCTTGCTGCCCTGAATTCGGGTGTGATGCTGTTCCGGCGCGGCCAGCAGCGTGTCCACATAGGCAGGTTGATACAGGCCGCGTTCGCGGCAGGCCTGCGAAGTCAGAATATCCTGCATGAAGTTCAAAAAATCTCCACGTACAAATTTGAGCGCAGGCATGGGGAAATAGCCTTTCTTACGGTCGATCACTGCGTCGGGGATCAGGCCGCGGGCAATTTTTTTCAGTACATGTTTACCCTCGGACGCCAGTTTCAGTTCAGCCGGCATCGATGCCGCCAGTTCCACCAGCTGGTGATCGAGGAAAGGCACGCGCGCTTCGAGGCCCCATGCCATGGTCATGTTGTCGACCCGTTTCACCGGATCGTCGGTGATCAGCATGGTCGTATCCATGCGCAATACCTGATCGATGAATTCGTCGGCGAAAGGTTCCGCCAGATGCGCAGCGATTATTTCCGCCGTGTAGTCCGGACCGTGATACGCCGGCATCGCCATGTCGAGGAATTCATCGTGATCGCGGTCGAAGTAATGGCGACGAAAACGATCGAGCGCCGAGCCGGATGTTTCCGCCGCCATGCGCGGATACCAGAAATAGCCGCCGAACACCTCGTCGGCGCCCTGCCCGCTTTGCACCACCTTCACCGTCTTGCTGACCTGTTCGGCCAGCAGATAGAACGCCACCGCGTCCTGCGCGAACATCGGCTCGCTCATCGCATCGACCGCCTCGGGCAGGCGGCGCAGCACTTCGCTGTTCGGGATCAGGTATTTATGATGGCGGGTGCCGTACATCTCCGCCACCGGGTCGGAGTATTCGAACTCGTTGCCGCGCTCTTCCGGCTGGTCTTCGAAGCCCACCGAAAACGTCATCAGGTCGGGCACCCCCTGCTCCGCCAGCAGCGCCACCAGCAGGCTCGAATCGAGACCGCCGGAAAGCAGCACGCCGACCTTGACGTCGGCGATCTCGATGCGCTTTTTCACCGCCTGCCTGAGGCCTTCGTGAATCGCCTCGGTCCATTCGGCCTCGCTCTTCGGCACCGCCGGACGCTGCGCCCGCAGCGACCAGTATTTACGGTGGCTGATTTCGCCGCGCGCATTCACGGACAGGGTGGTGCCGGGGGCGAGCTTGCGGATACCGTTGAAAATGGTGCGCGGCGCCGGCACTACCGCATGCAGCGTGAACAGATGATGCAGCGCGACGGCGTCGATGCCGGTGTCGACGCCGCCTGCGGCGAGCAGCGCCTGCGGGGTCGAGGCAAAGCGGAAGCAGCCCTGATTTTCACTGTAATACAGCGGCTTGATGCCGAGGCGGTCGCGCGCCAGGAACAGCGTCTCGCGGTTCCAGAGGGCGAACGCGAACATGCCGTGCAGGCGCTCGACGCAGGCTTCGCCCCATTCCAGGTAGGCGCGCAGGATGACTTCGGTGTCGCCGTCGGAATGGAAGACGTGGCCGCGCGCGATCAGTTCGGCGCGCAGTTCCGGGTAGTTGTAGATGGTGCCGTTGAACACCAGCGCGGTGCCGGTCGCGGCGTCGAGCATCGGCTGGGCCGAACGCGGCGACAGGTCGATGATCGCCAGCCGCCGGTGCCCCAGGCGCACCGGCCCGTCGGCGTGCTGGCCTTCGGCGTCCGGCCCGCGTCGCGCCAGTTTGGCCAGCATGCGTGCCATCGCCTCCGCGTCGGGCGCCGTGTTGTCGAACCGGAATTCACCTGCTATGCCGCACATAACTTACACAAACCTTTTCATGATTGAGGGAAAATTTTAGCGCCTCAGCAAGGACACGCTTGGGGTAAAGATGGCAAAAGGGGCAACGTTTTGTGGCGGCTGTGTTCATGCCAAGGTCATCAAAGCCCATTCAGAAAATCGGCGACGGTCTGAATCAGCAGGCCGCCCGCCTTGCTGCGATCATTCATCAGAAACCCGAAATCGCGGAGATCGCCGGTGAGCAGGACATCTGCCCGGCAGGCGTGTGCGGCGCGATAGATGGGACGGTCCTTGTCCGGCAATCCGGCCGGGCAATCCTGGGCTGCTGCATCGGGTGACATGCGTAGGCCTTGAGCCAACGCGTCCAGCCGCTCCGATCCGTCGGGAAATTTGAGCGCGAGGTTGCGGCGCGCTTCTTCCAGCGCGTAGGCGCTGGTGACGAGTTGCCACAGGCCGGCCTGGCCGAGCTCAATGACCAGGGCGGCTTTGCCTTTGGGGTTGTGCGCCGCCGTGAAAAGTATGTTGGCATCGAGAAAGAGGCGCATCAGGCTTTTTGCAGCCGGGCCAGAATGCGCTTGCGCTCAGCGGCGGTCAGCTTGTCCTCGCTGTCCCACTGGGCAATCTGTTCGTCGGTATAGCGTTCGATCTCCAGCACGGCTGCGGGTTTCAGGGCAAGCTCGCCATTACGCGTTTCGATAATCACGGCGCTGCCGGGTGCGATGCCGAGCTGCTTGCGCATGTCGGCCGGCAGGGTGATCTGGCCGCGATTGGAAACGATGAGGGTTTCACGCATTTTGCTTCTCCGAAATACGGAAATTCCGTCATTCCGATAATAGTCCTGCGCCCGGCATTCGTCCACCAAGCCCGGCTTGCCGAGTCGTCACGCCGCCAGTGGCGGCTCGTCCATCAGGGCAATCTGCTCGCGCAATTCGAGGATCCGCGCCTGCCAGTACTGCTGCGTATTGAACCACGGAAACGCGGCCGGAAAAGCCGGGTCGTCCCAGCGGCGTGCGAGCCAGGCCGCGTAGTGGATCAGCCGCAGGGTTCTCAGCGCTTCGACCAGATGCAGCTCGCGCGGATCGAATTCAGCGAAGTCCTCGTAGCCCGCCAGGATCGCGCCCATCTGCGCCTGCTGATCGTCGCGCTCGCCGGACAGCAGCATCCACAGATCCTGCACCGCGGGGCCCATGCGGCTGTCGTCGAAGTCGACGAAATGCGGCCCCGCCTCGGTCCACAACACGTTGCCGGCGTGGCAGTCGCCGTGCAGGCGGATGGCACGGACGGGGCCGGCGCGTTCGTAGCAATGCGCTACGCTTTGCAGCGCATGTTCGACCACGCTGTCCCACGCGGCGGTCAGGTCGGACGGCAGCCAGTTGCCGCTGCGCAGAAAATCGCGCGATGCGAAACCGAAGGTATCGAGGTCGAGCGCCGGACGATGCGAAAAACTCGCCTGCGCGCCCGCCGCGTGAATGCGCCCGAGGAAGCGCCCCATCCGCTGCAGGGTGCCGGCGCGGTCGAATTCGGGCATGCGCCCGCCCTGTTTCGGGTACACCGCAAAGCGAAAGCCGGCATGCGTATGGAGCGTGGCGCCGTTCAGCGCCAGCGGCGCCACCACCGGGATTTCGCGCGCGGCGAGCTCGATCGTGTACGCGTGTTCTTCCAGGATCGCGGCGTCGCTCCAGCGCTCGGGGCGGTAGAACTTGACCACCACCGGGGCGGCATCCTCGATCCCCATCTGGTAGACGCGGTTCTCGTAACTGTTCAGCGCCAGCAGGCGGCCATCCGCGCGCAAGCCGGTGCTGTCGAGCGCGTCGAGCGCGCAGTCGGGCGTCAGCGCAGAATAGGGGTGGGACGAATCCATTATGGACTGGGGCAAAACGGCTATACCCAAAGGGTACACGTGCTCGAAAATATTAATGGGATAGATAATGCCTCAACTCGCCGCTTCCATCGCCACTGCATGACGACGCCCGATCCTTTCAGCATGGAACTCTCCCGCCACATCTGGGAGACCCGCTACCGTGCCGCAGGCGAGGCCGGCATCCACGCCAGTTGGCAGCGGGTGGCGCGGGCGATCGCAGCGGCGGAAAACCGGGAGCGCGACGCCTGGGCCGAGCGCTTTCTCGCGCTGCTGGAGGATTTCCGCTTCCTCCCCGGCGGGCGCATTCTCGCCGGCGCCGGCACCGGCCACCGGGTGACGCTGTTCAATTGCTTCGTCATGGGCGAGATCGCCGACGATCTGGCGAGCATTTTCGAGGCGCTGAAGGAAGGCGCGCTCACCATGCAGCACGGCGGCGGCGTGGGCTACGATTTTTCCACCCTGCGCCCGGCCGGCATGGTGGCGGCCGCCACCGGCAGCATCGCCTCCGGCCCGGTGTCGTTCATGCGCATCTGGGATGCCATGTGCGCCACCATGCTGTCGACCGGCGCGCGGCGCGGCGCGATGATGGCGACGCTGCGCTGCGACCATCCGGATATCGAGACCTTCGTCGATGCCAAGCGCGACTCCGCGGCGCTGCGCCATTTCAACCTGTCGGTACAGGTCAGCGACGCCTTCATGGCCGCGGTGGCGGACGACCGCGACTGGCCGCTGGCCTTCCCCGGGCTTGCGAACGCGCGCACGCTGAAGGCGCGCGAGCTGTGGCAGCGCATCCTGCGCGCGGCCTACGACACCGCCGAACCCGGCGTGCTGTTCGTCGACGCCATCAACCGCGACAACACGCTCGCCGACCGCGAAACGCTCACCGCCACCAATCCTTGCGGCGAAATTCCGCTGCCGCCCTACGGCGCCTGCGACCTCGGCTCGCTCAACCTGGCGGCGTTCGTGGTGTCGCCGTTCGCCGCCGATGCGCGGCTCGACCTCGACGCGCTGGCCGACGCGGCGCGGCTCGCGGTGCGCTTTCTCGACGACGTCATCGAGGTTTCGCGCTACCCGCTGCCAGCGCAGGCAGAGGAAGCGCATCGCAAGCGGCGCATCGGGCTGGGCATCACCGGGCTGGCGGACGCGCTGGTGCTGCTCGGCCTGCGCTACGACAGCGCGGCGGCGCGCACGCTGGCGGCGCGCACAATGCAGGCGGTCCGCGATGCCGCCTACCGCGCATCGATCGAACTGGCGCGCGAGAAGGGCGCCTTCCCGGAATTCGATGCCGGGCCGTTTCTGGCCAGCGGCTTCGCCGCCCGCCTGCCGGCCGACATTCGCGACGCCATCGCCGCGCACGGCATCCGCAACAGCCATCTGCTGGCGATCGCTCCTGCCGGCACCATCAGCCTGCTGGCCAACAACATTTCCAGCGGTATCGAGCCGATTTTCGCCGCCGCGGCCGAGCGCCGCGTGCTGGCAAGCGACGGCGGCTATCGCAGCCATCGCGTGATCGATTACGCCTGCCGGCTATGGCAGCAGCACGGCGGGGCCGGCACCCCGCCGGCCTTGATCGAGGCGCGCCAGATCGACCCGCTCGCCCACCTGCAAATGCAGGCCGCGCTGCAGCCTTTTGTCGACAACGCGATTTCCAAGACCATCAATGTCGCCGCCGACATTCCATTCGAACGCTTCGAGGATCTCTACCGGCAGGCGCACGCGCTCGGCCTCAAGGGCTGCACCGTATTCCGCCCCAATCCGGTCACCGGCGCCATCCTCAGCCAGCCGCCTGCGGACAGCCCGGTTCAGTGCTGCAGCCCCGAGCGCGAGGCGGATTAAGCCGCGCTGCATGAACGTGGCCAGCCCTCATCCGGCAGGCCGTAGCCGCCCGGCACCCTTTTTCGGCGCAGTTGGCCGACAATGGGCGGGCCGCGCCTGCCGGCGCCGGCTGCCTATACGGCACCATGGGAAAGGATCCTGAATGCTGCGTTTTCTGTTGTCTGCCCTGGCCATCCTGGCCTGGCTACCCGCCACCTCGGCGGCAAGCCTCGATGCCCTGCTGGCGCGCACCGCGCCGCCGCCCGGGGTGGTGTTCGAAATCGTCGACCGTGACCCGCAGGCGCTCGATCACGCGCTGCCCTGGGTCCAGCGGGCCGCGCAGCAGCTGAAGGCGCGCTTTCCCGGCATGCCGATGGCGCTGGTGGCGCACGGACAGGAAATGTTCGCGCTGCAAACCGCGCAACGCGAGGGCAACGCGGCGACGCACCGGCTGGCCGAGAGCTTGGTGCGCGACGAAGGCATCCCGCTGCACGTGTGCGAAACGTACGCCGGCTGGCGCGGCGTGGCGCCGGAGGCCTTTCCCGCCTATGTCGACGTGGCGCCGGCGGGGCCGGCGCAAATCCGCAATTACGAAGCGCTGGATTATGTGCGGCTGGTGGTACCGCGGGCGGCGACGCTGCAATGAACCCGCGCATCGGCCTCGCCCTCGGCAGGGGCTCAGCGCGCGGCTGAGCGCCGCCTACGTGGGCGGCGAACTCGACCGGCTGGAAGCCTGGGTACGCAGCCTGCGCGTACAGACCGTGGTGGGCTTTCTCGATTTTTCGCTCGGCAGCGGGCTGATCAAGGGCGACAAGCTGATCGAGTGCTTCCGCAGCGCACCAGCACGCCCCGGTGGATGCCGAAAACCTGACCGACAGCATGATGGCGCGCATCCAGACCGGCATGTCGCAACTCGGCCTCAATTCCGGCAACGAACCCCGGCCGCCGGCCATGCTCGACGTGCTGGCAAGCAGCATCAACATCATGCAGGTGCTGATTACCCGCAGTCGGCTGGCCGGCGATCCGGCGGACGTGGTGGTGACGCCGCTGCTCGCGAACCTGGGCCTGATGGAGTTTCACCGTGCCGGCGTCGCCATCGACGCCGGGCGGCGCGCGATGGAGGCGGCCATTCCGCAACTCAATGCACGTCTGAACAGCGCCTGAAACGGGCGCCGGAACTTATGCGCCCGACGCGCACAGCGCCAGCTTGCCTGCGCGATCCAGCTGTTTGATCGCCGCTTCGCGCCGCGTCGCCTCGGCGCGATTGGCAGCGGCTTCGGCATACACCAGCTGCACCGGGCGGCGGCTGCGGGTGTAGCGCGCGCCCAGCCCGCCGGCGCCGTTGTGTTCGGCGACGCGGCGCGCGAGGTCGGTGGTGATGCCGGTGTAGAGCGAGCCGTCGGCGCAACGCAGCATGTAGACGCACCACGCGGCGGCGTCACCGGAAACGGCCGCCACGTTCAGCTCATACGTCGGCGGACAGTTGTTGCGCCCACAGCAGCGCATCCATATGCACGGCGTTGATGTCGGCCACGTCGCGGCCGATCTGCCCGGCCAGGGCTTCGAGACTGCTCAGATCGTCCTGCTCGCAGGCAATCGCCAGCGCCAGATAGGGCGCATACGGCCCGCGTTGCGAGACGATGGCCTCGGTGATTTCGGCGGGCAGGCTGATCTGCTTCAGCACCTGCTCCATCGGCATGCGCATCACCACGTCGAGCAGCGAAAACAGTCCGGCGACGAAAATCTCGTCGCGCGCCTTGGCGAACAGCGCCCGCCCGGCCAGCTGCTCGGCCACCCGGCCGCGCACCAGGGCATTCTCCAGCACCGCCTGGTCGAGTTCCTGGGTCTGGCCGCCGGTAAACAGGATCAGCGTCAACCAGCGATAGAGTTTGTCCTGCCCCATCACCATCAGCGCCTGCTCGATGCCGCCGACTTTGCTCACCAAGCCCATGCCGGGGGAGTTGACGTAGCGTAGCAGGCGCACCGACAACGCCGGGTCCTGGCGGAAGTGCCCGGCCAGTTCAGGCTGCTCGGCGCCGGTACGCACCCGGTTCATCAGGTCCAGCACCTTGGCGCGTGACGGCCCCATGACCGGGGTGGCGAGCGTTTCACGGCGGGTAATGAAAGGCCCCATGAACAAGGCAAACTGCAGCTTGTGGCACATGTGGAATGCTTCCAGCGTTTGCACCTCGGTCGCCACAAAGCGTTTTCCGGCCACCACTTTGGACACCGCGGCCATTTGCGCGGTGATGGCGGGCATGTCCTCGCTGCCGACGTCCATCAGCACATAATCCGCAAGCTGCAACAGCGCATGCCGCTCGGGCCGTATCGCCACGTCGGCATACAGGGCAAAACTGAATCCACGCGCCTTCAGTTCGGCCATCCGGGCAAGCAGGGAATCGTCGATCGGGGTCTGGCCGTCGATCCGCAGAACCCACACCGTGCCGGCAGCGGGCCAGGTATCGATCAGCGGAATCGACAGGCTGGCCGGCACCACAGGAACAAACGCCAGGCGCTGCCCCAGCAGGCGCGCGACATCCATGCGCTGGAGATTGCCGAGCAGGGTTTCATCGTAGAGCCGCTGCATGTCGGGCAGCGCCCTATCGCGCTGCTCATCCGGCGCGCGGCGCAGCATGAACGTGTAAGCCGCCACCTTCTGGTCGCGTCCCAGTATGGCCTCGCGACGCATCACCGAGGGCGCTTTGGCCGCCGGCCTGGCTGCCGGCTCTGCCGCGGGCGGCACGTTACCCTGCGGCGGCGGAGCGGCGGTATCCCGGCTCCCCGACCACATTCCGACAAGACGATTCAGCACGCTTCATTCCTCCACGACAAACCTGGGCGCATCAGCAGAATAATCGGCAGCGCCGTGAAAGACTGAAGCCCGTTCGTGCAAATTTTGCCGGCCGGTTTACAGCGGACGCTTGATCGAGACGATACCGCGCAGCATGCCGGGGGCATAACCCGTGGCCTTGTCGAGCGGGTAATCGGCGGCCAGGCGCGCTTTCACGCCATCGGGAATCGCGGCCGGATCGCCGTGGCAGGTCAGGCACAACGGCAGCACCGGCAGCGCCTTGGCGTAGCGGAACTGCTTGCCGGTCGGCGTGCTGACGATTTGCCAGGTGTCGAGCGTCTCGGGCTTTTCCCCCGCGGCCAGCCGTTTTTCCAGCCCGGCCTGGGCTTCGGCCTCCCACGCATCGGGCACGGCGGACGGATTGCGGTTTTTCGGGCTGACGCGCGTGGCCTGCAGGCCGAACTGTTTCGAGACCTCGGCCGCGATCTGCGGCGCGCGTTCCTTGCAGACGCCGATCGCCCCCTCCGCGCCCTTTTCACCGATCGCCGCTTTCAGTTCACCACCGAGCTTTTGCGTCAACGCGGCAGAGGCCTTGCGCGCGTCCGCCACCATGACGGCCTGTTGTTCGGCGCTGGGGCCGCTGGCACAACCAGCAAGCAGCGCGGGCAAGGCAAGGGCGATCAGGGCAGGGGCTTTCATGGGGGTTCTCCGGAGAATGAACACGTGCGGGAATTCTAACACCCCCCGCTGTTATGCTAGTGCGACAGGGTTTCAGAAACATTAGCGAGGTTCAGAATTGAACAAACACCTCTATCAATATTTTTTTCGCGGCCTGATCACCGCCTTGCCTCTCGGGCTGACGGTCTATCTGCTTTATGTTTTCCTGAGCTGGACCGAGACGCTGGCCATGCAGTTGATCCGCCCGTTCGTCGGCGAATACTACCTTCCGGGGATGGGCCTGCTGCTGGGAATCGTCGGTATTTTCCTGCTCGGATTCCTGGTGTCGCAACGCGGCACGGGCAGGCTGCTGTTGCTGGTGGAACTGCCCTTCACCAACCTGCCGGTGGTGAAAAGCATCTATTCCTCGTTCAAAAACTTTGCCGACTACTTTTCCCCCCAGCGTGAAAAGGGCACCCAGCAGATGGTGGTGATCCTCAGAATGCCCGGGCAGGCGCTCGAGGTAGTGGGACTGCTCACGCGCCAGCACGTCGACGACCTGCCTGGCGGTTTTCTGCAGGGCGACCGCGTGGCGGTTTATCTGCCGATGGGCTACATGATCGGCGGCTATACGGTTTTCGTACCGCGCGACTGGGTGCAGCCGCTCGACATGTCAGTGGAAGAGGCGATGCGCGCATCGCTGTTTGCCTGGATGGACGGCGCCCGCAGCAAGGATGCGTCAGTCCCCGTGCCGCCACAACCGGGCGGCGACGCCAACTGAGGCAGGAGCCGGGCCGCCGCATGCAGATCGAATGCTACGCTCAACGCCTGCTCAACCCGTTTCGCGGGGTAGTGCACGTCATTCGCTACCTCTCGGCCGAGGCGGTCACCACCGACGGCATCGAGTGGGATATCTATGTCGCCAACGACGCGCTGCTCGACGGTCTGGGACGCGCCGGACGGCGGGCGCAGATTTCCGACATCCGCTATGGCCACTGGTCGGCGGAAACGGGACTGAAGCGCGGGCCGCTGTACCCGTCGGACGATTTCAGGCGGCTGGAAGAGATGGGCGCGGTGGTCTACGAGCACCTGCTCAGGGTGCATCGCACGGTGCCGTTCGCCTTTCGCGATCAATTCGAGCTCTGGCTGCTCGACCGCCACGACCAGCCGCTGGCACTGCTGCACAGCGTGTGCACCGACAGCGAGACCGACACCAAGCCGCCGCTCGACTGGCGCGCCGGCATGGCCGCGCAGGAACGCTTCCAGAGTGCGGCGATTGCCGGGCTCGACGAATCCGCCGGCGAGTACCTGACGCGTCATGTGAACAGTCTCGCCAGCGGCGTGGCGCAGTGGTTCCGCCGCTCGGACGACGGTGCCGGGCTGGGGCTGCACACGCTCAGGGGGAGCGACGAATTGCACGGGCGCGTGCTGGAGACCGACGCCTTCCCGCCGCTGTTCATCGCCACCGCCGGCATGGATGCGGCGCACGCCCGGCTGGTGCATGACTACCATGCCTGGCAGGCGCCCTGGATGCTGCTGCTGCCGCAGCTCGATGCCGCCGCCCGCGGCACGCTCGAAGCCTGCGCCTGCCGCCAGGCCGAATTGATCGAAAAACACTGCCGCCTGTATCCCGCCGTCATCGACCGTGCCGCCTTGCAGGCCGCGCGTGTGGAAGCGGCCCTGGTGCGCGGCCTGCCACGCAAGAACCGGCAGGACGATGCGCTGCCGCTGTTCTACAGCGAACTCGGCGTCAGCGAAGGCGAATAATCAGGCGGCGGCGTTGCGGACGGCGCATGCTGCGTCACATCCGCACCGGCTCGAAGGTCGCATCCAGATTCTGGTCGTCGCAGTAGTCCAGAAAATCGCCGCGCAGGGTGGCGATGTGGGCGTCGGCGGGAATACCCAGCGTCATGTGGACGGCGAACATCGGTGCGCCGGTGTGCGGGGCAGGGTAGGTTTCGGTGTCGAGCGCTTCGATGTTGATGTGCAGCCGCGCGAAGAAGTTGGCGAGGCTGTTGACGATGCCGGGCTGATCGAGCGCGGCGACTTCGACGGTGTAGGGAATCAGCGGCTTGTCGGACCGCGTGGGGCGGGTGCGCTGCTGGGTGAGCGAAAGGCCCAATTCTTCGGCGACGGCAGGGAGCCGCGCTTCCAGTTTGGCCAGCGCATCCCAGCTGCCAGAAACCCGCATCAGCAGCGCGAAACGCCCGCCCAGCGCGGCCATCCGCGATTCTTCGATGTTGCAGCCACTGTCCGAAATACGGCGGGTGAAACCTTCCACCAGGCCAATTTTGTCTTCCCCGCTGGCGGTGATGACGAGTGATTCGGTGTCGTTGGACATTAGATGAGCTCCCGGTCGGACAATTCTTTTTTGATATACGCATAGAAGATCGGCGCGGCAATGACGCCCTGCACGCCGAAGGCGGCCTCCATCGCCAGCATGGCGATCAGCAGTTCCCAGGCGCGCGCCTGGATCTGCCCGCCGATGATACGGGCATTCACGAAATATTCGAGCTTGTGGATGACGACCAGGAACGCCAGCGAAGCCGCCGCAACGTGCAACGAATGCGACAGCGAAATGACGACGATGACCGTATTGGAAATGAGGTTGCCCAGCACCGGCAGCAGGCCGACGATGAAGGTGACGACGATCATGGTTTTGGTGAAGGGCAGGTGCACCCCGAACGCCGGCAGCACCAGCAGCAGGTAAGCCGCGGTCAGCAGCGCATTGAGCGCCGAGATGCGCATCTGCGCAAACACCACCCGGCGAAACGCCTCGCCCAGGCGGTTCACCCGTTCGCACATGGCTTGCGCCAGCGGCGCCAGCGTCTGATGCGGACGCGCTTCGCGCAGCGCCACGAAGCTGCCGATGATCAGGCCGATGATGAAGTGAAGCAGCCCGCGCCCGGCGTCGCCGCTGAGCTTGCGAATATCCTGCGCATGGGTGCGCAGCCATTCGACCAGCCCCGCGCGGATCACCGACTCGTCGCCTTGCGGCAGCCATTCGGCCGCCCACAGCGGCAGCAGTTCGCGCGAGTTTTCGATGATCTCGGCCATTTTCGTCAGCAGCCCCGCCAGCCCGCCTTCGGTGCGCAGATAGAGGATCGCGCCCGTCGTCAACCCGCCCAGCGCGCCCAGCACGATCAGGGTGATGAGCGACACCACCAGCACCTTGGCCCAGATGTGGTCGAGGCGGCCAATGACAAAACGCGGCGCCAGCAGATGCACCAGTTGCGCCACCAGCAGGCCGGCCAGCAGCGCCGGCAGCAAGTGGAGCTGCAGGACGAGCAGCAACCCGGCTGCCATCATCAGCCAGGCGGCGATCTGGTAGCGGGTGGCGGGCGAAGATACGGGGACAGCGCTCATGGCGGCACAGTGCCAAGAAAAGCGTTGCTGAGCAAGCGCCCGCAGTTGAAATGATTCGTCCCGTGCATCCGGCCGCCTGCGGTCACCGTTTCGGATCGGCAGCGGCCATCGGCGCAGACGGATTGCCATGAAACAAAGCCCGCCAAATTGCAGGCTTTGTTGCTTCTGCCGCAGCCGCCGCGCTGGCAGCCGCAGCACCCGGTTCAGCCTGCCTTGCGGCGCAGCATGCCGAGGCCGGCCAGGCCGATCCCCAGCAGGGCGAGGCTGGCAGGTTCGGGCACCGGGTTGAGCGGCTGCATGGACAGCGACAGCGTGTAGGCGCCTGTCCCGATCGAAGTCTGGTTGTCGATGTACGACACCGCGCCGAAGCCGGCGGGCGCCAATCCCTCCATCAACCAGGCCTGGTTGCTGGCAGTGATTGCAAACATGGCGTAGTCGCCAATGCCGATGTAATAGGTGCCGGCGTTGATTGCGTAGCTCAGCAAGGCGTCGACGCCGCTGCCGGAATCGTCATCCCCGGCCAGTGCATTGAAGCCTGCATCGAACAGGCCGATCTGCGCGTCGATCGAACCGGTGGCACTGATCGACAGGGTACCGCCGGTTCCAAACACGACCTTGTACACATCGCCTTCATCCGCTTCGGTGATGTTGCCCTGTATCACGGAGTCCGTCGCCAGTTGGGCCGACGCGAGAAAGTTCGAGGCGTCACCCAGTTCCATATAGGCGGCCTGGGCCGGGCTCAGGGAGGAGGCCAGCATGAGGGCCATGCCGTAAATACGCAGGTTTGAGTTCATGTTTTCCGCTTTCTTGTCGGTTTTTGGGTTTTATTGTCGCGAACCGGGCCGGAGCTGCTGGAATCCTGGCAGCATCGGGACTGGCAAGCCGTAGCACCTAAAGCAGCTTGCATGCCACAGTTCGGCGCGAAACATGAACCGCTTTTTATTACAAAAGCTTAAATGCAGATACTCGCGTCAGCTGGCGTCTGGCAGCCGCAATTTATTGTACGAACTGTAAAAAACCCCGACACCCGGATGCGGCGTATCGCGGCAATACTCAGGCTTCAGCCCGATAGCCCAGCGCGGCGCCGGTCTGTGCCGCTGCCTGCTGCAGCGCCTCGGCCCAGCCCGCCTTGTGGCGCTCGGCCGGCGCCGAGATCGACAAGCCGGCGACCAGCTTGCCTTCGGCATCGCGGATCGGCGCACCGATGCACGCCACCCCCAGTTCGGCCTCCTCGCGGTCATAGGCCAGGCGTTCGTGGCGGATCGCCCCCAGTTCGGCACCGAGCCGCTCCAGCGAAGTCAGCGTGTTCGGCGTGTAGGCCGGCAGGCCGGTGCGCTCAGCGTAGCCCATCACGCCGCTGGCGCTGTCTTCGGCGAGGAAAATCTTGCCCACTGCGGTGACGTGCAGCGGCGCATGCGCACCGACCACCTGCACCACCTGGATCAGGGTCTGGCCGCCCGACACGCGCTCGACGTAGACCGCCTCGTCGCCGCGCCGCACGATCAGATTGACCGTCTCGCCGGTCAGCTCAGCGAGTTTTTGCATGTACGGCATCGCCACCTGACGGATATTCAGCCGGGCGCGTAAGCGATTGCCCACTTCCAGCCAACGCACGCCCAGATCGTATTCTCCGGCGCCGGTTTTTTCGACCAGGCCATGCGCCATCAGCGCACCGAGGATGCGGTGTGCGCTGGCGGTGTGCAACCCGGCCTCGCCAGCGAGCCGGGTCAGTCCGA
>NZ_JANJXQ010000009.1 GCF_024708915.1 Thiobacillus sp.
TTCGCCACCGGCGCGGTGCACCATGCGCTGATCGACGCCGGCCTGCGCTGCAACGCCAACATCGTGGTGGAAACCGGCAGCGTGCGCGACCCGCACCACTACGCCTGCCTGATCGGCTACGGCGCCACCGCGGTGTATCCGTACCTCGCCTACCAGGTGATCGGCGAATTCGTGAAGACCGGCGAGATCAAGCCCAACCTTGGCAAGGCGCTGTGCAATTTCCGCAAGGGCATGGACAAGGGCCTCTACAAGGTGCTCTCCAAGATGGGCATTTCACTGGTGGCGAGCTACCGCGGCGCCCAGCTGTTCGAGGGCGTGGGCCTGCACGAGGATGTCGTCAAGCTGTGCCTGACGGGTACGGTGTCGCGCATTTCCGGCGCCAACTTCGACGACTTCGTGTCCGACCAGAAATCGTTGCACCGCGCGGCGTTCAACCCGCTACGCCCACTGACCGCCGGCGGCCTCCTGAAATTCATGTTCGGCGAGGAATACCACGCCTACAACCCGGACGTGGTGCAGCAGCTGCAGAAGGCCGTGAAGACCGGCGACTACGCCGAATTCAAAAAGTACTCCGAGATCGTCGACCGCCGCCCGGTAGCCATGCTGCGCGATCTGATGCAGTTGAAGACCGGTGCGGAGCACGGCATCCAGCCCATTCCGCTGGACGAAGTCGAGCCGCTGGAGTCCATCCTCAAGCGTTTCGACTCTGCCGGCATGTCGCTCGGCGCCTTGTCGCCTGAAGCGCACGAAGCGCTGGCCGAAGGCATGAACCGCATCGGCGGCCGCTCCAACTCGGGCGAAGGCGGCGAAGACCCCAAGCGCTACGGCACGGTCAAGACCTCCAGGATCAAGCAGGTCGCGTCCGGCCGCTTCGGCGTCACCGCAACCTACCTGGTCAATGCCGAGGTGCTGCAGATCAAGATGGCCCAGGGCGCCAAGCCCGGCGAAGGCGGCCAGCTGCCGGGCGACAAGGTGTCGCCGCTGATCGCGTCCTTACGCCACTGCAAGCCCGGCACGCCGCTGATCTCTCCGCCGCCGCATCACGACATTTATTCGATCGAAGACCTGGCGCAGCTGATTTTCGACCTGAAGCAGGTCAACCCGGAAGCGCTGGTGTCGGTGAAGCTGGTCGCCGAACCCGGCGTCGGCACCATCGCGGCGGGCGTGGCCAAGGCCTACGCCGACCTCATCACCATTTCCGGCTACGACGGCGGCACCGGCGCGAGCCCGCTCTCGTCGGTCAAATACGCCGGCACGCCGTGGGAACTCGGCTTGAGCGAGGCGCAGCAGGTGCTGCGTGCCAACGGCCTGCGCGGACGGGTGCGCGTGCAGACCGACGGCGGTCTGAAGACCGGGCTGGACGTCGTCAAGGCGGCGATTCTCGGTGCCGAGTCGTTCGGCTTCGGCACCGGCCCGATGGTCGCGCTGGGCTGCAAATTCCTGCGTATCTGCCATCTGAACAACTGCCCCACCGGCATCGCCACGCAGAACGACACGCTGCGCCGCGATCATTTCATCGGCCTGCCCGAGATGGTGGTCAACTACTTCAAGTTCGTCGCCGAGGAAACACGCGAACTGATGGCATCCCTGGGCATCAGGAAGCTGACCGACCTGATCGGCCGCACCGACCTGCTCGATGTGAGCGCAGGCGACACGCCGCGCCAGGGCCGGCTCAAGCTCGACGCGCTGCTCTCGCAGGGCGGTATCCCGGTCGACGCGCCGCGCTTCGCGCAGCAGGAACGCAACCCCTCGTTCGACAAGGGCGAACTGGCCGAGCGGATGGTGGCCGACGCGCTGGCCGCGATCAAGGCCGGTACTCCGATCGAACTCGGCTATGACGTGCACAACGTCAACCGCTCGATCGGCGCCCGCCTGTCGGGCGAAATCGCCAGGGCGCACGGCAGCCAAGGGCTGCCGGACGACACCCTCCGCATCCGGCTCACCGGCTCGGCCGGCCAGAGCCTCGGCGTGTGGAACCACAAGGGCCTGACGATCACGCTGGAAGGCGACGCCAACGACTACGTCGGCAAGGGCATGGGCGGCGGCCGCCTGGTGATCTTCCCGCCGAAGGCCGCGACCTTCGACGCGCACCGCAACACCTTGATCGGCAACACCTGCCTGTACGGCGCCACCGGCGGCGAACTCTACGCCGCGGGCATGGGCGGCGAGCGCTTCGGCGTGCGCAACTCCGGCGCGCTGGCGGTGGTGGAAGGCATCGGCGACCACGGCTGCGAATACATGACCGGCGGCACCGTCGTCGTGCTCGGCGACACCGGCCTCAACTTCGGCGCCGGCATGTCGGGCGGCATGGCCTTCGTGGTCGACCACGCGGGCGACTTCGTGTCGAAGACCAACAAGGAAATGGTCGAGCTGACGCGCATCACCAGCGTCGAGACCGAGCCTTACCGGATCTTCCTCAAGGCGCAGGTCGAACGCCATCTGGCGCTCACCGGCAGCGCCCGCGCCAAGGCGCTGCTGGCCGACTTCGACGCCACCTTGTCGCGCGTCTGGCTGGTCAAACCGAAGCGGATTTCGATTGAAGACCTGGTCGAGGATATTCCCGGCCAGACACGTGAAGTATTGGAAGCTTGAGCCTGTTTCAGCAGTTATCATGCCCCGCGTTGAGACCAGGAACGGATGGATGCAAGGCGCAGTGCACCGGCAAGGGCCACCCCTTGCCAAGCGCTGCAACGCCGCAGACGCCGGTTCTGGTCTCAACCCGAAGGGCCGGTTACCTGCGGGAACATGGCCGCGTTGCGGCTCGCTCATTTGGATTAACCAAACTTCGCTCCCCGCGCCTTGCCCTGCTCCCGCAGGCAACCGGCGCGGGGCATGATAACTACTGAAACAGGCTCTAAGATGGGTGACGTATTCCAGTTCTTGAAGCAGGCGCGGCGCGACGGCGCCAAAACCCCGGCTGATATCCGCAAGCACGAGTTCCGCGAAATCTACGCCAGGATGGACCCGGCGCAGGCGCAGGAGCAGGCCGGCCGCTGTCTCGGCTGCGGCAATCCCTATTGCGAATGGAAGTGCCCGGTGCACAACTACATTCCCAACTGGTTGAAGCTGGTGACCGAAGGCCGCCTGTTCGAGGCGGCCGAGCTCTCCCACCAGACCAATTCGCTGCCCGAGGTGTGCGGCCGCGTGTGCCCGCAGGACAGGTTGTGCGAAGGCGCCTGCACCCTCAACACCGACGGTTTCGGCGAAGCCGTGGGCGGCGGTCCGAACAGCGGCGGCTTCGGTGCGGTGACCATCGGCCAGATCGAACGCTACATCTCCGAGGAAGCGTTCAAGGCCGGCTGGCGCCCCGACATGTCGAACGTGGTGGCGACCGGCAAGAAGGTCGCGGTGATCGGCGCCGGGCCTGCCGGGCTGGGCTGCGCCGACGTGCTGGCGCGCAACGGGGTGAAGCCGGTGGTATACGACCGCTATGACGAGATCGGCGGCCTGCTCACCTTCGGCATCCCCGAATTCAAGATGGAAAAATGGGTGATGACGCGCCGCCGCGAGGTGTTCGAAGGCATGGGCGTCGAATTCCGCCTCAACACCGAGATCGGCAAGGATGTCTCGATGCAGTCCCTGCTCGACGAATACGACGCCGTGTTCATGGGCATGGGCACCTACACCTACATGAAGGGCGGCTTCCCCGGCGAGGATCTGCCCGGCGTGCTGGAAGCGCTGCCCTTCCTGATCTCCAACGTGCGCAAGTGCCTCGACCTGGCCAATCCCGACGAGACCGCCGACCCCAACGAAAAATATCGCGACATGAAAGGCCAGCGCGTGGTCGTGCTCGGCGGCGGCGACACCGCGATGGACTGCAACCGCACCAGCATCCGTCAGGGCGCGGCCTCGGTCGTCTGCGCCTACCGCCGCGACGAGAAGAACATGCCCGGCTCCAAGCGCGAAGTCGTCAACGCCAGGGAAGAAGGCGTGCAATTTCTGTGGAACCGCCAGCCGGTCGAGATCGTCGGCAACGGCTGCGTCGAAGGCGTCAAGCTCGTCACCACCGAACTCGGCCCGGTGGATGCGCGCGGCCGCCGCACCCCGGTGGTGGTACCGGGCTCGGAGGAAATCGTGCAGGCCGACCGCGTGATCGTTGCCTTCGGTTTCCGTCCCAACCCGCAGCCGTGGTTTGCCGACCACGCCATCGCCACCGACCCGGGCGGCCGCGTCATCGCCCAGGGCCAGCAGCACGCCTTCCAGACCGCCAACCCGAAAATCTTCGCTGGCGGCGACATGGTGCGCGGCTCCGACCTGGTGGTCACCGCGGTGTGGGAAGGCCGCGAGGCCGCCAAGGGCATCCTCGGTTATCTCGATCTGCTGTAAATCCGCCGCATGCGCGATGGCGGCCGCCCTGCCATCGCGCATGCCCAATCGGGGTATGCTGCGCTTTTGCCGCCGATCGCCGTCCGGATGCTTCCTGGCCCTTATTACCCCCGCTCGTTCACCATCCTGGTTATCGTCGCCATGGGCGTGCTGATCGTGCCGCTGGCGAGCGGCCTGATCAACGCGGTGCACGTGTTGCAGGGCGTGGCCGACACCCAGCGCCAGTTCACCCGCAACAGCCTCGCCGTCACGCGCGACGTGCGGCAGATCGTCGAATCGGTCAGCCAGCTGCAGCGCGCCGCCGGACAATACCATCTGCTGCAGGACGCCGAGTTCGGCCCCGCCCTGCAAACACGTTTCAACGAACTGCAGGCCCAACTGGCGCAACTCGATACGCAACTCGTCGACGCCGCGTCGCGCGCCACGCTGGCCGCGCTGCGGACACGCAGCCGGACGCTGTATCGCCAGCTGCAGCCGGGGGCGTTTCTCGACAGCACCCGCTTCCATGCGCTCGGCCCCGCCTTCGATGCGCTGCATGCCAGCACGCGAACGCTGCTTGTCCAGGCCGATGCCGCAGTGCAGCACGAACTGCAGGCGCTGGAAACGACGGTGCAGACCACCCGGCAGCGGCTGATCGTGCTGGCGCTGGCGCTGATTCCGCTGACGCTGCTGCTGGCCGCGGTGTTTTCCTGGATGATCAACCGCCCGATCAAGCAGCTCAAGGCCTCGATCCAGCAGCTCGGCCGGGCCGACCTCTCCGCGTTGCCGGCGATCAGCGGACCGCAGGACATCGTCGAACTGGGACGCGAGGTCGACTGGCTGCGTCAGCGCCTGCAGGCGCTGGAAGAGCAGAAGCTGCGCTTCCTGCGCCACGTTTCGCACGAGCTGAAAACCCCGCTTGCCTCGCTGCGCGAGGGCGTGGCGCTGCTGGGCGACGAACTCGCGGGCAGCCTCAATCCGCGCCAGCGCAGCATCGTCGGCATCATGGACAGCGGCAGCCGCGAGCTGCAGAAGCGCATCGAAGACCTGATCCGCTACGCCGGCATGATGCGCGACGCCACCCTGCCGCCCGCCGTCCCGCACGCGCTGGCCGATGCGCTCGCCAGCGTGCTGGCGCGGCAGCGGCTAGCACTCGACGCGCGCGGGATCCGGGTCGAGACCCAGTTGACCGCTGCCGCGGTGCGCGCCGATCGCAATCAACTGGAAACCGTGCTCGACAATCTGTTGTCCAATGCGATCAAATTCAGCCCCGAGGGCGGACGCATCCTGGTGAAAAGCGCGCCCGCCGATGGCGCCGTCGCAGTCTGGGTGTGCGACCAGGGCGAGGGCATCCCGCAGGCCGAGCGCAGCCGCATTTTCGAGCCGTTTTTTCAGGGCGCGCGCCAGCCTGCCAGCACGATCAAGGGCAGCGGACTGGGGCTGTCGATCGTGCGCGAATACCTGCTGGCCGCCGGCGGCGGCATCGAGGTGATCGATTGCCCGCCGTGGTCGACCTGCTTTAAATTAACCTGGCCCGCTTAACTGGCCCTTGCCCCGCGATGACGCTTAAATCACTTCTTCTTGCCGGCCTGCTGCTGACATTGAATGCCTGTGTCACGCTGCCCGCCCCCGAGCGTCCGGCCGCCCGCGCCAGCCAGACGGAATCGGGCGGAGCGGCATTATTGGGCGAACTGGCGCGGGTGGCGGCGCTGTCTGCCGAGCAGCGGCGGCGCGAACTGGCCGAACTGGAAGGCGAACGCCGCCTCGACGACGCCCGGCGCTTTCAGCTGGCCGCCCTGCTGGAACGCGAGGACGGCGTGGAGGCGCTCGAACGCAGCCTCAAAATCCTCGGCGCGCTCAGCGAAGCCGATCCGCGCGCGCAGTCGCTGCTCGATCTGATGAAAAAATCGCTCAGGGCGCGCATCGAACTCAGGCAGCAGACTGCGCGCACGCAGGAATTGCAGGACAAGCTGGAACAGATCAAGGCGCTGGAAAAATCCCTGCAACAGCGCACCATTCCCGCCAAAACGCCATGAAAAGACCGGGCATTCTGCTGGTGGACGACGACGCCGCGCTGCGTGAACTGATCACCCTGCGGCTGGAAGCCAATGGTTTCCGGGTCGAAGCGGTCGACAGCGGCGAGGCGGCGCTGGCGCAGCTGGCGCTGGCCCGGCCCGACGCCGTACTGACCGACATGCAGATGGCCGGCATGGACGGCATGGCCCTGTTTCGCGCCATCCATGCGCGCGACCCGGCGCTGCCGGTGATCGTGCTGACCGCGCACGGCACCATCCCCGACGCGGTGGCCGCGACCCAGATGGGGCTGTTCGGCTACCTGACCAAGCCCTACGACGCCCCCACCCTGATCGACCTGCTGAAGCGCGCCACCCGGCTGACCGGCAGCCGCGCCGATACGGGCGACGACGAATGGCGCAGCGAGATCGTCGCCGCCAGTCCGGCACTGGACACGCTGCTGGCCGAGGCCAGGCTGGCCGCGCAGAGCGAGGCCTCCTTGCTGATCCGCGGCGAATCGGGCACCGGCAAGGAACTGCTGGCGCGTGCCATCCACCGCGCCAGCCCGCGCCACGCCAAGCCGTTCGTCGCGATCAACTGCGGCGCGATTCCGGCCGAACTGCTCGAATCGGAACTGTTCGGCCATGTCAAAGGTGCCTTCACCGGGGCCGGGCGCGACCATCCCGGGCTGTTCCTCAGCGCGCAGGGCGGCACCGTATTCCTCGACGAGATCGGCGACATGCCCGCGCCGCTGCAGGTCAAACTTCTGCGCGTGCTGCAGGAAGGCGAGGTGCGGCCGGTCGGCACAACCGAAACGCGCACGGTCGATGTCCGCATCCTGTCGGCCACCCACCGCGATCTGGAAGAGGCCATTGCCGGCGGCGAGTTTCGCGAAGACCTGTATTACCGCCTCAACGTGGTCAGCCTGACGCTGCCGCCGCTGCGCGAACGGCGCGAAGACATTCCTTTGCTGGCACAGCATTTTCTGACTGTGCTGACGGAAAAATATCGCCGCCGCATTCACGGCCTTGCCCCCGACGCGCTGGAAATGCTGGTGGCAGCCGACTGGCCGGGCAACATCCGCCAGTTGCACAACGTGCTGGAGCAATGCTGTGCGCTGTGCACCACCGCCACCATCCCTGCCAGCCTGGTGTCACGCGCCCGGCGCGACAAGCCGGCCGAGATCCAGCCGCTGGCCGTGGCGCGCACGGCCTTCGAGCGCGATTACCTCATCACGCTGCTGAAACTCACGCAAGGTCAGGTCAGCGAAGTGGCGCGGCTGGCCGGCCGCAACCGCACCGAGGTCTATCGGCTGCTGCAACGCCACGGCCTCACTCCCGCACTGTTCCAGGATCGCGACGAAACCGGCTGAACGTCGGGCGCCGGCAACAGCAGATTTGCGCAGATGCCGCCATAGCACCCTGACAGGCGCGCAGGCATTTGATTCAAAAGCAGATTATTTATCTGGCACATCTTCTGCGTGGGGTGGATATCGCCTTTGTGCGCCTTCATCAACCCGGAAAGGAGAATGCCATGTTCGGATGGGCCATTACGTTTTTGATCGTCGCCATCATCGCCGGCGTTTTTGGCTTTGCCGGCATGGCGGGTACGGCAGCCTGGATCGCCAAAGTGCTGTTCGCCGTTGGTCTGGTGATGTTTCTGGCATTGCTGGCCGCCGGCCGCCGGCCACCGACGCTGTAAAACCTGCCGCACCGCATGACCCGGGAGCTTGGCTCCCTTTTTTGTGCGTCGTTCCATCATGCTCAGCCGGATGTCGCTGAGCCCATACAAAATAATCAAATAAAAACAATGGCTTGATAAAAAGCACCCCTGTCTGTCGCCGACAGGAGACAAATCCGCCTGCCTTTCCCCGGACAGCCTGTTCGCCGGTTCCAGCATGATTTTCTAGCCCTATGATTTCATTAATGAAAACACGGCTGGCACGGTTGTCGCTGGATAGCGGCTTGAGTGCACCTGCATTCAGATCGACTCATTACAGGAGATAGACATGAAATCCTTTGATCCGCGCTTCCTCGATTTCACCCTTGCCGGCGTGCTCAGCGTCTGCGTCGCTGCGCCGGCCCTGGCCGCACCGGCAGCGCCCGACTTCAAGACGTATGACAGCAATGGCGACGGCACCGTCAGCCTGGAAGAATTCCAGGCTCAAGGCGGCCAGGAACAGGCTTTCCGCGCAGGCGACGCCAACCGCGACAACCGCCTGAGCAGCGACGAATTCACCCTGGCCAATGCCAACAATGACCGCAACAAGGCCGGCAAATATGTCGATGACGCCTGGATCACCGCCAAGGTCAAGGCGCTGCTGCTGAAGGACGAAGGCGTGAAAGGTCTCAACGTCAACGTGGCAACCAACAAGGGCACGGTCCAGCTGTCCGGCTGGGTGAAAGACGAGGCGCAAATCGCCCAGGCCGAAAAAATCACGCGCAGCGTCGAAGGCGTGAAAGACGTCAAGAACGGCCTGCAGGTCAAACCTTGACCGACGACTGCGGGATCAGGCCGGCGGCGGGGTACGCCCGCAGCCGCTTATCCGATGGAACCAGGAGAACCGACATGCGCACGACCATGCACCATCTCAACGACGAACACATGCAGCTGTATGAATGGAATGGGGCCGGAATCACATCCGCCATCCCGCCACGATCCAAACGCACCCATCCCTGGCATGCCTCCTATAGCGTGCTGGCGGTACTGACCAGCCTGCTGATCCTGAACGGCTGCGACAACACCGACACGGCCGAACGGGCGGGCGAGCAGGTCGACCAGGCCGCACAGACGCTCAAGGAAAGGTCGGACCCGGTGATTAACGACGCCCCGGCGCCGGCTGAAGAAAGTGGACGCACGCCGGACGATGCCGGGGAGCGGCCCGGCATAACAACCGAGTAGTGCGGCCAGCACGCCGGCTGCCCGGCGTGCTGGCCGCCCGGCTCGCCGATCAGAATGTGTAGCTGTACATCAGCTGCCAGTTCAGCTGACTGTGGTCGATCCGCATCGTGTTGTTCATGGCGCCGGTCCCCGTCACCGACACTTCCGGCACATAGCTGAGGGCGAAGTTGAGCACGGACTGCTTGCTGAAGGCATAGCCGAAACCCGCCGTGTAGTGGTTTTCGACGATCGCCGGCCACAGGAAGCTGACATGCTGGTCGGGGATGGGGTTCTTGCCATGGTTGTAGCCCACGCGGCCGGTGAAGGCGTCGGTGAACAGGTAGGACAGGCCGAGCGACACCACCACCTGGTCGTCCCAATCCTGCTGGAAAGGCGCCACGATCGCGCCATTCTGGTAAATGGTCACGGTGTTCATGCTGTCGCTCCACAGCACGTTTTTGACGTCGGCCGCGACCATCAGCCGGTCGTTCGCCTGCCAACTCACGCCCAGGCCCAGGGTGGCCGGCATGTCGAAGCCCTTCACTTTCCAGGCGCCGTCCTTGAGGTCGGGCAGGTTGCCGGCGGTCTGGTAGACGCCGCCGACGGTAAGCGCCTCATTGAGTTTGTAGGTGAAGCCGAGCTTGGCCGCCAGGCTGTAGCCCTTGGCGGCGCCAGTGAAGTCGCTGCCGTCCTTGAAATTGATCTCTTTGGAAGCAGGGCTCATGTTCAAATCGACGGCCATATCCATCCCGGCCCAGACGATATCGACGCTGCCCCCCACGTTGAAGCGGTCGTTGACGCTGTAGGCCAGCGGGAAGATCACCCGTCCCACGCTCACCTGCGCCATGTCGCCGCTGGCGTACTCGGTGCCCATGCCGCCCTGGCCGTAGATGCCGGCGCCCCAGGCCAGCTTGCCCTGCTTTTTCACATAGCCGATGGCCGGCATGTAAAAGGCATCCGCACTGGATTTGCCGATCCCCATGGAGGTGTTCACGTCGGGACCGACAAACCCCACCATCACGTCGACACGCCTGCCGTCCGCCATCAAGCCCAGCGTGGCCGGGTTATTGGCCATGGCGGCGGTGCCGTTGTCATAGGCCATGGACGCGCCGCCCATGCCTGCAGCGATGGGGCCGTAGCCTTCCATGAGCATGCCGTTGGTAGCCATGGCCAAACCGGGCACAGCCACGCCTACCGCGGCAAATGTGGCCGCGAGTTTATTCAGTTGCATCGGGGTTCTCCTAGAGATTCGCGTTATTGATTTTTTAGAAAAGTCGAAAATTCTAACTTAATTACACACCAAGCCCCCATTGCGGCCGGTCGATTTTCATGCGCGGGAGGGGACGGCTAAAGCCGGGCGCGAGGATCGCCCCGTACGTCAGGGCATATCGGCACGATTCCGCAAAACATTACCCCCTCCCGGCGTTACATTGCGTTACACCCCGTTACCGGCCCCAAACATCCCGCTTACACGGCCTCCGTACAGTGCAGTTGTCCGCTGCCGAAACACCCCGGCAGCGGCACCACCCAACCGAACAGGAGCCGCACCATGAAAAGCACTCTGATGAAAACCGCCCTTGGCATTCTCGCTCTGGGCCTGACGGCAACCAGCGCGCAGGCCGGCTGGACGCACGGCCGCGACGGACACAGACATGCCCATCAGCAAACCCGGGCATACAGCCAGCAGATCGATGCACGCCAGCAGCAGCAGATGGAACGCATCAGGAGCGGCATGCGCAGCGGGTATCTGAGCCGCAGCGAATCCCGCGAACTGATGGGTGAACAGCACAGAATCCGTGCAATGGAACACCGGTTCCGTGCTGACGGCGTGATCGATGCGCGCGAATTCAAGCGTCTGAACCATGCCCTTGATCTCGCCAGCCACAACATCAAGGCCGAAAAACATGGGCGCCAGGCGCGTTATGCTCACGGCCATCCGTCCCGCTTCAATTAAGCGGGCCGGCGCCTGCCGCTACAGCACAACCGCGTTTCGCCGTTAACCCTCAATCGCATAAGCAAAGGAGCATCCCATGAAGGCATCCGTCACTCTGGCCCTGGCCGCACTGCTGGCCGCCGGCCCGGCGTTGGCCGACCCACCCGGCCATGCGCCCGCGCACGGCTATCACAAGAAGCACCACGATCACGACCATGGTCACGACCGCAAGCATCACAAAAAAGCCAAGCATTACAAGGGCAAAAGCGGGGTGGCGTACGCCCACGATTACGGCATTTCGTCCGGCCGCTGCAACCGCGACGAGATCGGGGCGGTGATCGGCGGGGTCGCCGGCGCCGTCGTCGGCGGCCAGGTGGCCGGCCACGACGATCGCGTAGTCGGCATGGTGGTCGGCGGCGTGCTCGGCGCGGTGCTGGGACACGCCGTCGGCGACAGCATGGACGAGCGCGACCGCGCCTGCATGGGCCACGCGCTGGAACTGGGCCGCCCCGGCGTGCCGGTGGCATGGCGCCACGATGGCCGCGACTACCGCTTCACGCCGCGCGGCGATGCCCGCGATGGCTGCCGCTACGCCACGCTTGCCGTCAACGGCCGCACCCCACAGGACGTGCTGGCGTGCCCGTCCGGGCGCGGCGAATGGCACTTCCGCCGCAGCTGACCGCCCGCGACTCAAGGCCAGGATGCCAAGCCTGCTAGAATGCCGGCTTTGCGTCCTGGCCCTATTTTGTGGCTACAGCCATGCCCGCTCTCAAGAACGATACTTTTCTGCGCGCGCTGCAGCGCCTGCCCACCGACCACACCCCGCTCTGGCTGATGCGCCAGGCCGGGCGCTACCTGCCGGAATACAACGCGACCCGCGCGCGCGCCGGCGATTTCCTCACCCTGTGCAAGACGCCCGATCTCGCCACCGAGGTGACGCTGCAGCCGCTCGCACGCTATCCGCTCGACGCCGCGATCCTGTTTTCCGACATCCTCACCGTGCCCGACGCCATGGGCCTCGGCCTGTACTTCGCGCAGGGCGAGGGTCCGCGCTTCGAGCGCCCGCTGCGCGACGAGTGGGAAATCCGCGACCTCTCTGCCCCCGATCCGACCGACAAGCTCGGCTACGTGATGGACGCGGTCAGAAGCATCCGCCGCGCGCTCGACGGCTCGGTGCCGCTGATCGGCTTTTCCGGCAGTCCCTACACGCTGGCCTGCTACATGGTCGAAGGCGGCAGCTCGGACGACTACCGCCACATCAAGACCATGCTCTACAGCCGCCCCGACCTGCTGCACCGCATCCTGGAAGTGAACACCCGCGCGGTGATCGACTACCTCAACGCGCAGATCGAGGCCGGCGCCCAGGCGGTAATGATTTTCGATTCCTGGGGCGGCAGTCTCACCCCGCACGCCTACAAGGAATTTTCGCTCGACTACATGGAGCGCATCGTCGCCGCCCTGATCAAGGAGCGCGAAGGCCGCCGCATCCCCAGCATCGTCTTCACCAAGGGCGGCGGCAACTGGCTGGAAGCCATGGCCGGCATCGGCGCCGATGCGGTCGGACTCGACTGGACCATCGACATCGGCGAAGCGCGCCGCCGCGTCGGCGACAAGGTGGCGCTGCAGGGCAACCTCGACCCCTGCGCCCTGCACGGCACGCCCGACCGCATCCGCGCCGAGGCGCATCGCATCGTCGACAGCTACGGCAACCACCCCGGCCATGTGTTCAACCTCGGCCACGGCATTTCGCAGTTCACCAACCCAGACAACGTCAGCGTGCTGGTCGAGGCCGTGCACAGCCGCAGCCGCGCGGTGCGTGCCGCGCCCGTTTCCGCCTAGCGCCTGGGCGAACTTTTTCACCCTGCAGCGTCTTAATTTCCAGCTTTAATATTTATCGGGACCCACCATGAAACGTATCTTGATCAGCCTGTTCGCCCTTTTCATCGGCTTCGGCTTCGCCGTGCACGACGCCGAAGCCAAGCGTATGGGCGGCGGCAAATCCTTCGGCATGCAGCGCACTGCCCCGGCCAAACAGAATGCCGCGCCCACGCCGCAGCGCCAGCAGCCCGCTGCTGCGCCGACGGCCGCACCGAAGAAAAATTCCTGGATGGGGCCCATTGCCGGCCTCGCCGCAGGTCTGGGCTTGGCCGCGCTGTTCTCGCACCTGGGAATGGGCGAAGAAATGGCCAATTTCCTGATGCTGGCGCTGCTGGCGCTGGCCGCTTTCATGCTGTTCCGCTTCTTCATGCGCCGCAATGCCCCGGCCAGCGCACCCGCGATGCAGTACGCCGGCATGCCGCCCGGTGCGACGAACCCTGGTGCGCCCGCGGCCTTCGACGCCGGCCCCGCAGCACTGAGCGGCAGCGCTGCCGCGCATTCCTTCCCCCCCGGATTCGACGCCGACGCCTTCGCGCGTGAAGCCAAGCTCAACTTCATCCGTCTGCAAGCCGCCTTCGACGCCGGCAATCTGGACGACCTGCGCGCCTTCACCTCGCCCGAAATATTTGCCGAACTGTCGATGCAGCTGGCCGAGCGCGGCGACGCCGCGCAAACGACCGACGTGATGACACTCAATGCCGAGGTGCTGGAAGCCGTCGACGAAGACAACCGCCATCTTGTCAGCGTGCGCTTCACCGGCCTCATTCGCGAGTCCGCCGATCAGGGCGCCATGCCGCTCGACGAAGTGTGGCACCTCAGCAAACCGGCCAGCGGCCAGGGCGGCTGGGTGATTGCCGGCATTCAGCAGCAACAAAACTAGAATAAACAAGGCCTTGCGCACCAGAAAGGTGCGCAAGGGGGCGCTTTTTCGCTCAAAGCAGTATTACTTATGCACAGTTTTGGCGTTGGAGGGATTTTTTTGTGTCAAGCCCTTGACAGCCAAGCCTCGTTTATAAGTCCATGAAAATTAAAAACTTACTGAATTGCCTGCTTTTTAGACAGCGACGCCTGCCCGCCTGAATACGGGTGTTTGAGCGCAATCGACACGAACCACCCACACAATTATCCACAGCCTGCGTGGACAATGCGAAATAAGTCTTTTGCAACAGCCTCTTAGTAGATTTTCACAAACATTCAACCAAGATTCACCGCTAACTCATGCCGTCCATCCTTCAGGTCGCGCTCGATACGCCGCTCCACCGGTTGTTCGATTACCGCCTGCCGGACGGCCTTGATGCGGTGCCGCCAGGCAGTCTGGTCGAAGTCCCGTTCGGCCGCACCCGCCAGGTCGGCGTCGCGCTAGGCGCGGCGGCAGACAGCGCGGTCGAGGCCGGCAAACTGCGCCATCTGATCCGCGTGCTGGACGATCGCCCCGCGCTGTCTCCCCACATCCTCCGCCTGGCGCAGTTTTGCGCCGATTATTACCACTACCCGCTGGGCGCGATCCTGCTGGCCGCCCTGCCGCCGCGCCTGCGCAACGCCACGCCGTTCGTTGCCGCCACCCCCTGGCTGCTGCTGACCGATGCCGGGCGAGTGGCAGCGCCGCCGGCCCGTGCCAGGGCGCAACGCGCGCTGCTCGACGCCTTGCGCGCGGCACCGCAGACACGCGACCGCTTGCGCGCCCAGAAGCAAAGCCGCCACGCGGCCGCGCTGGTCGCCGCCGGCTGGGCTGCGTGGGCGCGGCTGCCGCCGCAGGCGACGGGCAGCCCGGTGGACGGCCCGCTGCCGTGCAGCCACGCTTCCCCGGCACCCGCCGCGACCGCCGAGCAGCAGGCGGCGCTCGACCGCCTGCTGCCTGCGCTCGCGCAGTTCGGCGTGCACCTGCTCCACGGCGTCACCGGCAGCGGCAAGACCGAACTGTATATGCGCCTGATCGACGCGGTACTGGCGGCGAATAAGCAGGCATTGGTGCTGATTCCCGAAATCGCCCTCACCCCGCAACTGGAACAGCATTTCCGCCGCCGCTTTCCCGGACGCAATATCGCCGCCCTGCACAGCGGCCTCGGCGAAACCGCACGCACCGAAAACTGGCTCGCCGCGCCCGGCTGCGACGTCCTGCTCGGCACCCGGCTGTCGGTGTTCGCACCCTTGCCGCGGCTGGGGCTGATCGTGGTGGACGAGGAGCACGACGGCTCGTTCAAACAGCAGGATGGACTGCGCTATTCGGCGCGCGATGTCGCCATCGCGCGCGGCAAACAGGCTGACGCGCCGGTGCTGCTCGGCTCCGCCACGCCCTCGCTGGAAAGCTACGCCCAGGCCCTGAACGGGCGCTACCGGCTGATCGAACTGAAGCAGCGCGCCATCAGCCAGGCCCGGCTGCCGGACATCGAACTGGTCGATCTGAAACATATCCCGCTCGACAACGGCCTCACCCGCCCCGCCTTGCAGGCGCTGGCCGACACGCTGGCGCGCGGCGAGCAGAGCCTGGTCTTCCTCAACCGGCGCGGCTACGCCCCGGCGCTGTACTGCCCGAGCTGCGCCTGGGTGTCGCCCTGCCCGCGCTGCTCGGCGCGGCTGGTGCTGCACCGTACTGCGCACCGCCTGAAGTGCCACCACTGTGGATTCGAGACGCGCATCCCGGCCGAATGCCCGGGCTGCGGCAATCCCGATCTCAAGCCGCTCGGCCAGGGCACGCAGCGGCTGGAGGAAACGCTGGCCGCCCTGCTGCCCGCCGCGCGTATCCGCCGCATCGACCGCGACACATGCGGCCGCGCGCCTGGGCCGAGCTCGGCGAAACGGTGCGGGCACGCGAGGTCGACATCCTGCTCGGCACCCAGATGCTGGCGAAGGGCCACGACTTTCCCGACATGACGCTGGCGCTGATCCTCGACACCGACGGCGCGCTCTACAGTCCGGATTTTCGCGCCACCGAACGCCTGTTCGCCCAGCTGATGCAGGTGGCGGGACGCGCCGGGCGCGCCGACAAGCCCGGCCGCGTGCTGATCCAGACCGCTTTCCCCGACCACCCGCTGTTCCGCTACCTGCAGCGCCACGACTACGCCGGCTATGCGCGCACGCTGCTGGCCGAACGCCGCCAGCTCGACCTGCCGCCGTTCACCCGCCAGGTCTTGCTGCGCGCCGAGGCGGCCACCATGGATGCCGCGCTCGCCTTCCTGCAGCGCGCCGCCGCGCTGGCGCCCGAAAGCGCCGGCGTCAGCGTGTTCAGTGCCACCCCGGCGGCGATGGCGCGCGTGGCCAACCTGGAACGCGCGCAACTCCTGATCCAGTCGACGCAGCGCCAAGCCCTGCAGGCCTTCGTGCGCGACTGGCGGCCGCAACTCGACGGTATCCGGCCGCGCGTGGCGCACTGGTCGCTGGATATCGATCCGCTGGTGTTTTGATGCCTTGCGCGCGGCGCTTATAATCGCCGACTACCCATTTCCGAACACTGAGGATGCACGGCTTGCGCCCTCCTCTTTGTAATCATGTCCAACACCCATCCGCTTAAAGAACAAATCGCCCTGCTGATCGGCGAAGCCCTCGAAACCGTGGCGCCCGACGCCGCGGTCAGCCTCGAAATCGAACGCCCGAAAAATCCGGCTCACGGCGATTTTTCCAGCAACGCGGCGATGCAGCTGGCGCGCCCGCTGAAGAAGAATCCGCGCGAACTGGCGCAGCTGCTCCTCACCGAACTGCCGAAATCTCCGCTGATCGCCAGGACGGAAATCGCCGGCGCCGGCTTCATCAACTTCCATCTCGCGCCCGCCGCCTGGCACGGCCTGGTGCCGCAGATCCGTGCGGCCGGCGCACAATTCGGCCGCGGCGACGCCGGCGCCGGCCACAAGGTGCTGGTCGAATTCGTCTCCGCCAACCCGACCGGCCCGCTGCACGTCGGCCACGGACGCCAGGCGGCGCTCGGCGACGCCATCTGCAACCTGTACGCGGCGCAGGGCTGGGGGGTGTACCGCGAGTTCTACTACAACGACGCCGGGGTGCAGATCGCCACGCTGGCCAGCAGCGTGCAGGCGCGCGCGAAAGGTCTGAAACCGGGCGACGCCGAATGGCCGGAAACGGCCTACAACGGCGACTACATCGCCGACATCGCGGCGGATTTTCTGGCGAAGAAAACGGTGAAGTCGGACGACCGCGAGTTCACCGCGTCGGGCAACGTCGACGATCTCGACTCGATCCGCCAGTTCGCCGTCGCCTACCTGCGCCACGAGCAGGATCTCGATCTGCAGGCCTTCGCGGTGCGCTTCGACAACTATTATCTGGAGTCGAGCCTGTACACCGACGGCCGCGTCGAAGCGACGGTGGGCAAGCTCGTCGCCGCCGGCAAGACCTACGCGCAGGACGGCGCGCTGTGGCTCAGGACCACCGACTACGGCGACGACAAGGACCGCGTGATGAAAAAGTCCGACGGCAGCTATACCTATTTCGTGCCGGACGTCGCCTACCACATCGCCAAGTGGGCGCGCGGCTACGAGCGCGCGATCAACATCCAGGGCACCGACCACCACGGCACCATCGCGCGGGTGCGCGCCGGCCTGCAGGCCGCCGGCGTCGGCATCCCCGAGGGCTACCCCGACTACCTGCTGCACACCATGGTGCGCGTGATGCGCGGCGGCGAGGAGGTGAAAATCTCCAAGCGCGCCGGCAGCTACGTTACCCTGCGCGACCTCATCGAATGGACCAGCAAGGACGCAGTGCGTTTCTTCCTGTTGAGCCGCAAGGCCGACACCGAATACATCTTCGACGTCGACCTGGCGCTCGCCCGCAACAACGACAACCCGGTGTACTACGTGCAGTATGCCCATGCCCGGATTTGCCGGGTGTTCGAGGAATGGGGCGGGCAGGCCGCCGCACTCGATGCCGCGGATCTTGCGCCGCTGACCGCACCGCACGAACTCGCGCTGCTGCAGCGCCTGGCCGAATATCCGGAAACCGTCGCCACCGCCGCGCGCGAACTGGCGCCGCACCTGCTAGTGCATTACCTGCAAACGCTGGCGGGCGATTTCCACGCCTGGTACAACGCCGAGAAATTCCTCGTCGACAATGAGGCGACGAAACTTGCCCGCCTCGCGCTGGCCGACGCCGCCCGCATTGCGATCGTCAACGGCCTGGCCTTGCTCGGCGTATCCGCCCCGGAGAAAATGTAAGCATGGCAAAACCCGCATCCCGCAAGTCCGGCCGCTCCGGCGGCAGTTCCATTTTCACCGGCGTGCTGATCGGCCTCATCGTCGGTGCGGTGCTTGCCGTGGGCGTGGCGCTGTGGGTCACCGGCAACA
The DNA here is from genome assembly GCF_024708915.1 of Thiobacillus sp. The sequence continues at coordinate 18,298 of NZ_JANJXQ010000009.1, forward strand.
ATCCTTTCAAGTTCGCCGCGCCGGAATCGGCACCGGCCAGGCCGGCGCCCGCCATACCCGCCGCACCCGAGACCGCGCCCAGCTTCGACTTCTACAAAGTGCTGCCCGGCGATGCGTCCACCGGCCCGCTGCCGCCCGCAGCGGATAGCGCAGCGGCCTCGCCCCTGTATTACCTGCAGGCCGGCGCATTCCAGAACCCGGCCGATGCCGACAACCTGAAAGCGCAACTGGCCCTGCTCGGCATCGAGACCGCCATCCAGACCAGCGACCTCGGCGACAAGGGCGTATTCCATCGGGTGCGTGTCGGCCCCTTCCGTGCCATGGACGAAGTCAACCGCACCCGTAGCCTGCTGACGCAGAACAATATCCCGGCCACACTGGTCAAAGAAGTTCCCACCCCACAGGAGACGCCTTGATGTTCACCCGCGCATTGGCCATGCTGGCCGCAGCCGTATTGTCCTTGTCCGCCTTTGCCGCCCCGAATGCCGCCGTCGAAGGCCGCGATTACACCCGCCTGAGCAACGCCCAGCCGGTCGCCACCGGCAACAAGGTCGAAGTGCTGGAGTTCTTCTGGTACCGCTGCCCGCACTGCTTCCAGCTTGAGCCCGGTCTCACCGCCTGGCTGAAGACACTGCCCAGGGATGCGCAGGTTCGCCGCGTGCCGGCGGTATTCCGGGACGACTGGATGCCTGGCGCCAAGCTCTACTACACGCTGGAGCAGATGAACCTTCTCGGCAAGCTGCACAACAAGGTGTTCGACGCCTACCACGTTGAAGAGATCAATCTCAACGACCCGGCGGTGCTGGGTGGCTGGATCGCCAAACAGGGCGTCGACCGCAAGAAATTCGAGGCGATCTACAACTCCTTCTCCACGCAATCCAAGGCTACGCAGGGCGCGCGGCTTGCTTCCACCTACGGCATCAACGGCGTGCCGGCTTTCATCATCGACGGCAAATACGCCACCTCGCAGTCGATGGCCGGCAGCGAACCGCGTCTGTTCGAAGTGCTCGACCAGCTCATCGTCAAGGCGCGCGCCGAGCGCAGCGGCAAGAAGCCCGCCAGGTAATCATGTGCCTGATGCGTGCGGCCGCCGCGGGTTGGGGCTAACCCTCCTCAAGCGTGAGCCCCCTGCCGTTGCGGGTTTTCATCACCGGCGCCAGTTCCGGCCTGGGTGCGGCGCTGGCCCGGCACTACGGCGCGCTGGGCGCGCAACTGGGGCTGGCCGGGCGCCGCCTGGCAGGCTTGCAGGACACCGCCGCCGGGCTGGACGCGCGGCTGTACCAGGCCGACGTCCGCGATGCCGCCGCCATGCGGAACGCAGCCGCGGCTTTCTTGAACGATATCGGCGTACCCGACATCGTGATTGCCGCGGCGGGCATCAGCATCGGCACCCTCACCGAGGAAGCCGCCGACGCGCCGGTGTTCCGTGCCGTGATGGATGCCAACGTGCTGGGCCTGGTGCACACCTTCCAGCCCTTCATCGCCGCCATGCAATCGAACGGCGGCGCGCTGTGCGCCATTTCCAGCGTGGCCGGGGTGCGCGGCCTGCCGGGCGGCGGCGCCTACTCGGCATCGAAGGCTGCCGCCACCGTCTACCTCGAAGCGCTGCGGCTGGAACTGAAAGCGCGCGGCATCGCCGTCGTCACCGTTGCGCCCGGCTACATCGACACGCCGATGACGCGCGTCAATCCCTATGCCATGCCGTTCAAGATGGACGCACGGACGGCGGCGGCCAAGGTGGCGCGCTGCATTGCGCGGCGGCGTTCCTACACCGTCATTCCCTGGCAGATGGCGTGGGCCGCGCGCGCGCTGAAATGGCTGCCGAACCCGCTGTTTGATTTATTATTCGAGAAGGCCCCGCGCAAACCGCGCAGCTTGCCGACATAACGACGAAGCGCCTGCCCGACGGCAGCCACTCACCCTCTGCGGAGCACCGATGCCAGCCCCCTTGAACATCATCCTCATCGACGACCACCCGCTCCTGCGCATGGGCGTGGCCGGCTATATCCAGCAGGAACCCGACCTGACGCTGACCGCGCAACTGGCCAACGCCGCCGAACTGCGCGCCTGGCTGGCGGCAGGCAACCGCGCCGATGCCGCGCTGCTCGACCGCTCGCTGCCCGATGCGGACGGCCTGGATCTCGTCTCCGACCTGCGCGACCTCGGCATCAAGGTCATCATGCTCACCATTGCCGATTCCGACGAGGAAATCTCCGAAGCCATCTCGTCCGGCGTCGATGGCTACGTCATCAAATCCAGTGAACCCGACCAGGTGCTGGCAGCGCTTCGCAGCGTATGCGACGGCCAGAGCAGCTTCCCGCTCAACATCATGCAGAAGATGGCGCGCGGCGAGCTCAACAACAGCGCGCTGTCCGCACTGACCGCGCGCGAAATGGAAATCGTCGACCACGTGAAGGAAGGGCTGTCGAACAAAGCCATCGCCTACAAGATGACCCTGTCCGAAAATACCGTGCGCAATCACCTGCGCAACATCATGGAAAAACTCGGCCTGCGCAACCGGGTCCAGGTCGCCACCCTGGCGCTGAAGGAAGATCACAAGCGGCACTGAGCCGCACCATTCGATTCCGCGGCACGGCTGCGCCGCGGACCTCTGGCCTCACTCCACGGTTACCGATTTCGCCAGGTTGCGCGGCTTGTCCACGTCGGTGCCTTTTTGCAGGGCGGCGTGATACGACAGCATCTGCAGTGTCACGGTATGCAGGATCGGCGACAGCGCGCCGTTGCTGCCGCCGGGCAGCTTGATCACGTGGACGAACGCCGACTCCTCGATGTGCACATCGCCGTCGGCGAACACATACAGTTCGCCGCCGCGCGCGCGCACTTCCTGCATATTAGATTTCAGTTTTTCAATCAGCTGGTCGTTGGGGGCGATCGTGATCACCGGCATGTCCTCGTCCACCAGCGCCAGCGGGCCGTGTTTCAACTCGCCTGCCGGGTAGCCTTCGGCGTGGATGTAGGAAATCTCCTTCAGCTTCAGTGCGCCTTCGAGGGCGATCGGATAATGCACCCCGCGGCCGAGGAACAGCGCGTGGTGCTTGTTGGCGAAGCGCTGCGACCAGGCTTCGACCTGCGGCTCCAGCGCCAGCACCTGCTGCACTTTATTCGGCAGACTGCGCAGCGCCGTCAGATGCGCGGCCTCCTGCGCTGCAGTAAGACGGCCGCGCAGTTTGGCCAGCACCAGGGTCAGCAGGAACAGGGCGGCGAGCTGGGTAGTGAAGGCCTTGGTCGAGGCAACGCCGATCTCGGGACCGGCACGGGTGAGGAATTTCAGCCGCGATGCGCGGGTAAGCGCCGATTCGGGCACGTTGCAGATGGTCAGCGTCTTGTCCTGGCCCAGTTCCCTGGCGTGATTCAGCGCCGCCAGCGTGTCGGCGGTTTCGCCCGACTGCGAGATGGTGACGATGAGCGCATCGGGATTGGGCACCGAGGTGCGATAACGGTATTCGCTGGCGATTTCCGCATGCGCCGGGATCCCCGCAATCTCTTCCAGCCAGTACGTGGCCACCTTCGCCGCATGGTAGCTGGTGCCACAGGCGAGGAAGGTCACCGCGTTTACCTTCGCCAGCACCTCGGCGGCATCGAAGCCGAACCATTCGGGCTGGATATGATCCTGCGCCACCGCGGTCAGCAGGGTGTCGGTCAGCGCGCGCGGCTGCTCGTGGATTTCCTTCTGCATGAAATGCCGGTAGTTGCCAAGCTCGGCCATGTCGGCCGACAACTCGGAGATGTGCACGCTGCGGTCGGCCCGGTTGCCCGCGGCGTCGTATACCGTCACCGCCAGCAGCCCGACGTCGGCGACATCGCCTTCATCCAGATACATCACCCGCTGAGTCACCGGCAGCAGCGCCGAGACGTCGGAAGCAATGAAATTTTCCTCGATGCCCAAGCCGATCAGCAGCGGGCTGCCCCTGCGCGCGCAGATCAGCCGATGGGGGGCGTCTTCGCTCACCACGCCGATGGCATAGGCGCCCTCAAGCTCGGCCGCCGCGGTACGCACGGCCGCGAGCAGATCTTTCGACTGGCGGTAATACAGATTGACCAGGTGCGCGATGACCTCGGTGTCGGTTTCCGAGGTGAAGACGAAGCCGGCGGCCTTGAGCCGGGTGCGCAGGGCGTCATGGTTCTCGATGATGCCGTTGTGCACCACTGCCAGGCTGCCGCTGACATGCGGATGCGCATTGGCTTCCGACGGCGCGCCGTGCGTCGCCCAGCGCGTATGCGCAATGCCGAGATGGCCGTGTATCTGCTGCGCCGCGCATTCGTCCGCCAGCGCGGCGACGCGGCCGACGCTGCGCACCCGCTTGAGACCGCCGTTGATGGTGACCAGGCCCGCCGAATCGTAGCCGCGGTATTCCAGCCGCCGCAGGCCTTCGAGCAGGATGGGGACGACGTTGCGCTGCGCCACCGCGCCGACTATTCCGCACATGCTTGGCGCTCCGCGAAGGGTAAGGGGTGAGGGGTGCGGGGTAAGGGGGTCAACCCCGCACTGCCGGTGCTTTGCTTGGTTGAATTTTCCATAGTGTCCAGGTCTCCCATTACTTACGCCTCACGATTTCTTCGTCGGGCGTTTCCAGCCGCCGACGGTGAACTGCTTCGCCCGCGATAAAGTGAGTTCGCCGGCGGGGGCGTCCCTGGTTAGCGTGGTGCCGGCGCCCAGCGTCGCCCCCTTGCCGACCGTAACGGGCGCCACCAGCTGCGTGTCCGACCCCACGAACACCTCGTCCTCGATTACCGTGCGGTGCTTGTTCGCGCCGTCGTAATTGCAGGTGATGGTGCCGGCGCCGATATTGACCTTCTTGCCCATGGTGGTGTCGCCGACGTACGACAGGTGGTTGATCTTGGAGCCGTCGCCGATCTCACTGTTCTTGATCTCGACGAAGTTGCCGACGTGCACGTCGCGCGCAAGCGTGGTGCCGGGACGGATGCGCGTGAACGGTCCCAGCCGGTTGGCCTCGCCGATGACGGCGTCGTCGACCAAGGTAAAAGCGTCGATCCGCGTGCCGCTTGCGATGCGCGCATTGCGCAGCACGCAGTTAGCACCCACTTGCACGCCATCACCCAGCTCCACGCGCCCTTCGAACACGCAATTGACGTCGATCACCACGTCGCGCCCGCATCGCAGGGTGCCGCGCACGTCGAGCCGCGCCGGGTCCATCAACGTCACCCCCCCTTCGAGCAGCGCCTGTGCGATCTCGTTCTGGTGGATGCGCTCGAGTTCGGCCAGTTGCGCCTTGCTGTTCACGCCCAGCACTTCCCACTCGAATGCCGGCTGGTGGGTGTCCACGGCTACCCCGTCGCGCACCGCCTGCGCGATGATGTCGGTGAGATAGTACTCACCCTGCGCATTTTCATTCTTCAGTTCGTCTATCCATTGTTTGAGGTGGCGGGTCGCCACCGCGAGGATGCCGGTGTTGACTTCCTGGATCGCACGCTCGGCCGGCGTTGCGTCCTTGTGCTCGACGATACGCACAACCTTGCCGTTTTCGCGCACGATGCGGCCATAACCGTCGGGCTGCGTCAGGTCGACCGTCAGCAGGCCCAGCCGGCCGGCCTGCGCCGCCGCCACCAGCGGCTGCAAGGTGGCGGCATGGATCAGCGGAACGTCGCCATACAACACCAGCGTGACGCTGGTGTTCGAAAGTCGCGGCAGTGCCTGCTTCACCGCATGTCCTGTGCCGTGCTGTTCGGCCTGAAGCACAAACGTCAGCTTGTCGTCAGCCATCGCCTGCGGCACCGCCTCGCCGCCGAAGCCATACACCACACAGATCTGCGCCGCGCCGAGTTCATGGGCCGTATCGACCACATGCCCGAGCAGGGGTTTGCCCGCCAGCTTATGCAGCACCTTGGGCAAATCGGAGCGCATGCGGGTACCCTTGCCCGCTGCGAGAATCAGGATTTCAAGCATGGAATGCATTCGTATCGTGTGGGATGTATCGCGTCAGCAAAACGGGCAGCAAAACCCGCGCCAAGTATAAGGCCTGAGCGCGTCCACCCGATAATCAAGCCCGCCCGGAGGCGCTAGCGTGGCGCTAAAAAAACGGGGGCCGAAGCCCCCGTGTTCAATTATCCACGCTGGACGAAAGCGTGATTATTGTTGCGGCACCAGTTCGACACGACGGTTCTGAAAGCGGCCGTCCTCAGTCCCGTTATCGGCAACCGGCCGGGATTCGCCGTAACCCTTGGCGGTCAGGCGGTCGGCCGCAACGCCTTTGTCGATCATGTAGCTGCGAACGGCGTCGGCGCGGCGCTGGGACAGGCTCATATTGTAGTCATCCGTGCCCCGGCTGTCGGTATGGCCCGCAACTTCCACCTTCACTTCACCCCATTCCTTCAGCGTCGCGGCGGCCTGGTCGAGGACAGCGAAGTCTCCCTGGCGCACAGCAGCCTGGTCGTAATCGAAATTGACGCCCTCCAGCTTCAGTGCCTTCGGAGCTGGCGCGGCTACCGGCGCGAGGGCGGCAGCAGGGGCGGGGGCAGGTTGCGCTACCGGCGCGGGAGCGGGTTCCGCTACCGGCGCGACAGCGGCGACAGGCGGCGGGCAGCCGTCAGCCGTTTTGGCGTACACCGTGGGGCATTTGTCCTCGCCATCCACAATGCCGTCGCCGTCACTGTCCAGTTCGCAACCGTCGGCATTGACCTTGCGGCCAGCCGGCGTGCCGGGGCATTTGTCCTTGCTATCGAACACGCCGTCGCCGTCACTGTCGATATCCTTGCAAGGCGCATCGAGAAGCCCTTTGCCGGGACAGCCGATCGTTCTGAAGAGTTCGTGACCAATGGTTTTTCCCGTCGGGCTGGCCGCATTGGTCGGGTCGTAAAAAGCGCCTTCAGCCGCTTGTGCGCTGACGACTCCGGCAGAAATCAAAGTTGCACCAAGAACACTGAAAAGAAAAGGGGTTACTCGCATGTTTAAGCTCCTGTGATGAATTCCAACAAAACTCTAATGTGCATAGAGGAAGTATTGCATTGCATACACCCCGTCCATGTCCGTAAATCGATATCTAAGGACCAGCGAAACGGAACATCGTCAACAATGCCTGAAATGTAAACCCATTCGTGGCTGGCAAATTGGCTCTCCCCGTTTTTTTATCAAGTTTTTACAGTTTGCGCTTAAATCCGCAAGCGGCTTGGCCACTAAATAATCATGTTCGGCTTTCATTCCGCTCAATCATGATTGCTGGACGAATCACGGTATAACCAAGCTTACACTGTATTTCCATCCGCTTTTTCATCCATCTGGCGCTTTGTGTTCTTGCGAACCACACAAGCTTCGATATCTTCACCATAATTTGCACCATAAAAAAAAGCAACCTGCAGGTTGCTTTTTTTCAGGCTGCAGTGGATCGTCGATCAGGTCAACTTGCGCAACTTCTTGATTGCAGCCAGCTGCGCCACAGCCTGAGCGAGTTCAGCCTGGGCTTGCGCATAATCGATCGTGGCCGCCTTGTTTTTCATCGCTTCTTCGGCTGCGCGTTTGGCTTCGAGAACCTTGGCTTCGTCAAGGTCGGCGCCGCGAACCGCCGAGTCGGACAGGATCGTAACGACGTTAGGCTGTACCTCGAGGATGCCGCCGGATACATAGACCAGTTCTTCTTCGGCCTGGTCGGGCACCTTGATGCGTACCGAACCGGGCTTCAGTGTGGTCAACAGCGGGGTGTGGCGCGGGTAGATGCCGAGTTCGCCGCGCACGCCGGGGGCAATCACCACTTCGGCGGTGCCGGAGTAGAGTGATTTTTCTGCGCTGACGATGTCGACGTGTAATGTCATGGCCATGTTAGAACCTCGTGAGGCGTAAGGCGTGAGACGTGAGGTGCGGCTTTTTCGCCTGACGCCTCACCCCTCACCCCTCGCTGCTTTATTGAATCGTCTTCGCCTTTTCGACCGCTTCCTCGATCGGTCCGACCATGTAGAAGGCCTGCTCGGGAAGGTGGTCGTATTCGCCGTCGACGATCGCCTTGAAGCCGGCAATGGTTTCTTTCAGCGTGACGTACTTGCCCGGCGCGCCGGTGAATACTTCGGCGACGAAGAAAGGCTGCGACAGGAAGCGCTGGATCTTGCGCGCGCGAGCCACGGCGAGCTTGTCTTCCGGCGACAGTTCGTCCATGCCCAGAATCGCGATGATGTCGCGCAGTTCCTTGTACTTCTGCAGCGTCATCTGAACCTGACGCGCCACGTTGTAGTGCTCTTCGCCCACGACCAGCGGATCGAGCTGGCGCGAGGTGGAGTCGAGCGGATCGACGGCCGGGTAGATACCCAGCGCGGCGATGTCACGCGACAGCACGACGGTGGAGTCGAGGTGCAGGAAGGTGGTGGCGGGCGACGGGTCGGTCAAGTCGTCAGCAGGGACGTAAACGGCCTGGATGGAGGTAATCGAGCCAACCTTGGTCGAGGTGATGCGCTCCTGCAGACGGCCCATTTCTTCGGCCAGCGTCGGCTGGTAGCCCACGGCGGAAGGCATACGGCCGAGCAGCGCGGACACTTCGGTACCGGCCAGCGTGTAGCGGTAGATGTTGTCGACGAAGAACAGGATGTCACGA
>NZ_JANJXQ010000016.1 GCF_024708915.1 Thiobacillus sp.
TGTAACGCCTTCGGTTTTTGCTTTGTTCGTCGTGACAGCCATGTTGGTTCTCCTAACGTCTGTGTAACTAAAATAGATAAATCGCAATCAGCCCGCTGGATTTCAGTCCAGCTTGATCGCCTTGCTGACCAGTTGATGCACACCGCCCACCATGCCCATGTCGAAGCCGTACTTGGGCAAAACCTTGGTGAACTGCGCCTTGCAAATAGCGCAGATCGTCGCCATGAAATTGACCTGATGCTCCTTCACGACATTATTCAGCGCCGTGGCACGCGGCAATGCACCCTTGACGCGGACTTCCATCAGATCGTCGGTCAACAGGCCGCCGCCGCCGCCGCAGCAGAAGGTCGACTCGTAAATCGTGTCATCGGCCATATTGTGGAAATTGTTCACCACCGACTTGATCAGTTCGCGCGGGATGGTGAACTGGCCGCCGGGTTCGGTGCCCATGCGCGACGCGCGCGCAACGTTGCACGAATCGTGATACGTCACCACCAGATCGTCGTTGGCGGACGGATCGACCTTGATCTTGCCGGACTTGATCAGGTCATTGGTCAACTCGCAGATGTGCTGCGGCTGCGGATAAGTCGGGTCGAGCTGTTTCTGCAATTCGATCGAGAACGGGTCGTTGCCGCCATAGCCGATGCCAGTCAGCGTGTTCCAGAAACTGTAGGCAACGCGCCAGGCATGGCCGCATTCGCCGACCACGATACGCTTGACTCCTAGCTCAAGCGCGGCGTCGCGGATGCGCATGGCGACCTTGCGCATGACATCGTAATTGGCGTCGAACAGGCCGAAGTTGCCGGCTTCCGATGCGTGTGAAGACAGGGTCCAGCTAATGCCCGCGGCGTGGAACACCTTGGCGTAGCCGATCAGCGACTCGACGTGCGGCTCGGAGAAGAAGTCGGCGGACGGCGTGACCAGCAGCACCTCGGCGCCCTTCACATCAAGCGGCATTTTCACCGCCACGCCGGTGTCCGCTTCGATGTCTTCCGCCAAGCCTTCGAGCGTGTCTTCCAGCGCGGGGCCCGGCAAACCAAGGTTGTTGCCGATCTTCTGCACCTTGCCGAGAATTTCGTTGGAATATTTCTGCCCCATGCCGACGTGGTTGAGAATCTCGCGCCCGGCCATAGTGATTTCGGCGGTGTCGATGCCGTACGGGCAATACACCGAGCAGCGGCGGCATTCCGAACACTGATAGTAGTAGCTGTACCAGTCGTCCAGCACCTCCTTGGTCAGTTCCTTGGCACCGACCAATTTGGGGAACAGTTTGCCTGCCGTGGTGAAATAGCGGCGATAGACCTGACGCATCAGATCCTGGCGCGCCACCGGCATGTTCTTGGGATCGGACGTGCCCAGGTAATAGTGGCACTTGTCGGTGCAGGCGCCGCAATGCACGCAGGCGTCCAGGAAAACCTTCAGCGAGCGATACTTACCGAGCAGATCGCCCATCTTGTCGAGCGCGCGCTCTTTCCAGTCCTCGCCCAGCTCATGCGGATAGCCCATGAAGGACTGCACCGCCTCGCCCGCAATAAAGGTCTTGGCATGCGCCATCACGCCTTCGCGCAGCTTGGGAACCTCGATGTCGTCCTTGATTTCCGGAATGTCAAATTCAGCAGCAGCCACGTGAGAGTCCTTTGTCCGTACTTGGGTGTTCGTTAATCGATGTCAACGAATCAGTTGTTCTGATCGAGCCGGGCTGCCCACGCCGCAACATGGCGGTGCTCACGCGGGTTGTCCACCTGATTACGGGTGGGGCTGAAGAACACGCCCGGCGCATGCAGCAGTTTGCTGACTGGAAAGATCACCATCAATAGCGCCACCAGGGCGAGATGCACCAGCAGGATCGGATCCTGCGGGATCGGCTTCAGGTCGAGATACATCAGACCCATGAAGAAGCTCTTCAGCGCCACGATGTCGGTATGGGCGACAAAGGTCATCAGCATGCCGGACAGGCCGATCGCAAGCAGCAGCACCAGCATGAGGTAATCGGATGGAGTAGAAATGTAGCGCACGCGATCAACCAGGAAACGGCGTGCCAGCAAGCCCGCCAGGCCCGCCACCATCATGATGCTGGCATATTTGCCAAACGGCTGCACGATGACGACCCAGAACCAGACCGGCTCGGTGAAGTAGCGCAGATGACGCGCCAGCACCAGAAACAGGCCAAAATGGAACAGCCAGCCGAATACCCAAATCCACTTGTTGGATTTGAACAGCGACTCGAACAGCACCACTTCCTTCGCCATCCGGTACACCACCCCCCTTTGCGTCGTAGGCGCAGGAGTGGTCGGGATTTTCAGCGGCGCAGGCGTGCGGCTGTAATCAAAAATCTTGTAGCCCAGGCCGACCACCAGCAACAGGGTGGCGATGTAAAACATCCCGGCATAAATCATCGTCACTGTAGACAAACCCTATCTCCTATTGGACTCCGATCCACCATGCGCTGAAGCGCGTGCGGAATCATATGTCCCAACAACGTTCTGTTTACGAATCAAACGCAAAACCCGGCATAGCCCAGCCACATTCGATTGGGAAACACAGCCCTGATCGAAGTCACTCCGGAAAATCCCGGAGCGACCCGACAGTGTTACGACTCAGATACAGCCGGTCGGCTTGGGCAGGCCAGCGATCTTACAAGCCTGTTTGGCGGGGCCGTAGGGGAACAACTCGTACAGGTACTTGTTGTTGCCCTTGTCCGGACCGAGCTTCTTGCCGATGGCCTTGGTCAGCACGCGAACAGCGGGAGCGATCTGGTATTCGGCGTAGTATTCACGCAGAAAGTTGACGACTTCCCAGTGGCTCTCGGTCAGTTCGACCTTTTCTTCCACAGCCATGTACTTGGCGATGTCTTCATTCCACTGCGACAGATCGACCAGATAGCCTTCTTCGTCGACTTCGACTTCCTTACCGGCGATATTCACCATGGGCATAGCAATACTCCTTCTGTTAAAAGTTACAGCCAAGACTGACAGTTGCTGTGCTCTGCGACCAGATCCACAAAACCGCCGTAATCCACGACATTGACTCCGTCCAGCACGCGCCCGGCCATGCCGCGCGCCGCCAGATCAGGACCGAGTGCGTAAATCTTGAGGCCAGCCGAAGCCGCCTGGATTTTCGCTGCTGCCGCGTTACCGGTCGTCGCCGCGTACACCGCGTCCTCGATCAGTAATACAGCAGAACCTTGGGTGGCCATACGCAGGCAGCTGTCCAGCGAGCTGCGCTCTGCGGCCGATTTATTCACAATATGCAGCATGTCCGGTCCCCTTAGAAGCTGATCACGACGTCTTGCTCGGCCATGAGATTAGCCATCTCATCGACCGAGAGCACCGTCACATCCACAATCAGGTCTTCCTCAGTCAGGCCACGCGCATTCATCGACGCCTGGTCGACATAGAGCTTCTCGATATCGTAACCCTCCAGGGCGCGGTAGGTCTTGGAGAAATCCTTGATCTCGACGCCCTTGGTGTCGATGCCCTTCATCAACTGGAAGACACCGTCATCGGTGAAAACCATGCTCACGTCCTGATCGAAAGCAGCGGTAATCAGCACCACCTCCAGACCTTCCAGCGCATACACTGTACCGTGCGGCGCCTTGCGGTTCAGGAACATGAATTTCTTGACGACACCCGAACCGTCGTCCATCTCGTCCATATCGCTCATCTCGTTATTCCTCAATCACCGAACGTCACGAGACGATCGTACTGAATACCCATTTCAACCAGCTGCCCCAGACCGGAAATTCGGTAGCCGGGCGCCAGCACGTCGTCGGTAATGCCCCGACGCTGCGCAGCGGCAACACACACGACCAGATCGACGCCATGGTC
>NZ_JANJXQ010000063.1 GCF_024708915.1 Thiobacillus sp.
TCCGGCAGCTGGGCGGGCTCGATGCGGTGGCCGCTGGAGAGCGCGACGCCGCGCTCGACGATGTTTTCCAGTTCGCGCACGTTGCCGGGAAAATCGTAGGCGCGCAGCAGTTCGAGGGTGTCGGGCGCAAGCTCGCCGACATCCTTGCCCATCAGGGCAGCATGCTTGAGCAGGAAATGCTGGGCCAGCAGCGGCACGTCTTCCTTGCGGGCGCTCAAGGCGGGGATGTGCAGGTTGACGACGTTGAGACGGAAATAGAGATCCTGGCGGAAGCCGCCGGCCTTGACCATTTCCTGCACGTCGCGATTGGTGGCGGCGATGAAACGCACGTCCACCGCGAGGGGCCGGGTGGCGCCCAGCGGCAGCACTTCCTTTTCCTGGATCGCGCGCAGCAGCTTGACCTGCATGGCGGGCGACATTTCGGTGATCTCGTCGAGAAACAGCGTGCCGCCGCTGGCCGCTTCCAGCAACCCCTGCTTGTCGGCGTGGGCGCCGGTAAAAGCGCCCTTGACGTGACCGAACAGCTCGTTGGCCAGCAGCTCCTCGTTGAAGGCGCCGCAGTTCACCGCCACGAAGGGGCCGGACGCGCGCCGGCTGTGGTGGTGCAGGTAACGGGCAAACAGCTCCTTGCCGGTGCCGGATTCGCCGGTGACGAGGATGTTGCAGTCGGTCGGCGCAACCTGCCGCGCCATGTCGAGCAGGTGCTGCATGTGGTGATCCTGGGTGAGGATGCGCACCTTGCCCTGGTAGCTTTCCACCTGTTCCCTGAGGCTGCGGTTTTCGCGCTTGAGGCGGATTTTCTCCAGCGCTTCGGCCACCACCTTGCGCACCTCGTCCAGCCGGTAGGGTTTGGCGATGTAGTAGAAGGCGCCGTGCTTCATCGCCTCGACGGCGGATTCCAGGGTGGCGTAGCCGGTGATCAGGATGACTTCGGTATCGGGGTGGCTTTCGCGGCAGCGCCGCAGTATCTGCATGCCGTCCACCTTCTCCATGCGCAGGTCGGTGAGCACCACGTCGAAGGACTGCTTTTCAAGCAGGGCCTGGGCGTTGCTCCCGCTCTGGGTGGCGGTGACCGCGTAGCCCTCTTTTTTCATCACGTGCTCAAGATTTTTCATGGCGACTTTTTCGTCGTCCACGATCAGAAGCTTGCCGCTGGTCATGCGTCCTCCGGTCGTTCTATGCCCCCTTGGGGACGGGTATTTTCCTGCGCGGGCAGGCAGACATGGAAAACCGTTCCCGTGCCGGGTTCGCTTTCCACGGCGATGCAGCCGCCATGCTCTTCGACGATCTCGAAGGCGATGAACAGCCCCAGCCCCGACCCCTTGCCCACCTCCTTGGTGGTGAGGAAGGGATCGAGGATGCGCGGCAGCAGGTCGGCGGGGATGCCGTGGCCGTCGTCGCGCACCTCGATGTCGACCATCTTGCCGCTGCTGGCGCAATGGCCGAAGGCAAACAGGTTCTTGCCGTCCGGCGCGGCGCGCCCCGCCGGACGCAGCCGGGCGACAAGCGCCACATGGCCGGCGGCGTCCACCGCCTCAAGGGCGTTGCGGATGAGGTTGAGAAACACCTGCTGCAATCGCTGGCGGTCGCCGGTCACGCATAGGTCCGCCGGAATATCGACCGTCACGGCGACGCGGCTGGGCACCTGGCCCTTGACGAAGCGCAGGGTTTCCTCGATCAGTGGCGCAAGCGGCAGGATTTCGCGGCGGATTTCGCGGTCGCGCGCAAAGTCCAGCAGCGAGCGCACGATGTTGCGCGCGCGCAGCGTCTGCGCGTCGATTTCCGCCAGCAGTTCGTCGCGCAGCGCGGGATCGGCCGCCCCGCCCTCCTCCAGCAGGATCTGGCAGGAACTCGAAATATTCGACAGCGGATTGTTGAGCTCATGCGCCACCCCCGACAGCAGGGTGCCGAGCGAGGCCAGCTTCTCTGCGCGCAACAGTTGCTGCTGACGCAGCTCCAGTTCGCGCATCACCTGGTTGAAAGCCTGGGTAAGCGAAGCAATTTCGCGATCGGGCGAGACCGGCTGCAGGCGGGTCAGCCTGCCGCTGGCCACCGCCGCCATGTCCTCTTCCAGGCGCTGCAGCGGGCGTGCGACGCGCCGCGACACCAGCAGCCCGATCGCCACCGCCGCCAGCGCCAGAAACACGATCGAGCCGGCCAGCACCTGGCGATGCCGGTCCAGCGAGGCTTGCAGGCCCGTCCGTTCGGCGCGGGCGATCGCCTCGGCCGCGTTGACCAGCGCCTTGCCGATCTGGCGGATTTCGTTTTCCAGATCGGCGGCCGGGGCCGGATCGCCTGCCGTGTAGGTCTCCATGAGTGCGGCGTAACGCCGCAGCGAGCGTGCCAGCGCGTCGGTTTGGCGCGCGCCGGCGAAGGTGACGAAGGCTGCGCGGTGATTCTGCAGCAGCGCCTGCGCCTGCCGGATATAGGCCCGGTTTTCGGCCAGGTCCTCCGCCTGCCGATAGAGAAAAATGTTTTTCTCGAAGCGGCGGATTTCCAGGGTGGCGTCGAAGAATTCGGCGATGTGGCCGCCCGCGACGACCTTGTCGCCGATGAGCCGCAACTCGAAAAAAGCGAACACGGACAGGCCGACGGTCAGGGTGGCCAGCGCGTAATACCCGAGCGTGATCTTGCGGCGCAGCGAATGCATGGCGCCAGCATGCCACTGGGTGTTGCCAAATGCAATACAAACACACGCATTGCAACAAGCTGGCGTATTGTAAAATTAATTCATTCGTAACAAAGATTTAACGTAAATTTAACCCGTTCCGGCGGCATGGAAACGCTCGAACCATTTCTATTCGCAACACGCAGCCTCACACGCACACTCGCATGGCCCGGCATTTCATGCGTAAATTCAATCCCTTGCATGAAATCGCCGGACTGGCACGGATGCTGCTCTAACGGCTTGTCCATCAATCAAGCGCGCCCCATGACGCATCCCGGCAAACAACGAACCGTCCTCCTCGCCGTGCGCGAAGGCCATGTGGAGCCACGCTTGCTGACTTCCGCGCTCGAACTTTGCCGCCGCCTCGAAGCCGATCTGGAAATCCAGGTCATTGCTGCCGGCGAGGCGCCCCCGCCCGAACTGGACAGCTTTCTGGCCACACTGCGCGAAGCCGGCTTACCGTTCAGCCTGGCAGTGAAACCCAGCCTGCGGCGGCGCGATCTGGTGGACTATGCCAACGCCCACGAACATATCGCGGCGCTGGTGATCGACTCGCGCGAAGGCTGGGAGGCGCTGGCTCAGGACCGCACCAGCGACCCCTGGAAACGTCTTGAATGCCCGCTGGTGACCGCCGCTGCGCACGACAAGAAGCACTGAACCCCGCCCCACAGAAAAAACCCGCTCATGCCTGCTTCCCTGAAAAAATTCTTTCCGTTCCTGCACTGGTTTCCCCTCAAGGGCGACATCCTCAAGGCCGATTTCCTGGCTGGCATCACCGTGGCGCTGGTGCTGATCCCGCAGTCCATGGCCTACGCGCAGCTGGCCGGGATGCCTGCTTATTTCGGCCTGTATGCGGCGTTCCTGCCGGTGGCGGTGGCGGCACTGTGGGGCAGTTCGAATCAGCTCGCCACCGGGCCGGTTGCGGTGGTATCGCTGCTCACCGCATCGTCGCTGGCGGTGCTCGCCACGCCGGGGTCGGACCAGTTTGTCGCGCTGGCCATCATGCTGGCACTCTTGGTAGGCATCGTGCAGTTGCTGCTGGGCGTGTTCAAGCTGGGGGTGATCGTCAACTTCCTGTCGCATCCGGTCATCGTCGGCTTTACCAATGCGGCGGCGATGATCATCGGGCTGTCGCAGGTATCCAAGCTGTTCGGCGTGCCGATGGGGCGCAGCGAACACTTCATCAACGACATCGTCGGCGTGTTCAGGCTGATCGGCGACACCCACCTGCCGACGCTGGCGATGGGCGTGCTGGCGATCGCCATCATGTGGGGCATCAGAAAATACAAGCCGAAGCTGCCTGGTGTGCTGATTGCGGTCGTGGTGACGACGCTGCTGTCGTGGTCGATCGGCTTCGAAAGAAACGCGGCCGGCAAGCCCGAGCAGATCGCCGACCCGGCATTGCTGGCCGTGGTGCAGCAAAGCATGGCGGCCGCCAGGCGGGTGGATGACCTCAATACATCGATCGTGGAAAAATCCGCTGCGCTCAAGTCCATGCAGAAAACGGCGGGCGGAGACAACGTTCGCACCGTACAGATGGCGGCCGAGCTGGAACTCGCCCGCATTGAAGCCCGCGCCGCGGAAGCGGCATTCAACAAGGAAAAAGCCGCGCTGCGGCATCTGCAAGTCGTGCGCAGCGTGGATGCGGACGGCGCGACCCTCGCCATTTATGCACTGGATCGAGCCCCGCAGGACGTGGCGTTGGACGATACGCGCTACCGGCTGCGCAAGCTCACCGCAAGCGACTTCAAGCTGGTGGGCGGCGGCGAAGTGGTAGGCGCAATCCCCGAAGGGCTGCCCAGCATGAAGATGCCCGATTTCAATCTGGACGCCCTCGGCTCGCTGCTGTCCACGGCGCTGGTCATCTCGCTGGTGGGCTTCATGGAAGCCATTTCCATTGCCAAGGCCATCGCCGCCAAAACCCGGCAGCGCCTCGACCCCAATCAGGAATTGATCGGTCAGGGGCTTTCCAACGTGGTGGGCAGCCTGACCCAGGCATTCCCGGTGTCGGGCTCGTTCTCGCGCTCTGCGGTCAACATGAATGCGGGCGCCAAAACCGGCATGAGCTCGGTCATTACCGCACTGTTCGTGCTGCTGACGCTGCTGTTCCTGACGCCGCTGCTGTACCACCTGCCGCAGGCGGTGCTGGCCGCCATCATCATCATGGCGGTGATCGGGCTGGTGAATCTCAAGGCGGTCAAGCACGCCTGGCACGCCAGCAAGCACGACGGCATCGCCGCCGTGGCAACCTTTATCGCCACCCTTGCGTTTGCGCCGCATCTCGACAACGGCATCATGGTGGGCGCGGGCCTGGCGCTCGGCCTGTATCTGTACCGCACGATGTCGCCGCGCGTCGCCATTCTCGGCCGCTACAGCGACGGTACCCTGCGCGATCTCAAGGTCTACCCGGACCTGCCCACCAGCAAGCACCTGGTGGCGATCCGCTTCGACGGCTCGCTCTACTTCGCCAACGTCGCCTACTTCGAGGACGCGGTACTGGAAGCGGTGGCCAACCACCCCGACGCCAGATACGTACTGGTGGTGGGCGACGGCATCAACCAGCTGGACGCGTCCGGCGAGGAAGTCGTCCATCACCTGGTCGAACGCCTGCGCAGCACCGGTATCACGCTGGTGTTCAGCGGCCTGAAGCGGCAGGTACTGGACGTGATGCGCGCCACCGGCCTGCACGACGTCATCGGCCAGAACAATCTGTTTGCCACGGAAGACCAGGCGATCGCTGCGATTTACGAGCAGCTGGGCGAAAATGCAGCGGACGATCTTTTCTGCGCGGTGTCACCTGGCGGCAGGTTTTCTTGAACATGACAAACGGGCTTTCTTCCTATTTCGCCGATCCGGTCCAATGGGCCTGGGGCGTCGTGTTGTTCTGGCTGGCACTGGGGTTTGCCGCCCTGCTGCTGCAAGGCGCGCAGCAGCGGCTGAGCCGGCTGGTGTTTCCGCTCGGCGCGCTCGGTGCGCTCGCCATTGCGGGGGTGGGCGTGGCCGGGATGACCGGGCCCGCGTCCACGGCCGTGCTGCCCATCGGCTTGCCCGACCTGCCTTTCCATTTGCGGCTGGACGCCCTGTCCGCCTTTTTCATGGTGCTACTGGGCGGCGCGGCATTCGGCGTCAGCGTGTATGCCTCCGGCTATTTCCGCAGCATGGCCGCGGGCCCGCTCGCGCTGCTGGGCCTGTGGTACCACCTGTTCCTGGCGGGCATGGTCACGGTGCTGCTGGCCGACGATGCCTACGCCTTTATGGTGGCGTGGGAAGTGATGGCGCTGTCGTCCTATTTTCTCGTCACCACCGACCACAAGATTCCCGAAATCCGCCGCGCCGGCTTTCTCTATCTGCTGATCGCGCACGTCGGTGCGATCTCGCTGCTGCTCACCTTCGGCGTGCTGCAGGGCGGGCACGGCGACTACACCTTCGACACCATGCGGCTGGCCGAGATGACCCCGTTCTGGGCCTCGGCCGCCTACCTGCTGGCGCTGTTCGGTTTCGGCGCCAAGGCAGGGCTGGTGCCCCTGCACGTGTGGCTGCCGGAAGCCCACCCGGCCGCACCCTCGCCGGTGTCCGCGCTGATGTCGGGGGTGATGCTGAAGACCGCCATTTACGGCCTGTTGCGCGTGACCTTCGATCTGCTCAACGTGCAGATCGGCTGGTGGGGCACGCTGGCGCTGGCGCTGGGTTTGATTACTGCGCTGTACGGCGTGATTTTCGCCGCGGTGCAGTCGGACATGAAGCGGCTGCTGGCCTGGTCGTCGATCGAGAACATCGGCGTCATCATCGCCGCCTTTGGCCTGACGCTGATTTTCTATACCGACGGCAAGGGTACGCTGGCGGCGCTGACGCTCACCGCGCTGCTCTATCACGCGCTCAACCACGCCTTCTTCAAGGGCCTGCTGTTCGTCGGCACCGGCTCGGTGCTGCACGCCACCGGCGAGCGCAACATGGGGCGGCTGGGCGGCCTGATGCGCTTCATGCCGTGGACCGCCTGGCTGACCCTGGTCGGTGCGCTGGCGATCGCCGGCCTGCCGCCGTTGAACGGCTTCGTCTCGGAATGGCTGTTGCTGCAGGCCTTCCTGCTCACCCCGGGGCTCAACCAGCCCTACCTCAACATGGTGATCCCGGTGGCCGCCGCCACCGTGGCGCTGGCTGCGGCGCTCGCCGCCTACGTGATGGTCAAGTTCTATGGCGTCGTCTTCCTCGGCCAGCCGCGCGACCCGGCGCTGCACCAGGCGCACGAGGCCGGCTGGCCGGAACGCCTCGGCATGCTATGGCTGGCGGCCGGCTGCGTGCTGCTGGGCCTGTTCCCCACCCAGGTCGTCGGCTGGCTCGCCCCCGTGGTGCGCCAACTGACCGGCCAGTCGCTGGTGAACGACGGCAACTGGCTGATACTGGCGCCGGTCTCGGCGGAACGCGCAAGCTACGCGCCGTTGATTTTCTTCGCCGTGGTGGCAGCGGTGCTGCTGCTGACCATCCTGTGGGTGCGGCGCATCTACCACGGCCGGGTGCGCCGCAGCGATCCATGGGACTGCGGCTATCCGGAGCAGGATGCGCGCATGCAGGACAGCGCCGAAGGTTTCGGCCAGCCGATAAGGCAGATCTTCGAAGTGTTCATGCGGGTGGAGCGGGAAACCCCCGATCCCTTCGACCGCAAGCCGCGCTACAGCGGCGCCTCGCTCGACAAGCTGTGGTTCGTTCTCTATGAACCGATCGCGCGGGTGACGGGCTGGCTGTCGGAGCAGGCCGGGCGGCTGCAGCATGGCCGCATCCAGTGGTACCTGATCTACAGCTTCGCCACCTTGATCTTTCTTCTGGTTTTCACACGATGAGTACCGGCATCCTTCTGCAACTCGCCCAGACCCTGCTGGCCATCCTGCTGGCGCCCCTGTTGATGGGCTGGGTCAACCAGTGCCGCGCCTGGCTGCAGGGGCGCAGCGCGCCGCCGATCACCCAGCCCTACCGCACGCTGAAGAAGCTGTTCCACAAGGACGCGGTGATCGCGCACCATGCCAGCCCGTTGTTCCGCTTCGCGCCCTACATGATCTTCGCCTGCATGGCGCTGGCGGCGGGCATCGTGCCGACCATCGCCAACGACCTGCCGTTCTCGCCCGCCGCCGACGTCATTGCCCTGGTCGGCATTTTCGCGTTGGCGCGCGTGTTCCTGGCGCTGGCGGCGATGGACATCGGCACCTCTTTCGGCAGCCTCGGCGCACGCCGCGAGATGCTGGTGTCCTTCCTCGCCGAGCCGGCGCTGCTGATGGTGTTTTTCACCGCCAGCCTGATTTCGCAGTCGACTGAGCTGCCGGTGATCGTCGAAACCCTGGCGCACAAGGAATTCGTGATCTACCCCAGCCTGGCCTTCGCGGCGGTGGCGTTCTGGATGGTCTCGACGGCGGAAAACGCCCGCATTCCGGTCGACAACCCGACCACCCACCTCGAACTGACCATGATTCACGAGGCCATGATCCTGGAGTATTCCGCCCGCCATCTGGCGCTGATCGAGTGGGCCGTCGCCTTGAAGCTGTTCACGTATTCGGCGCTCGGCATCGCGCTGTTCCTGCCGTGGGGCATTGCGGCGCGGGGCGACGCCGGGGCGCTCGCTCTGGCCGTGGGCGCGATGCTGCTGAAGCTCATGCTGGGCGGCGCCTTCCTGGCATTGATCGAAGCCATCTCGGCCAAGGTGCGGCTGTTCCGCGCGCCGGAATATCTCGGTACCGCCTTCCTGCTGGCGGTGCTGGGCATGCTGATCCACTTCCTGCTGGAGGTCTGACATGACGCTGAGCTACCACCTGCAGATCGTCAACCTGCTGGCAGCCCTGCTGCTGCTGATCTCCTTTGCCATGCTGTCGCAGCGCCGCATCGCCGGGCTCATCACCCTGTTCGCCTGGCAGGGCGCGGCGCTGGCGGCGTCGACCGCGCTGGTGGCCTGGTCGACCCAGCAGCACCACCTGTACTACTCGGCCGTGCTCACCCTGGCGCTCAAGGTGATCGCGATGCCCTGGTACTTCAACCGCATCGTGAAAAAACTCGACGTCGACCGCGACGTCGAGCCGATGATCAACATCCCCACCACCATGCTGATCGGCATCGCGCTGGTGATCTTCGCCTTCAACCTGGCGCTGCCCATCTCGGAACTGTCCGGCACGGTGATGCGCTCGACCCTGGGCATCGCACTCGCCTGCGTGCTGCTTGCCTTCCTCATGATGATCACCCGCAAAAAGGCGATTCCCCAGGTGATCGGCTTTCTGGCGATGGAAAACAGTCTGTTCTTCGCCGCCACCAGCGCCACCTACGGCATGCCGCTGGTGGTGGAACTGGGCGTGGCGCTCGACGTGATGGTGGGGGTGTTCGTACTCTCCATCTTCTTCTTCCAGATTCGTGAAACCTTCGATTCGCTGGATCTGAAACACATGGAAAAGCTCAAGGAAAAATAAGTCGTGGAAATCTACTGGCTACTCGGCATTCCGTTGACCGGCGGCATCTTCCTGGCGCTGTGGGGCTGCCGCAGGCACGCGCCGGAAATCAATGCGCTGTTCAGTCTGGCAACGCTGCTGGCGGCCGCGCTGCTGACCCACCGCATCATCGAGCAAGGCCCGATGATGGTGGGCGCCGGCTGGTTCTTCATCGACTCGTTCAACGTCTTCCTGGTCGCGCTGACCGCCTTCGTCGCCTTCACCACCGCGCTGTTCTCGCGCCCCTACATGCGGATCGAGACGGAGCACGGCAAGCTCAACGACCAGCGGCTGCGCCTGTATCACGCGAGTTACCAGATATTCATCGGCGCCATGCTGCTGGCGCTGACCACCAACAACATGGGCATCCTGTGGGTGGCCATGGAGGCCGCGACGCTGGCCACCGTGCTGCTGGTGTCGCTGTATCGCACCCCGGCCTCGCTGGAGGCGGCGTGGAAGTATTTCATTCTGTGCGGCGTCGGCATCGCGCTGGCGCTGTTCGGCACCATCCTGCTCTACTTCGCTGCGGAGAAGGTGCTCGGCTCGGGCGGCACCGCGCTGTTGTGGACGCATCTCAACGGCGTCAAGGCGCAGCTGGAGCCGACAGTGCTGTCGCTCGCCTTCGTCTTCCTGCTGGTCGGTTACGGCACCAAGGTCGGCCTGGCACCGCTGCACAGCTGGCTGCCGGACGCCCACGCCGAAGGCCCGACCCCGGTGTCCGCCGTGCTCTCCGGCCTGCTGCTCAACGTCGCGCTGTACGCGGTGATGCGTTCCAAGGTGCTGGTCGACGGCGCGCTCGGCACCGACCTGGCGGGCAACCTGATGATGGGCTTCGGCCTCCTCTCGGTGGTGCTGGCCGCCTTCCTGATCAAGCGCCAGACCGACGTCAAGCGCATGTTCGCCTACTCCTCGATCGAGCACATGGGCCTCATCACCTTCGCCTTCGGCATGGGCGGCGCGGTGGCCAACTTTGCGGCGCTGCTGCACATGACCATGCACTCGCTCACCAAGTCGGCGATCTTCTTCGCCGTCGGCCACGCCACGCAGAAGGCCGGCACCCAGTTGATGGGCGGCATCCGCGGCCTGATCCGCACCAATCCCACCATCGGCTGGGGCTTGATGCTGGGCACCGTCGCCATTCTCGGCGTGCCGCCGTTCGGTGTGTTCGCCAGCGAATTCCTCATCATCACCACCGCCATGCACGAACACCCCTGGGCCACGCCCTTCCTGCTGCTGGCGCTGGGGGTGGCCTTCGCCTCGATCTTCGGCAAGGTGCAGCCGATGGTATTCGGCGAGACCGAACTGCCGAAGCTGCCCTACCAGCCCGCACTGGCGCCGGTGTTCCTGCATCTGGGCCTGGTGCTGATGCTGGGTTTGTTCATTCCGCCCTACCTTGCCGGCTGGTACCGGCAGGCTGCGCAACTCCTGGGAGGCTGAAATGAAGATCGGCGAACACGACTGGCATCTCGATCCGCTTGGCAAGCACATCTGGCGCGGCCGGATGGAAACCGGCCAGATGCTTGCGCTGGCACGCGCGGTCAAGGAAGAAGGGGGGCAGCTCGTCGCCCTGTGGGGTTCGGACGACCGTGCGCCGGGCGGCGGCTTCGGCATTCATGTCGCCCTGCTCACCAGTTCCGGACTTGCCTGGGTGAGTTGCGCCCTACCGGCCGATGCACCGGCCTATCCCGACCTCGCCCACATCTTCCCGCAGGCCGACCGCATGCAGCGCGCGGCCTTCGACCTGCTCGGCATCCGCGCCAGCGACGCGGTGGACCAGCGCAAGTGGCTGCGCCACACCGCCTGGGCCGAAGATGAATTCCCGTTGCGCAAGGACTTCACCCGCCTCACCCCTGATAGAACTACTAGCCATTCGACTAAGCCCGCAAGCGGGCAAGTCGCTGGTTATCACCCCTCACCCCTCACGCCAACGGACGCCTACCCCTTCATCCGCGTCGAAGGCGAAGGCGTGCACGAGATCGCAGTCGGTCCGATCCATGCCGGCACCATCGAACCGGGCCACTTCCGCTTCTCAGTCATCGGCGAGCGCATCCTCAGGCTGGAAGAGCGCATGGGCTACACCCACAAGGGCACCGAAAAGCGCTTCGAGGGCATGGATATCGATACCGGCGCCAAGCTCGCCGGGCGGGTGTCCGGCGACACCCATAGCGCCTACACCTGGGCCTACTGCATGGCGGTGGAAATGGCCACCGCCAGCACCGTGCCCGACCGCGCCGTGTGGCTGCGTGCACTGTTCCTGGAAATCGAGCGCATCGCCAATCATCTGGGCGACCTCGGCTACCTCGGCAACGACGTTGCGCTCGCCTTCGGCTTCATGCAGTTCTGGCGGCTGAAGGAAGACTGGCTGCGGCTCAGCGCGAAACTGTTCGGCCACCGCTACCTGTACGACCGCATCGTGCCGGGCGGGGTGACGGTCGACATCGACGACGGCGGCCGCGCAGAACTCGCGGCGGAAGCCGACCGCATCGAAGCGGAAGTGCGTTCGCTCAAGACCATCTACGACGAGCATGCCACGCTGCAGGACCGCTTCACCCACACCGGCATCGTGAAGCCCGAACTGGCGGCCAGGCTGGGGCTGACCGGCCTGGCCGGCCGCGCCAGCGCGCAGGCCTGGGACGCCCGCGCCCAGTTTCCGCTGGCGCCCTATGACCAGCTCGACGTCAACATGGCGACCCAGCGGAGCGGCGACGTGCTGGCACGCGCCGAGGTGCGCTTTGCCGAAGTTCACGAATCGCTGCGGCTGGTGCGCGCGCTTCTCGAATGCCTGCCGGCGGGCGACCTGCATGCGCCGCTCACCGCCATTCAAAACGTGTGCGAAGGCATCGGCTGGGTGGAAGGTTGGCGCGGCGAAGTCGTGGTGGCGGTACGCATCGGCGCGGACGGCAGGCTCGACCGCGTGCACCCGCACGATCCCTCATGGCAGAACTGGCCGCTGGTGGAGGTGGGGGTACTCGGCAACATCGTTCCCGACTTCCCGCTCATCAACAAATCGTTCAACCTTTCCTACAGCGGAGTGGATTTATGAAAATCGTGAGTCGTGAGGCGTCAGGCGTGAGGGGGAAAACCAGGCCCACGCTCCGTTCCGCCTTGCACCTCACGCCTCACGCCTAACCCCTCACCATAAACCATGGCTACACACCTCATCCTGCAGAAGATCTTCCAGACCGGCATCGTCTCCGAACCGGCGCCGCAGGCCGACCCCGCGCTGCGCACCCGCGAGCAGGAACTGCACGCGGACATCCTCAAGGTATTCGGTCAGTCGGTGGCGATCCGCCACCTCGACGCCGGTTCCTGCAACGGCTGCGAACTGGAAATCCACGCGCTCAACGGACCGCACTACAACATCGAAGGCATGGGGGTGAAGTTCGTGGCCAGTCCGCGCCATGCCGACATGCTGCTGGTCACCGGCCCGGTCTCGCGCAACCTCGAAGTCGCGCTCAAGCGCACCTACGATGCCATGCCGGAACCCAAGTGGGTGGTTGCCATGGGCGACTGCGGCTGCAGCGGCGGACTATTCGGCGAGAGCTACGCCTCGTGCGGCAAGGTTGCCAACGTCATCCCGGTCGACGTCGCAGTGCCGGGCTGCCCGCCCACCCCGACAGCCCTGTTGCAGGGCATTCTTGCGGCGGTCAGCCAGGGCCGGGAAAGCACCGGGACTTAGGCGGGCGAATCGCGCCGCGCGCGACGGGCAGGCGGCCGGGCATTCGCAACGCCGCCTAGGATGCCTTGGCTTTGGGCTTTCTGCCGGGGCTGGCGGCCGGAATATAGCCCGATACCCGGCACAGCATCCCTTCGGTTTTCTTGCCCTTGATGAAGCGCGTCGAGTGGCACACGATGATGTCCCCCCGTTTCGACATTTCCGTCAGATGAAGGCGCAAGTCCGCCAACGGGATTCGCGTTGCGGCGGCGATCTCGGAATCGAGCTGTTCGCCCCGCTCTTTCAGATATTGATGGATTCTCTGCATGGCTGGGTCACCTGGTTACTGGGAATGGCAAGACTTTGACGGCGGGAAGTCTTCACCCAACGCAATTCAGCCCCCTCCCGCAGGCTGTGCACGATAGCTGAAAAATCGAGCGGGAACCGGTCGGCGAGTATCCCCGCCCGTTCCTCCAGCTGTTCCCAGTCGAGGGAACAGGCGGCTTCGGAAAAAGCAAAGCCTATATGATTGTCGCCGCCCGGAACAGTTCCCAGGTGCACGCGCCCGGCGAAGGCTTCGCTCAGCAAATCGAAGTGCCGGTACCAGTATTTGCTCGGCCCGGCGAAGTTGGCGACGAGCACGCCGCCCGCCCTGAGCCGGCGGCGCGCCGCCCGGTAGAAACCGCGATTGAGGAAAGTCGGGGCGATGCCGGCCGAGTCGAAGCCGTCCAGCAGCAGGACGTCGGTGTCGGCCTCGGCCGCGGGCAGATAATCGGCGGCGTCGGCCTGGACGATCGCCAGGCGCGTATCGTCGGGGACGTCGAACTCGCCGCGCAGGGCAATGACGTCGGGGTCGACTTCGACCACGGTGAGGCGGGTGCGCGGCAGATGGCGATGGCAGAACTTGGCCAGCGAACCGCCCCCCAATCCAATCATCAGCACATGCCCCGGGTCGGGCGCGAACAACAGGAAAGCCATCATTTTGCGGGTATAGGCAAAATCGAGGGCGTAGGGATCGTCGAGGCGCATGGAGCTCTGGATGAAGTCCAGACCGAACAGCAGCTGCCGCGTCTCGCCATCGTCGATGATGAAAGGCCGGGAATAGCGGCCGCTCAGGATCTGCTCATAGAGCCGCACCGGGTCGCCCTGCTCCGGTTCAAGCACGCGTACCGTGACGGGTTCGCCCGAGACGCTGCCCGGCAGTTCGAGCAGCGGTCGGGGTGCGGACTGCGTCTGCCCGCTCATCGACCGCCCCTGGCGGTGCGCACGGCGACACCCGCCCGCGGCAAGCCACCCTGCCGGGGTGGCAGGAGCGCTGGCGTGGCTCTCGGGTAAGGGGTGTCGGGTGTTTTATTCATCAAACCAACATCATCTTACATGGTGTCAAAATGATAATCCAGTTATCATTGAACGCACATCCCATGCACATGTTAGGCCCATGGAAAACCGCACCGCCAGAATGACGTTCCTGATCGATCCGAGAAAGAAACAACTCTTCGAGGAAATCTGCTCACAGCACGACCTCACCTCCTCGCAAGTGGTGCGCAGACTGATTCACCAGTACATCCTCGAGCATGCGGGATCGCGCGAGCTGCCCGAATGGCTGACGGCCCCCGCCGCCAACCCGAAGACCCAATAAGCCAGGACAGCAGAACCCTGCGCCTGCTTTGGCGCGCCTTCCGGCATTCGGGCGGGGCCATGCCACCGCTCGGCTACGCCGGCATTAGCCCGCCGAAGGCGTCCGTCACCGTGTCAGGCCCGCATAAAGCAGCGGGAGCTTTTAGCTCCGGCCGCCGCTTCGCGCCTTAACTTGCTGAAGCAAGTTAGCCTGCACTGAAAGCTGCCGGCCACCCCTCAACGCGTCAGACCCGCGTACAGCAGCGGCAGCTTTTCCGGCAGCCGCTGCACGTGATCGACCACCATGAAATTCTTCTGCCCGAAGATGCGGCTCACGTAGTTGTCGGCGCGCGGGTCGAGGCTCATGCAGTAGGTCGTCACGCCGTTGCGGGCCACTTCTTCCACCGCCTTCTTGGTGTCGTAGCGCAGATACTGCGGATCGCGCACGTCGATGTCGGCCGGCTCGCCGTCGGTGATGACGATCAAGAGCTTCTTCGCCGAGCGCTGCAATTTGAGATGGTGGCCGGCGTGGCGGATCGCCGCGCCCATGCGGGTCGACAATTGCCCGGTCATGCCGGCGAGCCTGGCCTTCGGCACCTCGTCCCAGTGCTGGTCGAAATCCTTGAAGCGGGTGTACTCGACGTCGTGGCGGCCGTCCGAGCAGAAGCCGTGGATCGCAAACGGATCGCCCACCTTGTTGATCGCGTCGGCCAGCAGCACGCAGGCCTGGCGCGTCAGGTCAAGCACCGAGTATTCCTGGTCCTGCACCGTTTCGTTGGTCGACTCGGACAGGTCGAGCAGCACCAGGATGGAAAAATCGCGCGTCTTCCTGACCGAACGCATCATGATGCGCGGGTCGGGCTGGTTGCCGAGGCGGATGTCGGTGAAGCTGGCAATCGCCGCGTTGATGTCGATCTCGTCGCCGTCCTCCAGCTTGCGGATGCGCTGCACGCCTTGCGGCTGCATCGCGTCGAGCAGGAATTTCATGCGGTGGATCTCGCGCTTGTACCTGGCGGTAATGTCGTCGATCACCTGCAGGTCGCCCGATTTGGCACGCTTTTCCAGCACCGTCGCCCAGGCCGGGCGCTCCAGCTGGATCTGGTAGTCCCATTCCGAATAATGGAAAGGATCGGATGCCGGCTCCCTGCCTTCCGTTTCGTTGAAGGATTTGCCGTTGCTCTCGGCACCGATGTCCTCGTAGGGAAACAGCTCGGTACCCAGCACCCAGATTTCCTCGGCGTCGTCACCCGCCGTTTCGGTGTCGATTTCGTTGACCATCTCCATCACGCTCACATACTTGCGAACCTGTTTGACGGAATCGTAGCCAGCACTGGCTGCCTTGTCGAAATCGAATTCCTCGAATTCCCAGAAGTAGCGATTGTCGTCGCGATAGGGGGCGCTCAGCACATCCGTGCGCGGGTTGAACGGCATTTTTTTCTGCAACAGGCCGTGTGCCAGCTGCACGCCGATGTCCCACGATATCTGGTGGCTATTCAACTGGTCTTGCGCCACGGCAAACAACGCGCGGCCTTCCGCAATCCACGCATCGTCGTCCTGATAACTGTCGTCCAGAAGCGCCCGCGCCAGCCGGTTGAGATAGTCGCCCACGCTCTGATCCTGGTCGGGAGTGGCGTGATGCAGCCGGCGCCAGAGTAGCTGCAGGCCAGGGAACCGGCGGATCGTCAGCGTCTCGACCCGCGCATCCTCGATCACGGAAATCACCGCCATCTGCATCGGGTTGAGCGACTCGGCCGAGATCGGTTGCCGGGTTTCGACGATGTGCGCGGCGCAATGCGCAGCGGCGGCGCGATAGAGTTCGAGGCCGGAAACCGGCTCCTCCCCGCCGATGGCGAAGTCGTCGAAGGCGTCAGGCAGGTGCAGCAGGTAATCCTCGATATAGGGTCGATAGCCTTCGCGTGACTCGAAATCGCCGGAGGTCGGGCGCATGAAGAAATCGCGTGCCCACAGCGCGCGCAGATACATATTGATGCGGCGCTGCACGTCGACCAGCAGCGTGCCCTTGCGCTCCTTCTGCAGCATCGCCAGCGATTCCTTCGACTCCAGGCCGAAGTACTTGATCTGCTCCTCGTAGTTGGTGCGGTGCGCGTGCGCGCCCCACAGCGCCCAGCGCCGCAGACCGCCCAGGGTCAGGTGCTGGAACAGCACTTCCAGCTTGTCGAGCATCGGCCGCACGCCGCGCGGCGCCTGCGCGATCAGGGTATTGATGAACTGCAGGTACTTGAGGAACAGTTCGGCGTCGCCCAGCCGGCTGGCGGCGGTCGGCGCGCTGGCGAGCAGCAGCTCGATCACCGCGCCCGAGGTTTTCGAGGCCAGCATCAGCGAGGCGGTCGCCAGATCGGCCACCACATCCTCGCCCACTTCCTTGGCCACATGCGGCGCCTGCTCGATCCAGGTTTCGACCAGGCTATCGCCGCGCCCCAGCCCGCGAATCGCCGACACCCCCTTCAGGTAGTTGTCCAGCCCGCGCGGCGAGAACACCTTGGTGGCTTCGTGCCAGTTGGCCTCGAGCGCCTCCCGGCTGTGCGGCGACAGGTCTTCCAGCAGTTCAGCGTAGTCTTCGAGTTTGATCGACATGGTTTCGTTAGGCGTTAGGCGTTAGGCGTTAGGCGTTAGGCGTTAGGATGGCGGCGGGTTTTACGCCTCACCCCTCACCCCTTACGCCTCACGCATTCAGAAGAACGTCGACACCGCCGCGTCCAGCGCGTCGCGCATGTCCGGATCGTCGGTGATCGGGCGCACCAGCGCGACGCGGCAGGCGGCCTGCGGGTTGACGCCCTTGGCGATCAGCGAGCCGGCGTAGATCAGCATGCGGGTCGACAGGCCCTCGTCGAGGCCGTGGCCCTTGAGGTTGCGGCTGCGCTCGGCGATCGACACCAGTTTGCCGGCGATGCCGGCATCAACGCCCGATTCGTGCGCGACGATCTCGGTCTCGATGGCGTGCTCGGGGTAGGTGAAATCCAGCCCGCCGAAACGCTGCTTGGTCGACTGCTTGAGATCCTTCATCAGGCTCTGGTAGCCGGGGTTGTAGGAAATCACAATCTGGAAATCCGGGTGAGCGTGCACCAGCTCGCCTTTCTTTTCCAGCGGCAGCACACGGCGGTTGTCGGTCAGCGGGTGGATCACCACGGTGGTGTCCTGGCGCGCCTCGACCACTTCGTCCAGATAGCAGATCGCGCCGTGGCGCGCGGCGATGGCCAGGGGTCCGTCCTGCCACTCGGTGCCGGATGCGGACAGCAGGAAGCGGCCGACCAGATCGCTGGCGGTCATATCCTCGTTGCACGCCACCGTGATCAAGGGCTTGCCGAGCTTGTGCGCCATGTATTCGACGAAGCGCGTCTTGCCGCAGCCGGTGGGGCCCTTCAGCATCATCGGCATGCGCACCGAATAGGCGGCTTCGTACAGCTCGACCTCGTCGGCGACGGGACGGTAGTAGGGTTCCTGGGTGATGCGGTACTGATCGACGATGTTGCTCATTTGGATTCCTTAGTTTATTCATCCGCGAAGAACGCGAAGAAACGCGAAGAACCCCCCGGGCCGTGGAAAACGACCCGGTGCTTGTCAGGGTGCTTCAAGCGGTACGCGCGTTTTGAAGATTCTCCTTCGCGCCCCTTCGCGTCCTTCGCGGATAAACAAAACAAACAAAAAAAGCCCCCGCGCCCTGCGGGCGACGGGGGCTGTTACGGTCACCCGTCGCGACTTAAACCGTCTTGCCGCGGAAAATCACCATCGACGCACCTTGCGACTGATTGAAGTTGTTGTAGCCAATCAGACGGACGTGGTTGTTGGGGTTGGCCTTGTGGCAGGCTTCGGCTTCGGCCAGCACGCGCGCCACATCGGTTTCGCCGAACATCGGCAGCTTCCACATGTACCAGTAGGAGTCCATCAGGTGCTCGGGCTCGGTGTGCTCGATCGCCGGGTTCCAGCCTTTCTTCACCAGGTACTCGACCTGCTTCTTGATGTTGTCCGCGGTCATGGCGGGCAGATAGGAGAAGGTCTCGAATTTGCGGCTGGCGGGGTCGCTCAGGCGGCTTTTGTAATCCATCACTTCAGACATTTCATTTCCTTTCGAATTGGGTGAGGCGTTAGGCGTGAGGCGTGAGGCGGGGGAGGACGATACGCCTCACTCCTCACCCTTCACGCCTTACCGTCTTACTTGTGCGCGACGTCCAGCTTGTCGACGGTGTCGAACTCGAACTTGATCTCTTTCCACGTTTCCATGGCGATTTTCAGTTCCGGGCTGTGCGCGGCAGCAGCGGTCAGGATGTCCTTGCCTTCCTTCTCGATGGCACGGCCCTGGTTGCGGGCTTCCACACAGGCTTCCAGCGCGACGCGGTTGGCGGCGGCGCCGGCGGCGTTGCCCCAGGGGTGGCCGAGCGTGCCGCCACCGAACTGCAGCACCGAGTCGTCGCCGAAAATGCTGACCAGCGCGGGCATGTGCCACACGTGGATGCCGCCGGAGGCAACCGGGATCACGCCGGGCATGGAACCCCAGTCCTGATCGAAGAACAGGCCGCGGCTACGGTCTTCCTTGATGAACTCGTCGCGCATGGTGTCGATCCAGCCCAGGGTCGCTTCGCGGTCGCCTTCCAGCTTGCCGACGACGGTGCCGGAGTGCAGGTGGTCGCCGCCCGACAGACGCAGCACCTTGGTCAGCACGCGGAAGTGGATACCGTGGTGCGGGTTGCGGTCGAGCACGGCGTGCATGGCGCGGTGGATGTGCAGCAGCATGCCGTTGTCGCGGCACCAGTTTGCCAGACCCGTGTTGGCGGTCAGGCCGCCGGTCAGGTAGTCGTGCATGATGATCGGTGCGCCGATTTCCTTGGCGAACTCGGCACGCTTGTACATCTCTTCCGGGGTCGGCGCGGTCACGTTCAGGTAGTGGCCCTTGCGCTCGCCGGTCTCGCGCTCGGCCTTCAGGGTCGCTTCGTGAACGAAGGCGAAACGGTCGCGCCAACGCATGAACGGCTGCGAGTTGACGTTCTCGTCGTCCTTGGTGAAGTCGAGACCGCCGCGCAGACATTCGTACACGGCGCGGCCGTAGTTCTTGGCGGACAGACCCAGCTTCGGCTTGATGGTGCAGCCCAGCAGCGGACGGCCGTACTTGTTCATGCGGTCGCGTTCCACCTGGATGCCGGCGGGCGGGCCGCCGCAGGTCTTGACGTAGGCGATCGGGAAGCGGATGTCTTCCAGACGCAGGGCGCGCAGCGCCTTGAAGCCGAACACGTTGCCGACCAGCGAGGTCAGCACGTTGACGACCGAACCTTCTTCGAACAGGTCGATCGGGTAGGCCACGAAGGCGTAGAAGCAGGTGTCGTCGCCGGGCACGTCTTCGATGCGGTAGGCGCGGCCCTTGTAGTAGTCGAGGTCGGTCAAGAGGTCGGTCCACACCGTGGTCCAGGTGCCGGTCGACGACTCGGCGGCCACCGCGGCGGCAACTTCTTCGCGATCCACGCCCGGCTGCGGGGTGATCTTGAAGCAGGCCAGAATGTCGGTATCCAGCGGGGTGTATTCCGGGGTCCAGTACGTCTGGCGGTACTCTTTCACGCCAGCGTTATAAGTCTTAACAGCCATGATTCCTCCTAGCAAAAGGTTAGGTTTACGCGTCACGCCGGAAGCGGTCATGCACGATGGAATGCATAGTGCAGGAGATAAACCATCAATAACAGTCGATTTTTTCTATTTTCAGGATAGACTTTTATCTATGTAAATTCCGGAGCCGCGACCTTGCCATGCGCCAGCACACCACCTTCCGCCAGCTGGAAATTTTCGAAGCCATCGCCCGCCTAGGCAGCTTCACCCGCGCCTCCGAAGAGCTTTTTCTCACCCAGCCCACCGTCTCCATGCAGATGAAAAAACTGGCGGAAACCGTCGGCGTGCCGCTGATCGAACAGGTCGGCAAGAAAATCCGCCTCACCCCCGACGGCCAGCAACTGGCGCAGGCCACCCGCGAAATCTTCGACATCATGGATCACTACACCATGTCGGTGGCCGAGCGGCAGGGGCTCAAGCAGGGCCGCCTGAGCCTGATGGCGATCACCACCGCCTCCTATTTCGCCCCGCGCCTCTTGGGCGAATTCGCCAAACTGTATCCCGGCATCGACGTGTCCTTGCGCGTCACCAACAAGGAACAGGTGCTCGCCAGCATCGCCGACAACCTGGACGACCTGTACTTCCTCGGCCAGCCGCCGGAAGACATCGACGTCGTCGCAACCCCCATCATGGACAACCCCATCGTCGTGCTGGCCGCGCCCGACCACCCGCTGGCGCGCAAGAAGAAAATCCCGCTGCAGCGCATCGCGCAGGAACCCTGGCTGATGCGGGAGAAAGGCTCCGGCACCCGCAACGCCATCGAACGGTGCTTTGCCGAAAAAGACATCACCCTCCGCCCGCGCCTGGAACTGGGCAGCAACGAGGCCCTCAAACAGGCCATCCTCGCCGGCCTCGGCATCTCCGCCCTCTCCCGCCACACCCTCACCCTCAACCAGCCCGGCCAGTTCGCCGTGCTCGACGTCGAAGGCTTTCCCATCCTGCGCCACTGGTACGCCGTGTATCCGGCCGGGCGGCAGCTGTCGGTGGTGGCGCGGGCGTTTCTGGAATACTTGCTGGGGCGGGGAGAGGCGGCCCTTGCTGCGGCGGGCAAGAGAAAGGGGTAGGTGGGTCTGCCCTGAGTTGAGTTCAGCCAAGAGCAAACTACCATATGTATTTGTTGCAAATGGTGGACGAACTACTCAGCAATTCATTACGCATCGCACACTGAAAGCAACTTCGATTGCACGGCAGAGGACAAGATGGAACTAACTCCTCTTGCCTTCGTACCCAAAATCTCAACACGAAAACGTGCGCGTGTTAGCGCCACATAGACACGCTGGTGGGACGCATAGCTCAGAAAGTTTTGGCTGTCCTCGTACGTAGTCCCACCTTTCGGCGGCACCCGCCCTCCGTCGACCCCCACCAACACAGCCCCTAAGAACTCCAGTCCACCAACGAACTCTGGTGCGGTGAGCACAAATCGCCCAGACTGACGCGCCCGGTTAACAGCCTCAAGGTCGCCCCGACTTTTTACAACCTCAACCGGCTTGTGCAAGGAACTCGCTCTGTTTTGAAGTTCTTTGAAGATGTCGTCTCCAAATGCGATGATGACCACATCAGCTTTAGCCACGTCCATCTCCCTCGCTAATGTGTCTGCACGCACGAAGGCATCCGTTAGCATGGCTTCATCTGAAGGGTACAGCCGCATGATTGGTTCAGTTGTCCTACGTTCCTCGTCCGCGGTGAACGCACTAACGGCCGCAGTCAGCGGATTGTGAAAGTTCGTAAAAAGCGTAGCGCCTGACGATGTCACTGAAAAAGCCAGATTTACGATGTCTGGTGAACACCTAAAGATTGAATTGACTGGCGTCGGGGTGGACTCGCCGGCAGCTGAGTCGGGGGCGAAAGCAAGATCAAACGCCTCATTGGTCCACCCCCTATCTCCAAGCGCCTGTGACTTGTCAACAGAGTAAGCAATCGGCTGCGTAGCCTCATTTCTCGTGAGTCGGTGGAATACAGAAAGTTCGTTGAGGTTAAATAGATGCGTCTCATCAATGAAGATGCCGTCGTATCCCTCGCGCGTGCGACGGCGGCGCCAAATTGGCGTATTTAGCTGGGAGATTGCGCTCAAAACAACATCGTCCGTATCAAATTGTGCAGATACAACAAGCTCCTGCTGATAACGTTCATACATTAAAAAGACAAACGCATGATCGCCTTCTGTCTCGATGGGCAATCCGTTTTTCAACCTTTGCAACTTTTTGTACTTGTTCAAGTCCTGGTCTGCCCGTCCCTTAATTTGCACACTTATCTCATGCCTCAACATTTCGGCAATAACCCAAGGGTCAGTACGCGAAAGAAAATCAATAAAGGTCTTGGACAAAAATGGCTTGTGCGACTCAAGCTCTTTGCTTAGGACGCTGTCAATTGCCTCCCTTGCGTATAGGGCCTGGACCAGCTTCGATTCATAGGCATCACGGTCAACCAACTCCGATTCAGAAATTTCCTGATGAAGCAGGCGGGCACACAAGTTTTGTAGCGTAGTTACATACAGGGTCTGTGGTGAACCCATAATCGCTTTGTCAGAACCAAAGAAATTATCTTGGTCATTTATGGCAAACAAATTATCAATAGCTCGCTTGGTCGCTTCACTATGAGCGACAAATAGAGCTCGATAGTCTTTATTCTCGGATCGAGCATCTTTGAGTGTTTTAAGGCATTTCAGCACAAGACAGAGTGTCTTTCCCGTGCCAGCAGGCCCTTCAATTCTGTGGGGGACGTCTAAGCGACGATTTACAAACTCAAGCTGCGCAGTAGTTAAAACGTCGCTCCACCCATCTAGGCCCACCTGAAATGCGGGGCGAATGTGGCCATCTGTATCCAGCGCTGTCACAGCGATAGCCCTACTTCCAGGATGTGTCTTTTGATGGCTTTGTTCTATAAGAACTTTTGCGGCTGCATACGCACTGTCCTTAGCCTCGACTGATTTGCGGAAATTAGTAAGTCGTGGGACCTCGGCAACGCCCTCGCCCTCGTCATCCGAGAACTTATAAACCAACATGGCCAAACCTTGTTCACGCTTGCTTCGCCGCTTCTCGTCGGGGTGTCTCTCAATGGCCACTCGCAATTCCGTCTGCATGCCAATTGGATACGGAAACACAACGGCTTTGCCGTTTCCTATGATGCGCTCATGTGAACTTGGCTTAAGGCCACTCCAGTGCTTTGTGGCGAACCGTAGTGTCTTCTGCAAAACAAGCAAAATCCCATTATCGTCAAGTTTAAGTAGGCGTGGTGCCTCCTCAAGGTCAAATACGATGTAGTTCAATGGCTTCAAAGCCGGGGCAACAATAAAACCGCCTTCATCATTGTCGAGAGCGGCAACCTTTGAACTCAAGACCAGCGATTTAATTTCCGACCGCATGAAAGCCAAGAAGAGCTTTCCAGATTGGAATTCGGCTGACTGCAACGTCCGCTCCGAGACTAGTTCTTGTGCTGCCTCCTGGTCCACATATAGGTATTTCATTCACCCCCCCAGCCCAATATTCGACAATGATTTCTTTACATCCTCGAAGTCATTGTCTTTAACGCCAATACGAGAGAAAAGCATCGCAAAGTTTTGCATAAGGTGTTCAATCCAAGGTGATTTCAGCTTACCAACCGGTAGCGAAATATCATTTTTGAAGCGGAACTTTGGACATATTGAGAGTGCGCCCTCGACAAAGTCTCCGCCTTCTGCAGATATACCTTTTGCAATCTGCTTAGCTACCGATGATGGGATATGGTGTACTTCGCGCAATAATGCAACATAGTCACCACTGACACCATCTTCCAATGATTCCAACTCACGCAACAAGTAGTAGCCAGCAAGGCGATGGCCCGCGAGTTCTTTAAGCACTGCGTCCACTTTCCCTTGATGCGGCACAAGATGCTCCTTGAGTTTCTGGGTATCTACTCGGCTGCCCAGCAGCAATGCATGAGTTTCACTAAACTGTTTCGCTGCCTCGCGAAACTTGTCGCATTGGCTTTTCCTACCCTTTTCGTTCTCATGAGCCCTGAAATGTGCATTGTAGATTGCATCAGGACTATGGCTCTTGAGCAATGAGTCCGAAAGTTTAGCGGCCTTAAGATAATTGCGAATTGTGTTTAGGCTGTCCGCCTCAATCCGCTCTAATACAAGTGCAGCCCCTTCGTTGAGAATCCAAGAGGAAAGTGGCACAAGGGGAAAATAGTTAAAAACTGGCACCTTCTCTTGGACGGCGTCACAACGTGCTGTAATCACCAGCCCGTAGACTGGTCCATCTTTATAGTTTTCTCCGTAAGCACAAGAGAAAACGGTGCCCTGCGTAAATTCATTTTTTTTGGGGGCATCGAACATTATCATCCCGTTTGCAATTTGTTTTTGTCCTCGCCATGGTACAAGTATTTTCTAAAGTGTCTGAACAATGCGGTTTCGAGTCATTGAACTGACCCGGCCACTAAACAATCAGGGACACCCATTAGCCGGCCGTAGTCAAGCGCGAACACATCTCCCGCCCGCCCTTTGATGGCGGGCTTTTCTTTTCTGCGCGTCCTGCCTGTTGTTTCAGGTCGAACCCGTTTCCTCGATGCCGGCTACGACCGAGTCGTGCCTGTCACCCATATGGATCAAGCGGCGTGCGATGAACTGCTACCGCCCTGGCGGAACCCGCCCCAGAGAAACCTTGGTACCGCCGCAGTGTCCGGGCAAAGATCACAGGATCCGTGGCTCGCGTTTCCGCGTCCAATCCCCAATTGGCTCACCCGGCGGACGACCCGGTACAACAACACAGGCGGTGACGGCAGGGCCTCCACTCAGACACACTGGTTCAAGCCCAGACCCCATTGCTGGCTGACCTGCCGTCACCAAACCTTTACGC
>NZ_JANJXQ010000071.1 GCF_024708915.1 Thiobacillus sp.
GTGATGCGCATCCGCCTCGAAGAACTGGCGGCCAGGTAACCAAGGGCAGGCAATGAACTACCTCAGCACGCGCGGCCTTGCGCCACAACTCCGTTTCTCCGAAATCCTGCTCGGCGGGCTCGCCAGCGACGGCGGCCTTTATGTGCCGGAGTCCTACCCACGCTTTACCGACGCCGAACTCACGGCGATGCGCGGGATGGATTACCGCGAACTGGCCTTCGCCGTACTGGCGCGCCTGATCGACGACATTCCGCACGACGACCTGCGCCGGCTGATCGACAAGACCTACACCGCCGATGTCTACCGCTACGCCGGCCCGGGCGAGGACGCGGCGGACATCACTCCGCTGAAAACGCTGGAACCCGGCCTGCACGTGCTGGCGCTGTCGAACGGCCCGACGCTGGCGTTCAAGGACATGGCGATGCAGCTGCTCGGCAACCTGTTCGAATATGTGCTGGCGAAAACCGGCGGCGAGCTCAACATCCTCGGTGCCACGTCCGGCGACACCGGTTCGGCCGCCGAATACGCGATGCGCGGCAAGCGCGGCATCCGGGTGTTCATGCTGTCGCCCGAGCACGGCATGACGCGCTTCCAGCAGGCGCAGATGTATGCGCTCACGGACGCCAACATCCACAACCTGGTGATCCGCGGCGTGTTCGACCAGTGTCAGGATATCGTCAAGGGCGTTTCCAACGATCTGGACTTCAAGACGCGCCACCACATCGGCGCGGTCAACTCGATCAACTGGGCGCGTGTCGCGGCGCAGAGCGTGTATTACTTCAAGGCTTATTTCGCGGCCACTCACGGCAACGACCAGCAGGTGTCGTTCTCCGTGCCGTCGGGCAACTTCGGCAACGTCTGCGCCGGCCACATCGCGCGGCGGATGGGCTTGCCGATCGCCAAACTGATCGTCGCCACCAACGAGAACGACGTGCTCGACGAGTTCTTCAAGACCGGCGTCTACCGCCCGCGCCCGGAAACCAGGCACACCTCCAGCCCGTCGATGGACATCTCCAAAGCGTCCAACTTCGAGCGCTTCGTGTTCGATCTCAGCGGGCGCGATGCCGCCAGGATCCGCAGCCTGTGGGGCGCGGTCGAGTCGGGTGGCAGCTTCGATCTCAATGCAGACGGCCTGTTCGGGCGCGTGGCCGAGTTCGGCATGGTTTCGGGATCGAGCAGCCACGCCAACCGCATCGACACCATCCGTACCGTGTACGAGGTCTACGGCACCATGATCGACCCGCATACCGCCGACGGCCTGAAAGTGGGTCTCGAGCACCGCGAGCCGGGTGTGCCGCTGATCTGTATGGAAACCGCGCAGCCGGCCAAGTTCGAGGACGCGATCCGCGAGGCGCTCGGTATCGAGCCGGTGCGCCCGGCCGAACTCGCCGAGCTGGAAGCGCGGCCGCAGAAAAAGCACGTCATGGATGCCGACATCGATGCGGTCAAGCGGTTCATCGCCGACCACGCCGGCTGATCCCGACTGGCCGGAAGACCTTGGCAGACTGGTGGAGAGGGTGCAGGCGTGCACCGTCTGCGCCGCAAACCTGCCGCATTCCCCGCGTCCCGTCCTGCGCGTTTCTCCTACTGCGCGTCTGCTGATCGTCGGCCAGGCGCCGGGGCGGCGCGTGCACGAGACCGGCATTCCATGGAACGACCCCTCCGGCGATTTGCTGCGGCAATGGCTGGGCATGACGCGCGAACAGTTCTACGATGCGGCGCGCATCGCCATCGTCCCCACCGGCCTGTGCTACCCCGGCACGGCGAAGGGCGGCGACCTGCCGCCGCGCCCGGAATGCGCGCCGCTGTGGCATCCGCAGCTGATCCAGGCCATGCCGCAGGTCCGGCTGACGCTGCTGATCGGCGCCTACGCCCAGGCGTATTACCTGGGGCGGCGGCGTGGCAGAACGCTGGCCGACACGGTGCATGCATGGCACGATTTCCCTCCGGATTTATTCCCGCTGCCGCATCCCAGTCCGCGCAACCGGCTGTGGCTGAAGCGTAACCCCTGGTTCGAAACCGAAGTGCTGCCGGCCCTGCGCGAACGGGTTGGAGCCGCACTGGCGCCGGGTGATAATGACGGCGCTGCGCCATAACCAGATCTAACAACGCCATACTCAGGGAACCCGAATGAAACTCGTCAGCTCGCTCACCAGCCCTTACGGCCGCAAGGTTCGTGTGGTGCTGGCGGAAAAGAAAATCCCGTTCCAGCTCCAGGTCGAGAATCCCTGGCTGCCCGACAGCCCCGTGCCCGATTTCAACCCGCTCGGCAAGGTGCCGGTGCTGGTGCTGGAGGACGGTGAATCTGTGTTCGATTCGCGCGTCATCGTCGAGTACCTCGACCATGTCAGTCCGGTTGCGCACCTGATTCCCGGCGAGCCGAAAAGCCGCATGATGGTACGCGGCGTCGAAGCGCTGGCCGACGGCGTTACCGACGCCGCGGTCGCGATTTTCTACGAGAAGAAACGCCCCACCGACAAGCAGAGCACCGACTGGCTGACGCTGCAGGAAAAAACCCTGTTCCGCGGACTCGAAGCCCTGTCCGAGGCGCTGGGCGAAAAGCCCTGGTATCTTGGCAACAGCATGACGCTTGCCGACGTCGCCTGCGGCTGCATGCTGGGGTATCTGAATCTGCGCTTCCCTGAAATCGATTGGCGCGGCGCGCATCCCAACCTGGCAAAACTTTTCGACAAGCTGATGACG
>NZ_JANJXQ010000271.1 GCF_024708915.1 Thiobacillus sp.
CAGGCCGGTCAGCGCGACGCGCAGACGGTTGCCTGGCGGTTCGTTCATCTGGCCGTAGACCAGTGCGACCTTGTCCAGCACGCCGCCTTCCTTCATCTCGTGATAGAAGTCGTTGCCTTCGCGGGTCCGTTCACCGACGCCGGCGAACACCGAGAAGCCCGAGTGCGCCACCGCGATGTTGCGGATCAGTTCCATCAGCGTCACGGTCTTGCCCACGCCGGCGCCGCCGAACAGGCCGACCTTGCCGCCCTTGGCGATCGGCATGATGAGGTCGATGACCTTGATGCCGGTTTCGAGAATTTCGACCGTCGCGGCCTGGTCGGCGTACGCCGGCGGCTTGCGGTGAATCGGCATGTGGGTGTCGGTATTCACCGGGCCCATTTCATCGATGGGGGTGCCGAGCACGTTCATGATGCGGCCGAGCGTTGCCTGGCCGACCGGCACCATGATCGGATTGCCTGTGGAGAGCACTTCCATGCCGCGGCGCAAGCCATCGGTCGAGCCCATTGCAATGGCGCGCACCACGCCGTCGCCGAGCTGCTGCTGGACTTCCAGCGTCAGCTCCGGCGACTGCATTTTCAGTGCTTCGAAGACCCTGGGCATGGCGTCACGTGAAAACTCCACGTCCACCACGGCGCCGATGATCTGAACAATTTTTCCGTTGCTCATGTTGCCTTCCTAATTAAATTAAATCTTGGCCTAATCAATTGAATTCTGCTGACCTTAAACCGCGGCAGCACCAGCGACGATCTCGGACAGCTCCTTGGTGATCGCGGCCTGGCGGGTTTTGTTGTAAATCAGCTTGAGTTCGCCGATCACGTCCTTGGCGTTGTCGGAAGCGGCCTTCATCGCCACCATCCGTGCCGACTGTTCACACGCGATGTTCTCGGCCACGCCCTGATATACCAGCGATTCGATGTAGCGCATCAGCATGCCGTCGACCACCGGTTTGGCATCGGGCTCGTAGATGTAGTCCCAGTGCGTTTTCAGGCTGGCCTCTTCGGCGTCTTCCATCTGCGCCAGCGGCAGCAGCTGGGTCAGCGTCGGTTCCTGCTTCATCGTGTTGATGAAACGGTTGTAGACGATGTAGAGGGCGTCGATCCTGCCTTCCATGTAGGCATTCAGCATGACATTGACCGGGCCGATCAGCTTGTCCATGTGCGGGGTGTCGCCCAGGCCGGTGATCTGCGATACCACATTGACGCCGAGGCGCTGCATGAAACCCAGTCCCTTGTTGCCGATCGCGGTGACGTCGATGCCGACGCCGGCGGCTTCCCACTGTTTCATCTGGTTCACCACCACGCGGAAAGCATTGGTGTTGAGTCCGCCGCACAAGCCCTTGTCGGAGCTGATGAGGACAATGCCGACGCGCTTGACGTCGTCGCGCGCGATCACGAACGGATGCTTGTATTCCGTGTGGGCGTACGCCAGATGGGTGGCTACGCGGGCGATTTTTTCGGCGTACGGGCGCGCGGCCTTCATGCGTTCCTGCGCCTTGCGCATCTTGGACGCCGCCACCATTTCCATGGCCTTGGTGATCTTGCGCGTGTTTTCCACGCTCTTGATCTTGGTCCGTATCTCTTTTCCGGCTGCCATACTTGCTCCTTAAACCAGCGGCTGCAAATCAGCGCGGCCTATCAATAGACGCCGGTTTTCTTGAACTCTTCCGCCGCGGCGGTGAGCGCCGTCTCGGTGGCCTCGTCCAGGTTGCCGCTGGTTTCGATGGTGTCCATGATGCCGGCGTACTTCGACTTCATGAACGCCAGCAGCGCGGATTCGAACGGCAGAATCTTGTTGACTTCGACGTCGTCCATGTAGCCCTTGTTGACGGCGAACAGGGACAGCGCCATCTGCGACACCGACATCGGCGAGTATTGCGCCTGCTTCATCAGCTCGGTGACGCGGCGGCCGCGCTCGAGCTGCTTGCGGGTGGCTTCGTCGAGGTCGGAGGCGAACTGGGCGAAGGCCGCGAGTTCACGGTACTGCGCCAGCGCCAGGCGGATACCGCCGCCGAGCTTCTTGATCACCTTGGTCTGCGCGGCACCGCCGACGCGGGACACCGACAGGCCGGCGTTGATCGCGGGGCGGATACCGGCGTTGAAGAGGTCGGTCTCAAGGAAGATCTGGCCGTCGGTGATCGAGATCACGTTGGTCGGCACGAAGGCGGAGACGTCGCCGGCCTGCGTTTCGATGATCGGCAGTGCGGTCAGCGAGCCGGTCTTGCCCTTGACGGCGCCGTTGGTGATCTTCTCGACGTAGTCGGCGTTGACGCGCGCGGCGCGCTCAAGCAGGCGCGAGTGCAGGTAGAACACGTCGCCCGGGTAGGCTTCGCGGCCCGGCGGACGGCGC
The DNA here is from genome assembly GCF_024708915.1 of Thiobacillus sp. The sequence continues at coordinate 2,350 of NZ_JANJXQ010000271.1, forward strand.
AGCAGCAGGGAGACCTGGCGGTAGGCCCAGGCCTGCTTGGTCAGGTCGTCGTAGACGATCAGCGCGTCTTCGCCGTTG
>NZ_JANJXQ010000101.1 GCF_024708915.1 Thiobacillus sp.
TGCGGATCTCGGCCTTGAACTCGTTGGTCCACAGGTGCGGGTTTTCCTGCTTGATGGTGTTGATGAGGTCGATGCCGAAGTTGCAGTGCATGGACTCGTCGCGCAGGATGTACTGGTACTGCTCGGCGGCGCCGGTCATCTTGTTCTGGCGGCCGAGCGCGAGGATCTGCACGAAGCCGACGTAGAAGAAGATGCCTTCCATGATGCAGGCGAAGACGATCAGCGACTTCAGCAGCTTCTGGTCGTTCTCCGGCGTGCCGGTCTTGAATTCGGGGTTGGTGAGCGTGTCGATGAAGGGGATGAGGAAGTCGTCCTTGTCGCGGATGCTCTCGATCTCGTGATAGGCGTTGAAGATTTCCGACTCGTCGAGGCCCAGGCTTTCCACGATGTACTGGTAGGCGTGGGTGTGAATCGCCTCCTCGAACGCCTGGCGCAGCAGGTACTGGCGGCACTCGGGCGCGGTGATGTGGCGGTAGGTGCCGAGCACGATGTTGTTGGCGGCCAAGGAGTCGGCGGTGACGAAGAAGCCGAGGTTGCGCTTGACGATGCGGCGCTCGTCCTCGGTCAGCGCGGTGGGGTCCTTCCACTGCGCGATGTCGCGGCTCATGTTCACTTCCTGCGGCATCCAGTGGTTGGCGCAGCCGGCGAGGTATTTCTCCCACGCCCACTTGTACTTGAAGGGAACGAGCTGGTTGACGTCGGTGGCGCCGTTGATGACGCGCTTGTCGGCGGCACGCACGCGGGTCTGCGTCAGCGCTTCACTCGGCTCGCGGTCGGCGGCCGAGGCGGCGGGCGTGTAGGCCGGCTCGGGCATGCGCGGCGCGAGTTGCGGGGCGGGCGTGAAGTCTTTATGCCCGTCCGGGTATTCTTCGAAATTCAGCATCGTTTTTTCTCTCCTTTGGGTTTCCCAAAGTGGGCCTGGGCCCACACTACTTATTCAACATTCGGCGGGAGGGCTTGCCCTCTGGCTAACGCCTTTAACCATTCGACTAAGCCCGCAAGGGGCAAGTCGCTGGTTATCCCCCGACCCCTCTCCCGCAAGCGGGAGAGGGGAGATTTAGTCCCCTTCTGCGCCACCTCGACTGGGCCGAGCCGGCGGGGGATGAAGGCGAGCACTGTTCGAGCTCCGCAGCAAGCCGCGTTTTGTGCGGCTTGCCAGGGCGAGTTGCGCAGCCGCCCCGGCGGATCGGTCCGGTCGAGGCCCGCCCCGAAGGGGTGGCGCAGCGGGGTGCCCTTCTGTTGGTTACTTTTCTTGGGCAAGCAAGAAAAGTGACCGGGCTGCCGGGCCGCTCCCGGCCAACGAACCGTCGCACATCACGACCGCATCCATTGGCCAGGCCTGCCTCTTCTTCGGTGCTGCTGCTCCTCCTCCTACTCGGTTGCCACCCCGGCGCACGCCGGGGCCCACTTCCCCTCTCCCCGACCCCTCTCCCGCAAGCGGGCGAGGGGAGTCGTGCTTACTGGCAGGCCTCGCACTCCTCGAACCCGGGATCCCCCGGCCGCATCGTGCAGACCTTGCCTTCGACCTCGGGCTCGGGCAGGTTCGCCACCGCAGCCGCCATCGCGCTCGACATCGCAGGCGCGGCACCCATGCCGCCGCCGACGTGCGCCGACACCGCGTTGAGTTCACCGCCCTTGCCGGTCGACTTCTCCGCGCTGGTCGCGCCGAGCGTGCGCAGGTAGTACGTGGTCTTGAGACCCCGCACCCACGCCAGCTTGTAGATGTCGTCGAGCTTCTTGCCGCTCGCACCCGCCATGTAGATGTTGAGGCTCTGCGCCTGGTCGATCCACTTCTGGCGGCGGGAAGCACATTCCACCAGCCACTTCGGCTCCATCTCGAACGCGGTGGCGTAAAGCGCGCGGACGTCGGCCGGGATACGGTCGATGCGCGAAAGGCTGCCGTCGAAGTACTTGATGTCGGCGACCATCACCTCGTCCCACATCCCGAGCTTCTTCAGGTCGGCGACGAGGTACTTGTTGGCGACGGTGAATTCGCCCGACAGGTTCGACTTCACGTAGAGGTTCTGGTAGGTCGGCTCGATCGACGCGGAGACGCCGACGATGTTGGCGATGGTCGCGGTCGGCGCGATCGCCAGGCAGTTGGAGTTGCGCATGCCGTACTGGGCGATGCGGGCACGCAGGCTGTCCCAGTCGAGCGTGGCGCTGTTGTCGACCTCGAGGTAGCCGCCGCGCTCCTCTGCGAGCAGGCGGTTGGAATCGTGCGGCAGGATGCCGCGGCTCCACAGGCTGCCCTCGTAGCTCGAGTAGCGGCCGCGCTCGGCGGCGAGCTCGGTCGACGCCCAGTAGGCGTAGTAGGCGACGGCCTCCATCGAGCGGTCGGCGAATTCGACCGCGTCGTCGGAAGCGTAGGCCACGCGCAGCTCCTGCAGCGCGTCCTGGAAGCCCATGATGCCGAGGCCCACCGGACGGTGCTTGAGGTTGGAGTTGCGCGCCTTGCCGACGGCGTAGTAGTTGACGTCGACGACGTTGTCGAGCATGCGCATCGCGGTGTGGATGGTCGCCTTGATCTTGTCGAGGTCGAGCTTGCCGTCCTTGAGGTGGTTCACCAGGTTGACCGAGCCGAGGTTGCACACGGCGACTTCGTGGTCGTTGGTGTTGAGCGTGATCTCGGTGCACAGGTTGGACGAATGCACGACGCCGACGTGCTGCTGCGGGCTGCGGATGTTGCAGGGGTCCTTGAACGTGATCCAGGGATGGCCGGTCTCGAACAGCATCGACAGCATCTTGCGCCACAGCTGCACCGCGGGGATGCGCTTGTAGAGCTTGATCTCGCCGCGGTCGGCCTTGCGCTCGTATTCGGTGTAGGCCTCGGCGAACTTGCGGCCGTAGAGGTCGTGCAGGTCGGGCACGTCGTTCGGCGAGAACAGCGTCCAGTCGCCGCCTTCCATCACGCGCTGCATGAAGAGGTCCGGAATCCAGTTCGCGGTGTTCATGTCGTGGGTGCGGCGGCGGTCGTCGCCGGTGTTCTTCCGGAGGTCGAGGAACTCCTCGATGTCGAGGTGCCAGGTCTCGAGGTAGGCGCACACCGCGCCCTTGCGCTTGCCGCCCTGGTTCACCGCGACGGCGGTGTCGTTGACGACCTTGAGGAAGGGGACGACGCCCTGCGACTTGCCGTTGGTGCCCTTGATGCGGGCACCCATCGCACGCACCGGGGTCCAATCGTTGCCGAGGCCGCCGGCGTACTTCTGCAGCATGGCGTTTTCCTTGATCGCCTGATAGATGCCGTCGAGGTCGTCGGTGACGGTGGTCAGGTAGCAGGAAGACAGCTGGCTGTGGCGGGTGCCGGCGTTGAACAGGGTTGGCGTCGAGCTCATGAAATCGAAGCTGGACAACACCTGGTAGAACTCGATGGCGCGCGCCTCGCGGTCGATCTCGTTGATGGCGAGGCCCATCGCCACGCGCATGAAGAAGGCCTGCGGCAGTTCGATGCGCGCCTCTTCGATGTGCAGGAAGTAGCGGTCGTACAGGGTCTGCAGGCCGAGGTAGCCGAACTGGTAGTCGCGGCCGGCGTCGAGCACGGCGGCGAGGCGGGCGAGGTCGAACTGGCCGAGCTTCTCGTCGAGTAGTTCGGCGCCGATGCCCTTCTTGATGTAGGCGGGGAAATACTCGGCGTAGCGGGCGCCCATTTGCGCCTGCGTCACCGCCTCGCCCAGCACTTCGTGGCGGATGGAGTTCAGCAGCAGCCGCGCACTGACAAACGAATAGCCCGGGTCCTGCTCGATCATCGAGCGGGCGGCCAGCACCAGCGCCTTTTCCACTTCGGCCATCGGCACGCCGTCGTAGAGGTCGCGCAGCACGGTATGCATGATCGGCTCGGCCTTGACGTTGTCGCCGAGGCCGGAACAGGCATCGGCCAGCAGCGCGGCCAGGCGCGCGGTGTCGAGCGGCTTCTTCTGGCCGTCCTCGATCACGTGCAGCTGGACGTCGGGCACGCCGGCGGCTTTTTGCGCGGCGCGCTCCTGCGCGCGCTTTTCGCGGTACAGCACGTAGGCGCGCGCGACTTCGTGCTCGCCCGAGCGCATCAGCGCCAGTTCGACCTGGTCCTGGATGTCCTCGATATGGAAGGTGCCGCCGTTGGGGGTGCGCCGCATCAGGGCGGCGGTCACCTGGCCGGTGATCGACTCGACCAGCTCGCGGATGCGCGCCGAGGCCGCGGCCTGCCCGCCCTGCACCGCGATGAAGGCCTTGGTCACGGCGATGGCGATCTTGTTGGGCGCAAAACCGACCACCGCGCCGTTGCGGCGGATGATCTTGTAGTCGGCGTAGCGCGTATCGATCGCCGCCACGTCGGCAGTTTCGAGCGGGGGAATGGGGGCGGATGCAGCGGATTCGGTGGCGACATTCAACATCGATGGGGTCTCCTTGGTGGGTGTAACAAAACCAGACGGCCGTGCCGGTGCGATATTCACACCTTATGCACAGCTTTCCCAGCTCCCGCTCACAGTTTTATTCACAACATCTTGTGGTACGGGTGGGAGCCGGATACAAATTCTAGGTTCCCAGCCGGACATGTCAACCCGGATCCGTTTTGTTGCGGCGGCATTTTTCAGCGGCCGGAAAATCCCATGGCAAATCAAAGTTTTTGCCTGGCGGCATGCCTAAATAATGAACAGACGCATGGCTGGATGCGGCCTGGCGCCGAGAAACACCCGATCCGGCCGATGGATGCGTTCAAATTCAGCTTATTAGCGGGCATGAATACAGCCTGCGCTGCGCAAAGATTGCTGAATCTTTGCGCGACTCGCCGCGAAACGGGCGAGCAGCCGCCGAATGCATGGAGCCCGGCCGGGTCACCGCGAGATGATCAGGGGAATTTTGGTTATGATTGCGCAAACTCCACACTCCGGATTGCCGGGCGCCGCCATGCGTCATACCGCTGTTCTACTGATTTCCTGCCCCGACCAGAAGGGATTGGTCGCGGCCATCGCCGATTTCCTGCTATTGCAGAACGCCAACATCCTGCACGCCGACCAGCATCAGGATGCCGAGCTGAAGCTGTTCCTGATGCGGGTGGAATGGGATCTGGCGGATTTCAGCCTCGACCTGGCCGACTTCGCCGCCGCCTTCGGCCCCATTGCCGAGCGCTTCGGAATGACCTGGCGGCTCGCCGAATCGAGCCGCAAGCCGCGTCTGGCGGTGTTCGTGTCGAAGTTCGACCACTGCCTGGCCGACCTGCTCTATCGCTACCAAAGCGGCGAACTGCATTGCGAACTGCCGATCATCCTCAGCAACCACGAGGACACGCGCTGGCTGGCCGACGCTTATCGGGTGCCCTACCAGCACCTCGTGGTGCACAAGGACGCCAAGCACGAGGCCGAGCAGATGCAGCTGGCGATCCTGCGCGCCCAGAAGATCGATTTCATCGTGCTGGCGCGCTACATGCAGGTGCTGTCACCCGAATTTATCCGGCACTTTCCCAACCGCATCATCAACATCCACCATTCCTTCCTGCCCGCCTTCCACGGCGCCAAGCCCTACCACCGCGCGTTCGAGCGCGGCGTCAAGCTGATCGGCGCCACCGCGCACTACGTCACCGAAACCCTCGACGACGGCCCGATCATCGAACAGGACGTGGCACGCATCTCGCACCGCGACAGCCTCGACGACCTGATCAAAAAAGGCGCCGACCTGGAGAAGGTGGTGCTCTCGCGCGCGGTGAAGTGGCATCTCGACAACCGGGTGCTGGTGTACGCCAACAAGACGGTCGTGTTCGACTGAGCCCTGCGCGGGCGTGACGCCGCGGCCCCGCCGCTGCCGTACACTGCTACCTTTGCCTTTTTGCAGACGAACAGCCATGACCGAGATTCTCGTTTTGTATTACAGCGTCGGCGGCAGCGTGCGCGAGATGGCGCATCTGGTCGCGCGCGGAGTCAACCAGGTGGCCGGCGCCAGCGCCCGCCTGCGCACGGTGCCCCCGGTGGCGCCGCGCACCCAGGTGGCCGAGCCGCCGGTGCCGGATGAGGGCGCGCCCTACGTCGAGCTGGCCGACCTCGAACAATGCGCCGGCCTCGCGCTCGGTTCGCCCACCCGCTTCGGCAACATGGCGGCGCCGCTGAAGTATTTTCTCGACAGCACCGGCGCGCTGTGGGCCAAGGGCAGCCTGGTCGGCAAGCCCGCCGCCGTGTTCACCTCCACCGCCAGCCTGCACGGCGGCCAGGAAACCACGCTGACCAGCATGATGCTGCCGCTCTTGCACCACGGCATGCTGATCGTCGGCCTGCCCTACACCCTCGCCGAGGTGAACCACACCGCCAGCGGCGGCACCCCCTACGGCGCCAGCCACTGGGCCGGCCCCGCCGACGACAAGCCGCTCACCGACGACGAGCGCGCGCTGTGCATCGCGCTCGGCAAGCGGCTGGCCGAAACCGCGAGCAAACTTTCCAGATGAAACACCTGCAACACATCGCGAGCGCGAGCCTGATCGCGCTGATCTTCCTCTGCCTGGCGTGGGAACTGTGGCTGGCGCCGATCCGTCCCGGCGGCTCTTCGCTGGCGCTCAAGGCGCTGCCGCTGCTGCTGCCGCTGATGGGCATCCTCAAGGGCCGCCGCTATACCTATCAATGGGCGCCGATGCTGGTGCTGGCCTACTTCACCGAAGGCGTGGTGCGCGCCTGGTCGGACACCGGCCTGTCGGCGTGGCTGGCCGGCGCCGAGGTCGCGCTGTCGGTGACGTTCTTCTTCGCCGCGATCTATTACGCCAGACTCAGCGCGCCGTCGCGGCAGGCGCAATGAAAAACGCCCCGCGGGGCGTTTTTCATTGCGCCTGCCGCGACGGCGCGCTGAGTCTGGCGTAATAGATCGCGGCGAAGAAGAACGTCACCGACAGCGCGACCTCGGCGCCGGCCAGCCACGCCGACAGGCCGGTGTCCGACCAGGCGCGCACCACGCCTTCGGTGAAGTAGGCCAGCACCAGCATCGGCGCCCATTGATAGGTATAGCGGCGGCCCTTGAGGATGCCCATCAGCGGCAGCAGCAGCGGCAGCGCCTTGAGCGCCAGCGAAGAGCCGCCGGGACGGATCGGCGCCAGCCACAGTTCCCACGCCAGGCAGAGGAAGATCAGCGCGATCAGGCTCGCGCTCGCGATGTGTTGCAGGTGTTTCATCTGGAAAGTTTGCTCGCGGTTTCGGCCAGCCGCTTGCCGAGCGCGATGCACAGCGCGCGCTCGTCGTCGGTGAGCGGCTTGTCGTCGGCGGGGCCGGCCCAGTGGCTGGCGCCGTAGGGGGTGCCGCCGCTGGCGGTGTGGTTCACCTCGGCGAGGGTGTAGGGCAGGCCGACGATCAGCATGCCGTGGTGCAAGAGCGGCAGCATCATGCTGGTCAGCGTGGTTTCCTGGCCGCCGTGCAGGCTGGCGGTGGAGGTGAACACGGCGGCGGGCTTGCCGACCAGGCTGCCCTTGGCCCACAGCGCGCCGGTGCTGTCGAGAAAATACTTCAGCGGCGCCGCCATGTTGCCGAAGCGGGTGGGCGAACCGAGCGCGAGGCCGGCGCATTGTTCGAGGTCGGCCAGCTCGACGTAGGGCGCGCCCTCATCCGGCACCGGCGGCTCGGCCACCTGGGTGCGCGGCGCCACCGGGGGCACCGTGCGCAGGCGGGCGCTGGCGCCGGCCACCTGGTTGACTCCGCGCGCGACCAGATGCGCCATCTCGCGCACGCTGCCGCCGACGCTGTAATACAAAACGAGAATCTCGGTCATGGCTGTTCGTCTGCAAAAAGGCAAAGGTAGCAGTGTACGGCAGCGGCGGGGCCGCGGCGTCACGCCCGCGCAGGGCTCAGTCGAACACGACCGTCTTGTTGGCGTACACCAGCACCCGGTTGTCGAGATGCCACTTCACCGCGCGCGAGAGCACCACCTTCTCCAGGTCGGCGCCTTTTTTGATCAGGTCGTCGAGGCTGTCGCGGTGCGAGATGCGTGCCACGTCCTGTTCGATGATCGGGCCGTCGTCGAGGGTTTCGGTGACGTAGTGCGCGGTGGCGCCGATCAGCTTGACGCCGCGCTCGAACGCGCGGTGGTAGGGCTTGGCGCCGTGGAAGGCGGGCAGGAAGGAATGGTGGATGTTGATGATGCGGTTGGGAAAGTGCCGGATAAATTCGGGTGACAGCACCTGCATGTAGCGCGCCAGCACGATGAAATCGATCTTCTGGGCGCGCAGGATCGCCAGCTGCATCTGCTCGGCCTCGTGCTTGGCGTCCTTGTGCACCACGAGGTGCTGGTAGGGCACCCGATAAGCGTCGGCCAGCCAGCGCGTGTCCTCGTGGTTGCTGAGGATGATCGGCAGTTCGCAATGCAGTTCGCCGCTTTGGTAGCGATAGAGCAGGTCGGCCAGGCAGTGGTCGAACTTCGACACGAACACCGCCAGACGCGGCTTGCGGCTCGATTCGGCGAGCCGCCAGGTCATTCCGAAGCGCTCGGCAATGGGGCCGAAGGCGGCGGCGAAGTCGGCCAGGTCGAGGCTGAAATCCGCCAGATCCCATTCCACCCGCATCAGGAACAGCTTCAGCTCGGCATCCTGATGCTGGTCGGCGTGCAGGATGTTGGCGTTCTGCAATAGCAGGAAATCGGCGATGGCCGCGACCAATCCCTTCTGGTCGGGGCAGGAAATCAGTAGAACAGCGGTATGACGCATGGCGGCGCCCGGCAATCCGGAGTGTGGAGTTTGCGCAATCATAACCAAAATTCCCCTGATCATCTCGCGGTGACCCGGCCGGGCTCCATGCATTCGGCGGCTGCTCGCCCGTTTCGCGGCGAGTCGCGCAAAGATTCAGCAATCTTTGCGCAGCGCAGGCTGTATTCATGCCCGCTAATAAGCTGAATTTGAACGCATCCATCGGCCGGATCGGGTGTTTCTCGGCGCCAGGCCGCATCCAGCCATGCGTCTGTTCATTATTTAGGCATGCCGCCAGGCAAAAACTTTGATTTGCCATGGGATTTTCCGGCCGCTGAAAAATGCCGCCGCAACAAAACGGATCCGGGTTGACATGTCCGGCTGGGAACCTAGAATTTGTATCCGGCTCCCACCCGTACCACAAGATGTTGTGAATAAAACTGTGAGCGGGAGCTGGGAAAGCTGTGCATAAGGTGTGAATATCGCACCGGCACGGCCGTCTGGTTTTGTTACACCCACCAAGGAGACCCCATCGATGTTGAATGTCGCCACCGAATCCGCTGCATCCGCCCCCATTCCCCCGCTCGAAACTGCCGACGTGGCGGCGATCGATACGCGCTACGCCGACTACAAGATCATCCGCCGCAACGGCGCGGTGGTCGGTTTTGCGCCCAACAAGATCGCCATCGCCGTGACCAAGGCCTTCATCGCGGTGCAGGGCGGGCAGGCCGCGGCCTCGGCGCGCATCCGCGAGCTGGTCGAGTCGATCACCGGCCAGGTGACCGCCGCCCTGATGCGGCGCACCCCCAACGGCGGCACCTTCCATATCGAGGACATCCAGGACCAGGTCGAACTGGCGCTGATGCGCTCGGGCGAGCACGAAGTCGCGCGCGCCTACGTGCTGTACCGCGAAAAGCGCGCGCAGGAGCGCGCCGCGCAAAAAGCCGCCGGCGTGCCCGACGTCCAGCTGCACGTGATCGAGGACGGCCAGAAGAAGCCGCTCGACACCGCGCGCCTGGCCGCGCTGCTGGCCGATGCCTGTTCCGGCCTCGGCGACAACGTCAAGGCCGAGCCGATCATGCATACCGTGCTGCGCGACCTCTACGACGGCGTGCCGATGGCCGAAGTGGAAAAGGCGCTGGTGCTGGCCGCCCGCTCGATGATCGAGCAGGACCCGGGCTATTCGTTTGTCAGTGCGCGGCTGCTGCTGAACTCCATCCGCCACGAAGTGCTGGGCGAGGCGGTGACGCAGGCGCAAATGGGCGCCCGCTACGCCGAGTATTTCCCCGCCTACATCAAGAAGGGCATCGGCGCCGAACTACTCGACGAGAAGCTCGGCCAGTTCGACCTCGCCCGCCTCGCCGCCGTGCTCGACGCCGGCCGCGACTACCAGTTCGGCTACCTCGGCCTGCAGACCCTGTACGACCGCTACTTCCTGCACATCGAAGAGGCGCGCATCGAACTGCCGCAGGCCTTCTTCATGCGCGTGGCGATGGGCCTCGCCATCAACGAGATCGACCGCGAGGCGCGCGCCATCGAGTTCTACCAGGTGTTGTCCAGCTTCGATTTCATGAGCTCGACGCCAACCCTGTTCAACGCCGGCACCCGCCACAGCCAGCTGTCTTCCTGCTACCTGACCACCGTCACCGACGACCTCGACGGCATCTATCAGGCGATCAAGGAAAACGCCATGCTGCAGAAGTACGCCGGCGGCCTCGGCAACGATTGGACCCCGGTGCGTGCGATGGGTGCCCGCATCAAGGGCACCAACGGCAAGTCGCAGGGCGTCGTCCCCTTCCTCAAGGTCGTCAACGACACCGCCGTCGCGGTGAACCAGGGCGGCAAGCGCAAGGGCGCGGTGTGCGCCTACCTCGAGACCTGGCACCTCGACATCGAGGAGTTCCTCGACCTCCGGAAGAACACCGGCGACGACCGCCGCCGCACCCACGACATGAACACCGCGAACTGGATTCCGGACCTCTTCATGCAGCGCGTGATGGAAGGCGGCGACTGGACGCTGTTCTCGCCGAACGACGTGCCCGACCTGCACGACCTCTACGGCCGCAAGTTCGCCGAGGCCTACACCGAATACGAGCGCAAGGCCGACCGCGGCGAGATCAAGCTCTACAAGCGCATCCCCGCGGTGCAGCTGTGGCGCAAGATGCTGTCGATGCTGTTCGAGACCGGCCATCCCTGGATCACGTTCAAGGACCCCTGCAACATCCGCAGCCCGCAGCAGCACGTCGGCGTCGTGCATTCGTCCAACCTGTGCACCGAGATCACGCTCAACACCAACGACCACGAAGTCGCCGTGTGCAACCTCGGCTCGGTCAACCTGGTGAACCACCTCAAGGACGGCAAGCTCGACCTCGACAAGATCAAGGCGACCATCCACACCGCGATGCGCATGCTCGACAACGTCGTCGACGTCAACTACTACGCCGTCGGCAAGGCGCGCAACTCCAACCTCAAGCACCGTCCGGTGGGCCTCGGCATCATGGGCTTCCAGGACGCGCTGCAGGAGCTGCGCGTGGCCTACGCTTCCGACGACGCGGTCGAATTCGCCGACCGCTCGATGGAGGCCGTCGCCTACTACGCCTACTGGGCGTCGACCGAGCTCGCCGCCGAGCGCGGCCGCTACTCGAGCTACGAGGGCAGCCTGTGGAGCCGCGGCATCCTGCCGCACGATTCCAACCGCCTGCTCGCAGAGGAGCGCGGCGGCTACCTCGAGGTCGACAACAGCGCCACGCTCGACTGGGACAGCCTGCGTGCCCGCATCGCCCAGTACGGCATGCGCAACTCCAACTGCCTGGCGATCGCGCCGACCGCGACCATCGCCAACATCGTCGGCGTCTCCGCGTCGATCGAGCCGACCTACCAGAACCTCTACGTGAAGTCGAACCTGTCGGGCGAATTCACCGTCGCCAACAAGTACCTCGTCGCCGACCTGAAGAAGCTCGGGATGTGGGACGAGGTGATGGTCGCCGACATCAAGTACTTCGACGGCAGCCTTTCGCGCATCGACCGTATCCCGGCCGACGTCCGCGCGCTTTACGCCACCGCGTTCGAGATGGAGCCGAAGTGGCTGGTGGAATGTGCTTCCCGCCGCCAGAAGTGGATCGACCAGGCGCAGAGCCTCAACATCTACATGGCGGGTGCGAGCGGCAAGAAGCTCGACGACATCTACAAGCTGGCGTGGGTGCGGGGTCTCAAGACCACGTACTACCTGCGCACGCTCGGCGCGACCAGCGCGGAGAAGTCGACCGGCAAGGGCGGTGAACTCAACGCGGTGTCGGCGCACGTCGGCGGCGGCATGGGTGCCGCGCCTGCGATGTCGAGCGCGATGGCGGCTGCGGTGGCGAACCTGCCCGAGCCCGAGGTCGAAGGCAAGGTCTGCACGATGCGGCCGGGGGATCCCGGGTTCGAGGAGTGCGAGGCCTGCCAGTAAGCACGACTCCCCTCGCCCGCTTGCGGGAGAGGGGTCGGGGAGAGGGGAAGTGGGCCCCGGCGTGCGCCGGGGTGGCAACCGAGTAGGAGGAGGAGCAGCAGCACCGAAGAAGAGGCAGGCCTGGCCAATGGATGCGGTCGTGATGTGCGACGGTTCGTTGGCCGGGAGCGGCCCGGCAGCCCGGTCACTTTTCTTGCTTGCCCAAGAAAAGTAACCAACAGAAGGGCACCCCGCTGCGCCACCCCTTCGGGGCGGGCCTCGACCGGACCGATCCGCCGGGGCGGCTGCGCAACTCGCCCTGGCAAGCCGCACAAAACGCGGCTTGCTGCGGAGCTCGAACAGTGCTCGCCTTCATCCCCCGCCGGCTCGGCCCAGTCGAGGTGGCGCAGAAGGGGACTAAATCTCCCCTCTCCCGCTTGCGGGAGAGGGGTCGGGGGATAACCAGCGACTTGCCCCTTGCGGGCTTAGTCGAATGGTTAAAGGCGTTAGCCAGAGGGCAAGCCCTCCCGCCGAATGTTGAATAAGTAGTGTGGGCCCAGGCCCACTTTGGGAAACCCAAAGGAGAGAAAAAACGATGCTGAATTTCGAAGAATACCCGGACGGGCATAAAGACTTCACGCCCGCCCCGCAACTCGCGCCGCGCATGCCCGAGCCGGCCTACACGCCCGCCGCCTCGGCCGCCGACCGCGAGCCGAGTGAAGCGCTGACGCAGACCCGCGTGCGTGCCGCCGACAAGCGCGTCATCAACGGCGCCACCGACGTCAACCAGCTCGTTCCCTTCAAGTACAAGTGGGCGTGGGAGAAATACCTCGCCGGCTGCGCCAACCACTGGATGCCGCAGGAAGTGAACATGAGCCGCGACATCGCGCAGTGGAAGGACCCCACCGCGCTGACCGAGGACGAGCGCCGCATCGTCAAGCGCAACCTCGGCTTCTTCGTCACCGCCGACTCCTTGGCCGCCAACAACATCGTGCTCGGCACCTACCGCCACATCACCGCGCCCGAGTGCCGCCAGTACCTGCTGCGCCAGGCGTTCGAGGAGGCGATTCACACCCACGCCTACCAGTACATCGTGGAAAGCCTGGGCCTCGACGAGTCGGAAATCTTCAACGCCTATCACGAGATCGAGAGCATCCGCGACAAGGACGACTTCCTCATCCCCTTCATCGACACGCTCACCAACCCCGAATTCAAGACCGGCACGCCGGAGAACGACCAGAAGCTGCTGAAGTCGCTGATCGTCTTCGCCTGCATCATGGAAGGCATCTTCTTCTACGTCGGCTTCGTGCAGATCCTCGCGCTCGGCCGCCAGAACAAGATGACCGGCGCCGCCGAGCAGTACCAGTACATCCTGCGCGACGAGTCCATGCACTGCAACTTCGGCATCGACCTCATCAACACCATCAAGCAGGAAAACCCGCACCTGTGGACCAACGAGTTCAAGGCCGAGATCCGCA